>NZ_JADMJX010000374.1 GCF_018780185.1 Rhizobacter sp.
TCTTGCACGCGGTGTTGGCGCACTTCCAGGCCCAGCCAGCGCAGACCTTCGGGGTTGGGCTCCAAGGCTGGCGGGCGTGTGCTCGCATGCCAGGTGGCGAGCAGGTAATCGGTGAGGTCGCGCACGAAGGCGCTGTAGCGAGAGCGCATCAGCGCCTCGGCGTCGGGTGCCAACAAATGCTGCGGGCCAGCGTGGTAGCGGCCGCAGCACGCGGCATAGGGTTGTGGGGCGCCGCAATCGCAGGCTGTCGTCATGGAGCCAGATCCTTCTGCCAGGTTTCGCCGACCAGATCGTGCCCGAAGCTGTGGTGCGCCTCACTGGCCACCAAGTGATAGCCGGCTTTCTGGTAGATGCCGCGGGCCGCTTGCAGCAGGCTGTTGGTCCACAGCGTGATGCGGGTGTAGCCGGCCAGGCGCGCAAAACGCTCGCACTCGTCCACCAGGCGCGCGCCCAGCCCCAGGCCGCGTGCGCTGGGCTCGACCAGCAGCATGCGCAACTGCGCCACGCCGGGCAACGGCGTGTGGTCGTTGTCGTCGCGCGCCTGCACGAGGAAGACGCAGCCGACGTTGTGCCCGTCGCGTTCGGCGATCCAGCAGGCCTCGCGGGTGGCGTCGAAGCGCTCGATGAAATCGGCGGTGATGCGCGCCACCAGGGCTTCGAAATCCATGTTCCAGCGGTATTCCTGGGCGTAGAGCGCGCCATGCCGCGACACCACCCAGCCCATGTCACCGGGGCGGTGGGGCCGCAGCAGGTAGGGCGAGGCTGCGGTGTCGGCGCTGTCGCCCAGCAACTGCTGGATGGTCGCCATGGCTTGCAGCAGTTGCTGTTGCCGTGCTTCGGGCAGCGTGCCCAGCAGGCCGGCCACCTGCTCGCGCGAGCGTGTGTCCAGGGGGGCGAACGCCTCGCGGCCGGCCGCCGTGAGGCTCAGGTGGGCCTGGCGGGCGTCGGTAGGGGAGCGGGTGCTCTGGATCAGGCCACGCTCCTTGAAGCTGCGCAGCAGCCGGCTCAGGTAGCCGGCGTCGAGGTCGAGCGCACGTGCGAGCTCGGTGGCGGTGGGGGCATCGTGGTGGGCAAACTCCCACAGCAGGCGCGATTCGGCCAGGGTGAAGGGGGTGTCGAGCAGGCCTTCGTGCAGCACGCCGATGCGGCGTGTGTAGAAGCGGTTGAAGGCGCGGATGGTTTCGATGCGGTCGGTCGGCATGCTGGCGATTGTCGGCAATAACTTGCCAAAGGCAACTATCTGTTTGACAGAAGCAAGCCAGAACCGTGCTGGGGAATTTGCGCAAACAACTGTATGGGCATACAGTCTCTTCATGGATGCCCAGCCTGCTCTCACCCTGCCACCGCCCACCGCTCCGGCGCCGCGGGCGAGCCGCCTGGCGCCCGAGAGCCTGCACCCCAGCCTGTGGCACGCCCACCAGCTGGGCCGCAGTGCCGACCACACCCTGCCCAGCGGCTTTGCCCAGCTCGACGCGCAACTGCCCGGCGGTGGCTGGCCGCGCAAGGTGCTGACCGAGCTGCTGCTGCCGCACCCCGGCATCGGCGAGATCCGTCTGCTGGCCCATGCGCTGGCCGCCACCCAGCGCGCCGGCCGGCTGGTGATGTTGTTTGACCCGCCGGCGGCCGTGTCGGCGCCCGCCCTGCTGGAGCTGGGGCTGGATGTGAACCAGCTGCTGGTGATCCAGACCCACCTGCAGCTGCGCCCCGGGGCCGACCGCCTGTGGGCACTGGAGCAGGCCTTGAAGAGCGGCCACGTGGGCGCGGTGGTGGCCTGGCTGCCGCCACGCCTGCGTGCCGAGCGGCTGCGCCGTTTGCAGCTCGCCGCGCACGCCCACGACGGGCCGGCTTTCATGCTGCGCGAGGTGGCGGCGCAGCAGAACGCGAGTGCCGCACCGCTGCGCCTGGCCTTGCACCCGGCCGGCGCCGACCAGCTGGCACTGCGGGTGCTCAAGCGCCGTGGGCCGCCCTTGCTCGCGCCAGTGCATCTGGCCTTGCCGCCGGTGCTGTCGGCCGCGGCCTTGCGCCGGGCACAGGCCTGGGACGGCACGGAAGAAGAAGCCCGGCCGCTGCACGCCGCCACCTTCATCAACCTGGCGTGATGGCCGTGGGTGCCGCGCATGCTCTGGGTTGCACTTCACCTGCCCTTGTTGTCGCTGGAATCCTTCGCGGCCACCTTGGCACCCGAGCAGGCTGCGCAGCCGCTGGCCTTGATGGACACGCACCGCATCGTCAGCGCCAATGCGAGCGCACAGGCGCTGGGCGTGCAACCGGGCATGAAGCGGGCCACGGCCTTGTCGCTTGCGCCCCAGCTGCTGCTGGGCCAGGCCGACGAGCGGCGCGACCTTGACGCGCTGACCAGCGTGGCGCACGCGGCGCTGGCGTTCACGCCGGCGGTGAGCCTGTCGCTCCCGTGCGGTGTGCTGCTGGAGGTGCAGGCCAGCCTGCGTTACTTCGGTGGGCTGGCGTCGCTGCTGCAAAGGCTGCGCGACACGCTGGCGCCGCTGGGGCACGACATCCAGTGTGTGAGCGCACCCACGGCGCATGGGGCGACGCTCTTGTCACAGCTGCACGACGGCCTGCACTGCGCCGACCGGCCCGCCCTGCGCCGTGCGCTGGAGGCCGCGCCCGTGGGGCTGCTGGCCGCAGGGCAGGCACACGCCGAGGCCTTGCTGGGCATGGGTTTGCGCAGCCTGGGCGATGTGCGTCAGCTGCCCCGCCCGGGCCTGGCCCGCCGTTTTGGCGAGGCCTTGCTTGATGAGATGGACTGCGCTTTTGGCGAGCGCCCCGACCCGCGCGAGCCCCTCAGCCTGCCGCCGGTGTTCCACAGCCAGCTGGAGCTGTTTGCCCGCGCCGACACCACCGAGCAGCTGCTCTACGGGGCGCAGGTGTTGTTGGCGCGCCTGGTGGCGTGGCTGTCGGCCCAGCATGCGTTTGTGCGCAGCTTCAGCCTGCAGATGAAGCACGAGCCTCGCTGGCGCCACAGCGACACCCCATCGGTCAGCGTGCTCGAAATCGCCTTGGCCGAACCCTCGCGCGACGCGGCGCACATGCTGGTGCTGCTGCGCGAGCGCCTGGGCGCCTTGCAGTTGCCTGCGCCCACGCTCGAGCTGGTGCTGCAATCGAACGACATCTCGCGTCGCCCGCCGCCGAATGCCGAGCTCTTCCCCACGGCGCAGAGCGAGCAGGCAGGGCTCACACGCCTGATCGAGCGATTGCAGGCCCGCCTGGGACGCGAGCAGGTGCAGCGCCTGGTACCCGTGGCCGACCACCGCCCCGAGCGGGCCACGGCCGTGCAGCCGGCCGAGCCGCTTTTGCTGCGTGAGCAGCGGGGGCGTGCACCGAAGCACGCCGGCCCCATCACCCGCCCCCTGTGGCTGCTGCCGCAACCCCAAGCCCTGCAAGAGCGCCAGTCGCGCCCCTTGCTCGATGGCAGGCTGCTGCAGTTGCTGGCCGGGCCCGAGCGCATCGAAACCGGCTGGTGGGACGGTGCCCTCGCCGAGCGCGACTACTTCATCGGGCAAACCGCCGACGGCGCGCTGGTCTGGCTCTACCGCGGGCGCCTGCCCTTGTCGGCAGACGGTGCGGGCGCCGGGTGGTTCTTGCAGGGGCGTTTTGCCTGAACTTCCGCACAGAGTGACCCGGTGCCATCTCAAGTCTGCCGACCTGCCGCCGATACCGTGTGAGCCGATGGCCGCCAAGAAGTCGGGCCGTCACCCACATTCCATCGATCAGGAATCGATATGAACATCGACAACTTGGCTCTGCGCTCTCGTCTCTTGCTCGGCTTCGGGCCGATGCTGCTCATCCTGGGCATCAACACGGTGTGGGCAGCCGCTTCGGTGCAAGGGGCTGCCAAGCTCTGGATCATCGTGGGCGGCACGGCCGGCCTGTTGATCGGCGTGGCATCGGCGTGGTGGTTCACCCGTGGCGTGGTGCAGCCGCTGCGCCAGGCGCTCGCGGCGGCCGAGAAGATCACCGCGGGCGACCTGACTTCGCAGTACGAGGTCAAACGCCGCGACGAGTTTGGCCAGCTGATGCTGGCGCTGGGCGGCATGAAAGATCAACTGTTCAAGCTGGTGAGCAACGTGCGCACCGGCACCACCACCGTGGCCAGCACCTCCTCGCAGATCAACCGCGACAACACCTCGTTGTCCGAGCGCACCGTCACCCAGACCGATTCATTGCAGCAGACCGCCGCGTCGATGGAGCAGATCACCATCACCGTCAGGCAAAACGCCGACAACGCCGAGCAGGCCAACAAGCTGGTGCTGCAAGCCTCCAACCACGCGGTCAAGGGCGGCGAGGTGGTGAGCAAGGTCGTCCACACCATGGGCTCGATCAAGGAGAGCTCGCGCAAGATCTCCGACATCATCGGCGTGATCGATGGCATCGCCTTCCAGACCAACATCCTCGCGCTCAACGCGGCTGTCGAAGCCGCCCGTGCCGGTGAACAAGGCCGTGGTTTCGCGGTGGTGGCCGCCGAAGTGCGCACCCTGGCGCAACGCTCGGCCACCGCGGCCAAGGAGATCAAGTCGCTGATCGGCGACTCGGTCGAGAAGGTCGATGCCGGCAGCAAGCTGGTCGACGATGCCGGCAAGACCATGAGCGAGATCGTCTCCTCGGTGAAACACGTGGCCGAGATCATGAAAGAGATGGCCGGCGCCAGCCACGAGCAAAGCCTCGGCATCCAGTCGGTCAACCAGGCCATCACCGAGATCGACGGCATGGTGAAGAAGAATGCGCTGCTGGTGAAAGACGCCACGCAGACCGCGACCTCGCTCAACGAGCAGGCCGTGACGCTGCTCAAGTCAGTGTCAGGCTTCAACCTCGGCACGCGTGAATACGGCAACGCCGATGAAGCGGTCGGGCTGGTCAAGCAGGGCATTGCCTTCTTCAAGCAGCACGGCAAGCAGGCCGTGCTGGACGAGATCAACAAGCTCGGCAAGGGCCAGTTCATCGACCGCGACCTTTACCTCATGGCTGTCGGTGTCGACGATGCTGTGTTCCATGCTCACGGCAACAACCCGCGCGTGCTAGGCAACGGGCCGAACAGCAAGGATGTCGACGGCAAGCCCTTTGTCCGAGAGATGGGCCAACTGGCCAAGTCGGGCGGCCAGGCCTGGGTCGACTACAAATGGGCCCACCCGGTGACCAACGAGATCCGGCTGAAGTCGTCTTATGTCGAGCGTGCGGGTGACCTCGCCATCGCCTGCGGCATCTACAAGGACTGAAGCGGGTCAGCGCCGCGGCAGGTGCCACACCACCTGAGTGGCCAGCGGCGTCCAGGCGCTGACCTTCACGCCTGCCTGCGCGAGCCCGCGCCCCACCCACGCGTTGCAGGTGCTGAAGAGGTCGTAGGCGCCGTTCGCCTCGTAAAACGCATCGTGCGCGCCGTAGTGCTGGCCGGGTACGTTCACACCCGGGCCGGCATGTGAACGCACCAGGGCGCGCTCGACGTAGTTCACCAGTGAGGCGTATTGCTGTGCCGACAAGGGCAGGGCGTGCATGCCGCTTTGCAGATCGGCTTCACGCAGATAGCTCACGTGCAACAGCGTGCGACCGCTGCCCGACAAGGCCTGCAGGGCGCGGCTCGCGGTGAGGTCTCGCCAGCGGGGTGTGTTGAGGTAGAACTCGCGGTCGCCCCAGCCGATGGCGATGTAGGCGGCGTCGTGTGGCGCCTCGGGCAGGTGTTGGGCAGGAAAAGCCTGCGACCAGTCGACACCTTGTGTGTGGAGGGGGAAGACCAGATCGGTGTGCACCCCGTTCGAGTAGACGAATGCCTGCACCACCAGGGGCTCGCCACGGGGCTCGGGGTTGACGGGAAAGAACACCAGCACGAACGCCGTCGCGAAGTAGACCGCCACCAGGCTGGCGAGTGCCAGCAAAAACCTCAGCAGCAGTTTCAGCGCCAGACGCAAGGTCAGGGGCCTGACGAGCGGGCCTGGTCCTGCGCCTCGATGAACGCCCGCCGAAACTCCATCGGCGCCGAGATGCCGGTGATCGGCGCTTGCGGGTTGCCCGCGCCCGAGATGATCAGGGTTCCGAAGTTGAAGAGGCGGCCCAGCACTTCTTGATCGACCTGGATGCTCTCGACCTTGTTGATGTTGATCTCGACCGTGCTGCGGCGAATGAAGCCCGACTTGACGATGACCCGCTTGGTCGTGATGGCCAGCTCGGTGGTCTTGTAGCGGATGTAGGCGATGGCGAGGAAGATGAGCCCGATGCCGACCGCAGGCAGCAACACGATGCCGAGCCCGATGAGATGCCACACCGACCACAGGCTGATGTGGCCGACATGAACGATCTTCTCGTCCTTGACCAGCGCGCCTTCAACGTAACTCGTCATGGAGATTCCTGGGTTCTATGCAATGACAAAGTTTAGTGTGCTCAGGCTCTTTCGTTTGCAACACGCGCCCGGCGCATCTGACCCGGTGGGCTGCGCGATGCCAACCGCAGGTTGTCAACGCGCCTTGGCTCACAAGTAGAAGTTCTGGCAGATGGGGTCGGGTAGCGGGCTGTTTGGGCGTGAGGGGTCGGGCGGTGCGATCCTTTACAGCGCGTGCTGAACAAGCGCTGCACCAAGAGCGAACAAGGATGCGTAGGTGCCTAGTGCGCCAACGAAGCGAAGTCTGTGTCGGCTGGTGATCTCAAATGGCACCAGCATGGCGGCCACATGGACGATGCGGCTCAAAGTAGCCACACCCGCTATGACGTCGAGGAAGAGACCTGGAGCTGCCGAGTCCAAATACAGGAGCAAGACCACCAGGAGCGGGATGTACTCGGAGGCGTTGCCGTGCGCTCGGACCGCTTGGGTGAGCTGTGCCTCGGTGACCCTTGAAGGCCCACGCCCTTGTATCCGTACTCTGGAGACGTTGACGCTCAACGCCGCGTAGAGGATGACCAGAGTGGCGGTGCAGAGTAGAACGAAGTTCATTCGGTATTCTGCGACAAGCGGGACTCGGGATGCCGGATGTCAGACGTGGGGGGGTTTGCGCCGATCCCCGCTTCTCTCGAAGGGAGATGGCGACTGGCGAAGAAAACGCCCCTCTCGACAAAGGGCCAAGCGCTGGTGGGCATCTCACAGATTCTGGCGGTAGTCTTCCTCTGCCTTGTCTCGCATAGTTGCTTCTGAGATTCCGAATGTACTTGCCAGACTTTTCACTGCGGCGTCTTTCGATGGGGCATCCCGCCACGCCTCCGAAAGCCAGAGCTTCGACCGAATCAGAGCTTTCCCGCAGTGAAAGAAACTCTCTTTGATGGCCACTCGGGTGCAGAGGAGTGCTGCCTTGCCGTTCGACGCGAACTCTTGCAGCAGGACGGGATCGCGGGTGATGACAGCAGTGCCGTTGACACGCAACGTCTCTCGCACTCCCGGTATCAAGAAGATCAGTCCGATGCTTCCGGTTTCGATGAGATTCTCGAAGCCATACGCCAGCCTGTTACCGGGCGTTCTGGGATCAACAGGGTGGATGGGTTCTCAATCCGGACGAATCCAGGATGATCTCCTTTTGGGGAGACGTCGATATTGAATTGACGATCGGAAGTCAACACGAATATCAACGGTGACTCGCTGATGAACTGCCTAGCGCTCTCATCTAGGGTGCTGAACACCTTCCTGTGGACAACCGGGCTTGGGGCGGGAATGACGGCTCTGAGTTGTTCGACGCTGACAACGATATTGGCATCTTGCATGAGTACTCCATTCGGTTCGACCGGAAGGAGTGGACACGTCAACTACTGACACCGCGGTGGCAGTAGTGAAAGGGCGGTCTCTAACTTGAAGCGCAACACCAGCGATGTGGTTGAGTTTGAGTTGATCGAAGACTTCGTTGGGGGTGAGGAAGCCGAGGATAGCGCGAGGCCTGTTGTTGAGGGAGTTCTCGATGGCGGTGAGCTGAGCCTGGGGGACGGTGCTGAGGTCCATGTCTTTGGGCAGGTAATCGCGGATGAGGCCATTGGCATTCTCATTGGAGCCACGCTGCCAAGGGCTGTGGGGATCCCAGAAGAAGACATCCATTCGCAGCCGCTTGGCCAAGGTCTCGTGCTGAGCCATCCTCGGTGCCCTGGTCATGGGTGAGCGTCTTGCGCAGGCTGGCGGGCACGCGGCGTAGCCGCTTGGTGAAGCTTTCGAGCGCAGGTGTGGAGCTGAAGCCATCGAGCTTGCCGAGCATGATGTAACGGCTGCTGCGCTCCCCGAGGGGCAGAGCTTGCGGCGTAGACGACCGGTACGCTTGCGACCGGCAGCATAGGCGCGCTGGCCAAAGAGGGCGACGTAGCGGTCAAACCCGCAAGCCTGAGCTCGCTTAATCTCACGAGAGACGGTGGAAGGGCTGATGCCAAGCTGCCTCGCAGCTGAGCGCTGGCTATGACCTTGGATGAGCAATGCATCAAGCGCAATGCGCTGAGCTTCGGTGAGATGGCTGTAGTGAGTTCCCATGGTGCAGCACCTTAGTGGAGGTGTTGCACTTCAAATTTGAGCCGGCC
>NZ_JADMJX010000224.1:0-318 GCF_018780185.1 Rhizobacter sp.
GGCCACGCGCCCGACATCCTGCGCGTGGTCGGCGAGGCCAACTTCCTGCCCTCGTCCACCAACCCGACCATGCCCTACACCGTCAACACGCTGGACGAGCACGTGGACATGCTGATGGTGTGCCACCACCTGGACGCCGGCATCGCCGAAGACCTGGCCTTCGCCGAGAGCCGCATCCGCCGCGAAACCATCGCGGCCGAAGACATCCTGCACGACATGGGCGCCATCAGCATGATGAGCAGCGACAGCCAGGCCATGGGCCGGGTGGGCGAGGTCATCATCCGCACCTGGCAGGCGGCCGACAAGATGAAGAGCCAG
>NZ_JADMJX010000224.1:361-8455 GCF_018780185.1 Rhizobacter sp.
CGACAACTTCCGCGTCAAGCGCTACATCGCCAAGTACACGATCAACCCGGCCATCACGCAGGGCATCTCGCACGAGGTGGGCTCGGTCGAAGTGGGCAAGCTGGCCGACCTGGTGGTGTGGAAGCCGGCGTTCTTCGGTGTCAAACCCTCGCTCATCTTGAAGGGCGGCATGATTGCCGCCGCGGCGATGGGCGACCCGAATGCGTCGATCCCGACACCGCAGCCGGTGCACTACCGGCCGATGTTCGGCAGCTATGGCGCAGCGATGAACAACACCAGCGTGACCTTCGTGTCGCAGGCCGCCATCGACCTCGGCGTGCCGCAGCAGCTGGGGCTGCAACGGCGTGCGGTGGCCGTGCGCGGCACACGCACGATCGGAAAGGCCGACATGGTCCACAACAGCGGCACACCGCACATCGAGGTCGACCCGCAGACCTACGAAGTGCGTGCCGACGGTGTGCTGCTGACCTGCGAGCCGGCGACGGTGTTGCCGATGGCGCAGAAGTACTTCCTGTTCTGACCACGAGGCTCCCACCATGCTCGCCGACCTGCTGCCGCCGCTGCCCCTGCTGCTGGCGTTCGTCACCGCGAGCCTGATCCTCGCGCTCACGCCGGGGCCGGCGGTGGTCTATATCCTCGCGCGCACGCTGTCGCAAGGCCGTGGGTCGGGTCTTGCATCCGTCGCGGGCGTGGCACTCGGCAACCTCGGCAATGCAGTAGGCGCTGCGCTCGGGCTGGCCGCTCTCTTCGCGGTGTCGTCAGCGGCCTTCACGGTGGTGAAGTGGGCGGGGGCGATCTACCTCATCGTGATAGGTGTGCGCATGCTGCGCGCTGCCGGCACGGCGGCCGCACCCGGCGCTCCGCAACTCGCGCCCATGCAACGCTCGCGCATCTTTCGCGACGGGTTCGTCGTGGCCCTGCTCAACCCCAAGACTGCCCTCTTCTTCGCCGCCTTCCTGCCGCAGTTCATGAGCGGCAACGCACCGCTGGCGCAGAGCCTGGCCTTGGGCAGCGTCTTCGTCGCGCTCGCGGCCTGCACCGACCTGGCCTATGTGCTCACGGCCAGCTTGCTCGCGCCACGCCTGGGGAACCTGGGCGCACACGCGCGCTGGGGGCAGCGGGCGGCCGGTGTGTCCTTCATCGGCCTGGGCCTGCTGACGGCGTTGTCGGGCAAGCCGGCGCGCTGAGCTCAACCCTGCGGGGCAAAGGCGATGACGTGGTCCATGTCGAGGCGCACGCCCATGTCTTCGTTCAGCGTGTGGTTGTGGTGCGAGGGCACGACCGCGAGCACCCGCGCACCGCTGGCCAGCTCCAGCGTGTAGAGGATCTCGGCACCCCGGAACGCCTTGTGCCGCACCATCGCGCGTGTGGTGCTGGCGTCGTCATGCACCACGTCGTCGGGGCGCACCAGCACCTGCACACGCTCGCCTGCGGCACACACGCGGTCGCTGTCGGCCAGGCGGATCGGCTCGTCGGCCGCCACCTCGCCCAGCTCCAGGCGCAGCCGCTGCGGTGCCACGACGGTGGCATCGACAAACACGCCCTGGCCGATGAAGTCGGCCACGAAGCGGCTGTTGGGCCGGTGGTAGAGCTCGTAGGCACTGGCCAGTTGCTGGATGCGCCCCTGGTGCATCACCGCGATCTCGTCGGCCATCGCAAAGGCCTCGTTCTGGTCGTGGGTCACGAACACGGCGGTGGTGCCGCTCGCCTTCAGGATGGCGCGCACCTCGGCGGCGAGCGATTCGCGCAGCTCCACGTCGAGGTTGGAAAACGGCTCGTCGAGCAGCAGCAGGTGCGGCTGCGTCGCCAACGCGCGCGCCAGCGCCACCCGCTGCTGCTGCCCCCCCGAGAGCTCGTGCGGGTAGCTCCGTGCATGCGACTCCAGGCCCACCGTGTGCAGCAGCTGCTGCACACGCTCGCGCTCGGTCGTGCTGCGGCCAATGCCAAAGCCCACGTTCCGTTCCACGTTCAAGTGCGGGAAGAGCGCGTAGTCCTGGAACACCATGCCGATGCGGCGCTGCTCGGGTGGCACGTGCACGTGCGGGCCACTGACCTCGCGGCCTTCGACCTGGATCGACCCCGCCGTCAGCGGCTCGAAGCCGGCAATGCAGCGCAACACCGTGGTCTTGCCGCAGCCCGAGGGCCCGAGCAGGCAGCAGATGGTGCCGGCGTCGAGTGCCAGGTCGATGCCCTCCACCGTGGGCCGCTTGCCATAGGCATGGCGCAAACCGGACAAAGACAACACGGGCGCGGGCACGGGCACGGGAATGGCTGGCATGGAAGGCAGGTGCAAGACAGAGTCAGGCGTTCATTGAAGCGGCGCAGCAGGCGCCAATCGGGGTCGACGGCGACCTTACACTAATCACGAAGCAATTCTCATTCACACTCACTCCCGACCTGCGCACGCCACCGAACGCTGCACGGCCCGATGCGCGCGGGGCCACACCGGCCCTCCCTGACCACTGTGACCCAACTCTCGCCCCCTGCCGCACCCGCCGACACCTCGCGCCGCGCCGCCACCGGCCCGGGCTGGCTGGTGGCACTGGCGGTGTTCGTCGCCGCGCTGGTGGCGGTGCCGATCGCCTCGGTGGCCACCAACATCTTCCACGGTGGCACCGGCGCCACCTGGGCCCACCTCGCATCCACCGTGCTGCCCGAATACGTGGCCGCCACGCTGTGGCTGTGCGCGGGCGTCGGCCTGCTGGTGGCGGCCATCGGCGTGGGTGCGGCCTGGCTGGTGACCCACTACGACTTCGCGCTGCGTCGCAGCTTCGAGTGGATGCTGGTGCTGCCGCTGGCCATGCCTGCCTATGTGATGGCGTACTGCTACACCGACCTGCTGCAGTTCGCCGGCCCGGTGCAAGGCTGGCTGCGCGACACCTTCGGCTGGACACGCGCCGACTACTGGTTCCCCGACGTGCGCTCCCTCGGCGGCGCGGTGTGGATGTTCGCCGGCGTGCTCTACCCCTACGTCTACATGCTGGCCCGCACCGCCTTTCTGGAGCGCGGCGGCGCGGTGTTCGAGGCCGGCCGTTCGCTGGGGCTCTCGCCGTGGCAGAGCTTCCTGCGTGTGTCGCTGCCGATGGCGCGGCCCGCCATTGCCGCCGGTACCGCACTCGCGCTGATGGAGACCCTGGCCGACTACGGCACGGTGTCTTACTTCGCCGTCAACACCTTCACCACCGGCATCTACCGCGCCTGGTTCTCGCTCGGCGACCGCACGGCGGCAGCGCAGCTGGCCATGAGCCTGCTGGGCTTCGTGGTGCTGGTGCTGGCACTGGAGCGGCTGTCGCGCGGGCGGGCACGCTTCCATGGCACCGGCCTGCGCCTGCCGGCGCCGCCGGTGCGCCTGCGCGGGGTGCGTGCGCTGCTGGCCATCGCAGGCTGCCTGCTGCCGGTGCTGGGGGGTTTCCTGTTGCCTGCAGGCGTGCTGCTGCGCATGGCGCTGGTCGATGGCGACGCGCAGTTCGGCCCGCGCTTCCTGCAGCTCGCCGGCAACAGCTTCACGCTGTCGGCCGTGACAGCACTGCTCGCGGTCTCGCTGGCGCTGATGGTGGCCTATGCCCGCCGGCTGCAGCCCCACCCGCTCACGCGCCTGGCGCACGCCGCCACCGGCATGGGCTATGCGCTGCCCGGCTCGGTGATCGCGGTGGGGGTGCTGATCCCGGTGACGCGGCTCGACAACGTGCTGGCCGAATTCTTCTTGAACACCTTCGGCTGGAAGAGCGGGCTGCTGTTCACGGGCAGCATTGCCGCGCTGGTCTATGCCTGCCTGGTGCGCTACCTCACGGCCGCGCTGCAAAGCGTCGACGCGGCCCTGCACCGCGTGACCTCGCACATGGACGACGCCGCGCGCAGCCTGGGCCTCTCGCCCGGCGCGGTGTTGAAGCGCGTGCACCTGCCGCTGCTGCGGCGCGGGCTGTTGACGGCGGGGCTGCTGGTCTTCATCGACGTGATGAAGGAGCTGCCCGCCACCCTGGTGATGCGGCCCTTCAACTTCGACACGCTGGCCACGCAGGTCTACACGCTGGCCTCCGATGAGCGGCTGACCGAGGCGTCAACCGCGGCGCTGGCCATCGTGGTGGTGGGGCTGCTGCCGCTGGTGGTGCTCAGCCGGCAGATTGCGCAAGACCGGCGGTGACGACGCGCCGAACGGTGCTGTTCAGCGCCAGCCGGCGCGGTCGAACACCTTCTGGGCCAGCACGCTGTTGTTGGCCAGTTGCCCGATCGACAGCTCGTCGGCCTTGAAGTCGCCGAGCGCATCGAGCGCCGGGTTCTTCACCTTCACACCCTTGACCACCGGCCACTCGTTGTTGCCGTCGGCGAAATAGCGCTGCGCGCTGTCGGTGGTGAGGTATTCGAGAAACTTCACCGCCGCGGCGCGGTTGGGCGCGTGCTTGGCGATGCCGGCACCCGACACGTTGATGTGCGTGCCCCAGCTGGCCTGGTTGGGCCACACCACGCCGAGCAGGCGCACGGCCTGCTGGTCTTCGGGTTTGGTCGAGCGCATCAGGCGCGCGAGGTAGTAGCTGTTGGACAGGGCCACGCCGCATTCGCCAGCGGCCACGGCGCGCAGCTGGTCGGTGTCGCCGCCCTTGGGGGAGCGGGCGAAGTTGGCCACCAGCCCGCGGGCCCATTCTTCGGTCTTGGCTTCACCCAGGTGCGAGATCAGCGCGCCGCCGAGCGACAGGTTGTAGGGGTGGGCGCCCGAGCGCACGCACACCTGGCCCTTGAGCGCGGGCTTGGCCAGGTCTTCATAACTCTGCACCAGCGCCGGCTTGACGGTGACCTTGTTGTAGACGATGACCCGCGCCCGCGTCGAAAACGCCACCCAGGTCGGCGTGCGCAGGTGCGCCGGCACACGCTCGGCCACGAGCTTGGAGTCGAAGGGCTGGAACACGCCCACCTTGTCGGCGATCTCCAGGCGCGAGGCGTCGACAGTGATGAACACGTCGGCCGGGCTGCTGGCACCTTCGTTCTTGATGCGCTCGAGCAGCTCGTCTTCCTTGCCCTCGATGCGGTTGATCTTGATGCCGGTCTGCTGGGTGAACTCGGCGTACAGCGCTTCGTCGGTCTGGTAGTGGCGTGCGCTGTAGAGGTTGAGCACCTGCGCCTGGGCGCCGAAGGCGACGCTGAACAGCGCCGCCGTGAGGGTGAGAGCGAGAGTTTTCATATCGACCTGTCGGAGGAAGGAGAACCGCCAGTCGGCGGCACGCCATCGTAACAGGAACGATTCGCATTACTGATTGCGGGCTGATTCGGCGCTTGCGCAGCGCCGGCCGGCGCTCAGCTGCAGGTGACGACGACGGCAGTCGGGGTGCCGGTGACGATGGTGCCGCTGCCGTTGGTGATGTTGCAGGTCAGGCCCGCCGGGCTGCCGTTGGGGTCCACGGTCACGTTGTAGGCCGTGCCGGCCGTCATCACACCGGGGAAAGCAAAGGCGCCGTTGACCGCCACAGGCAACAACACACCGGCATTGCTGAGCGTCACCGCAGTACCCGGGAGCAGCCCAGACACCGTGCCCGTCAGCGACGCACTGGTCACGCAGGTGACGGCAACGTTGGTCACGTTGGTGCCGTCGGCGTCGATGGTGCCGCTGCCATTGGCCACGGTGCAGGTGGCGCCGGCCGGCTGGGTCAGCACACTCACTGCGTAGGTCTTCTCGCCCTCCACTGTTTTCGAGAACGTGAAGCTGCCGTTCGCGCTGACCGTCAGGTTGTCGGTGCCGTTGTTCTGCAAAACCACGCTGGCACCGGTCGGCAGGCCGCTGACGGTGCCACCGACGGTGGCCTCACCCACCCAGCAAGCCACCAGCAACAGGGGCAGGACCACGGTGGCAACAAAAAAGGTGACGGGATGGCGACGCATGTTCATTCCTCTTGGGGCGTTGGCAACAAGCCCTATTAGAACGCCAAGCGAGCTGTCCGATGTCACACTGGCGGCTGCTTCTGTCTTCATCACCCCACCATGCTCACCGTCAACAAGCTCATCGGCCAGGGCCGCGGACTGGCCCCCGCCCTGCTCAAGCGCGCCTCCACCGTCGTGCTCGACTGGGACACACGGCAGAAAAGCCGCTTCGACACCGAAGACTCGCAAGGCCGCACGCTCGGTGTGTTCTTGCCACGCGGCGCCACCGTGCGCGGTGGCGACGTGCTGGTGGCCGAAGACGGCTCGCTGGTGAAGGTGATCGCCACGCCCCAGCCCGTGCTGGTGGTGCGCACCTGCCCCGAGCACGGCACACCGCTCGACCTGCTGCGCGCCGCCTACCACCTGGGCAACCGCCACGTGCAGCTCGAAGTGCAGCCCGACCACCTGCACCTGGAGCCCGACCACGTGCTGGCCGACATGCTGCGCCACATGCACCTGATCGTGACCGAAGAGCTGGCGCCCTTCGAACCCGAAGCCGGGGCCTACTCGGCGGGTGGGCATGGGCACGCGCACCACGACCATGGGCACGACGCACACCCCCACGCGCACCAGCCGGAGCACAAGCCGGAACACCAACACGCGCACGGGCATGGCCACGTGCACGGCCCAGGCTGCAACCACGACCACTGATCCCTCATTCCGTTCGCCCTGAGCTTGTCGAAGGGCCCTTCGACAAGCTCAGGGCGAACGGTGGTGCCAACACCCATGCCCCGCATTCACCCCCGAACCGAGCCCCTCTCTGCCCACTCGCTGCTGCAGTTGATGTGGCTCGCCTCGCCGGCCCTGCCGGTGGGCGGCTTCAGCTACTCCGAAGGGCTGGAGGCCGCCGTCGAAGCGGGTCTCGTCACCACCGAAGCGCAAACCGCAGCGTGGCTGCTCGACCAGCTTCACCTCGGCCTCGTCCGTGGCGAGCTGGCGGTGGCGAGCAAGGCCTTCAAGGCCTGGCAACGTGACGACGTTGCGACCATCGCCGAGCTGAACGCCTGGGTCACCACCACCCGCGAAGCCAGCGAGATGCGCCTGCAGACCGAGCAGATGGGCCGCTCGCTGGTGGAGTGGCTGAAGAACCGCGGTGTCGCTGACCCGCGGGTGGCCCAGCTCGGCGCACTGAAGCCTGCCCCGACCTGGCCCGTCGCCTTCGCACTCGCCGCAGCCCAAACCGGCGCACCTTGGCGCGAGAGCATGCTCAGCCTCGCCTTCAGCTGGGCCGAAAACATGATGCAGGCCGCGCTCAAGGCCGTGCCGCTGGGCCAGAGCGCGGGGCAGCGTGTGCTGTCGCAACTGAGCGCCGCGATCCCCGCCGCCGTCGACCACGCCATGCAGCTGATGGACAGCGAGCGCCAGGCCTTCACCCCCATGCTGGCCATTTTGTCGGCGCAGCACGAAACCCAATACTCACGACTGTTCAGATCATGACCAACGCCTTGCACACCATCCCCGGCCGCACCAAGAAACTGCCCCCCTTGCGCGTGGGTGTGGGCGGGCCGGTCGGCTCGGGCAAGACCACCCTGGTCGAGATGCTCTGCAAGACCATGCGCGAGCAATACGACCTGGTGGTCGTCACCAACGACATCTACACCAAGGAAGACCAGCGCCTGCTGACCGTGGCCGGCGCGCTGGAGGCCGAACGCATCGTGGGTGTGGAAACCGGCGGCTGCCCGCACACCGCCATCCGTGAAGACGCGTCGATCAACCTCGAAGCCGTCGACCGCATGCTGGAGAAGTTTCCCAACGCCGACATCGTGTTCATCGAATCGGGCGGCGACAACCTCGCGGCCACCTTCAGCCCCGAGCTGAGCGATTTGACGATCTACGTGATCGACGTGGCCGCGGGCGAGAAGATCCCGCGCAAGGGCGGCCCCGGCATCACCAAGAGCGACCTCTTCGTCATCAACAAGACCGACCTCGCGCCCTACGTGGGCGCGAATCTGGACGTGATGCGCGCCGACACCGAGCGCATGCGCGGTGCCAAGCCCTTCGTGATGAGCAACCTCAAGACGCTCACCGGTTTGGCCGAGGTCGTGGCCTTCATCGAAACCAAGGGCATGCTGAAAGCGGCCTGAAGCTGCCGCGCGCCGTCATTCGCGCGCAGGCGGGAATCCAGCATCGACGCACATCGTGGATTCCCGCCTGCGCGGGAATGACACATTGAGGTGCCGAGCCTTC
>NZ_JADMJX010000174.1 GCF_018780185.1 Rhizobacter sp.
AAGAGGGCATGACCATGATGGTCGTGACCCACGAGATGGGTTTTGCCAAGAAGGTGGCCCACCGCGTGATCTTCATGGATGCCGGCAAGATCGTCGAAGACTGCACCCGCGATGACTTCTTCGGCAACCCCGACGCGCGCTCGCCGCGGGCGAAGGAGTTCTTGTCGAAGATCCTCGCTCACTGAGCGCTGCGCCTTCGAAGCGAAACAGAAAACGGCCCGAGTGGGCCGTTTTTGTTGTCAGGGCCAAGCCGCGAGGGCCTGGCCTGTCGTGTCAGATCAGGAGCAACGTGCGGTGCGGAAATCCGAGAAGCCGAAGGCGTTCGGGTTGCTGCAGGCGAACGTGGTGTAGCGGGTATCGCCGTCGATGAAGCGCTTCATCCAGGCCACGCCCTTCAGGCCGACCGTGGGGTTGGCCGAGTTCATGCAGAAGTGGTCGCCCAAGGTCTTTTCCAGCAGCTGCTTCGGGTTGCGCGACATCTCGTTGTAGAACGAGTTGGCGTGTGTGGCCACCGGCGCAACGATGTCGCTCTGGCAGGAGAAGATCAGCGTCGGCACGGTGAGCGACGAGAAGCTCGTCAAGCTGGCCCACGGCGCTTGCGGTGCGGCCGCCTTGATCGAGGGGCGGTTCTTCGCAGAGATCAGCGAGCCGCCACCCCCCATCGACCAACCCATCACGCCGGTGCGTGTTCCGTCGATCTTGTTGTACAGCGGGCTGCTGCTGTTGTTGCCCAGTGCGACCACCTGGTCGAGTGCAGCCAGTTGCTGGCGCGAGCGGCTGTCAGGCTGGTCGACCGTGGTGTTGGTGTCGATGGTGACGACCACGAAGCCGTGCGAGGCCAGGCGCGGGCCCCACCAGGCGACGCTGCTCTGGTACGACACGAAGCCCGGAACGATCGAGATCACGCCCACCTTGGCTCCGGCGTTGGTCGGGTAATACACGGTGCCCGCGGCGTAGCCGCTCGGGCGGCTGATGGTGAACTTGCCCACGGTGAACGGGCCGGAGCTGGCTTCGAGCGAAGCCTTGGTCGGGTTCGGGCCGATCTGAACGGCGAACGCGCCGCTCGCGAGCAGGGTGGCGCCGGCCAGGACCGTTGCCTTGATGAGTTGTTGGAATTTCATGCTTTGTCTCCTATGGGGTTCACGAGGGTGCCGGTGCTCAGCTCTGTTTATTCAAGCCTTGGAAAGCCGACCTCTGAATTTTGAACCTACGTGCAAATTTAAGGCGTCATGGCTTTCCACCTACGCATTTGATCAAGCCGGATGCAGCGATTTGTGCTAGCCAGCAATTTGGAGATTGAGCCTGCATCCTCGGGCGTCGGGTGGTGAAGGCCGTCGTTTGGGTTGTCTTGTCGCCCGCTGCATGCCGTGCCGGGGAGGCGGCGCAATGCAGTAAAAAGTGCGCGGTCGTGCAATATTTGCGTGTCTCGTGTCTCACCTGGCGCCGCAACAAAAAAACGGCCCTCAGGGCCGTTTTGCTTGAAGAGCCGTGCCCCGAAGGGCGCGGCCGCATCAATTCAGATCACGAGCAACGGGCGACGCGGAAGTCGCTGACCCGCGTGCTGTTGGGGTTGGCGCAGGCAAACGACGTGTAGCGGGTGTCGTTGTCCATGAAGCGCTTCATCCAGGCCACACCCTTCTTGCCGATCAGGGCCTGGTTGCTGTTGCCGCTGTTGGCGCAGGAGTGGCTGCCACCGTCGATCTCGATGAACTCCTTCGGGTTGCGCGTCATGCTGTTGTACATCGGCGAGGCATGCGAGCCCACCGGGGCGATCGAGTCGTTCTCGCAGGCGAAGATCAGCGTGGGCACGGTGACCGAGCCGAAGCTGGTCGAGCCATTCCACGGCGCTTGTGGCGCAGCGGCCTTGAGCGACGGGCGGTTCTGCGCAGAGATCAGCGAGCCGCCACCACCCATCGACCAGCCCATCACGCCCATGCGCGTGGTGTCGACCTTGTTGTAGATCGGGCTGCTGCTGGTGCGGGCCAGCGTGGCCACCTGGTCGAGCGCAGCCAGTTGCTGGCGCGAACGGCTGGCCGGTTGGTCGAGCGTGGAGTTGGTGTCGATGGTGATGACCACGAAACCATGCGAGGCCAGGCGCGGGCCCCACCAGTTGATGCTCGATTGGCGTGCGGTGAAGCCCGGCACGATGGCGATGGCGCCGACGGTGCCGCCCGCATTGGTGGGGTAGTACACAGTGCCGGCGCCGTAGCCGCTCGGGCGGCTCACGGTGAACGAGCTGGTCGAGAACGGGCCGCGGCTCGCCTCGAGCGAAGAGGTGGTGGGTGCCGGGCCACGCTCATAGGGGTTTTGCGCCGCGGCCGCTGCCGAAAGAACCAGCGCGCCGATGAACATCGAAGCCTTGGCGAATTGGGTGATGCCTTTGTAGGTCATGTTTGTCTCCTGACTGTGTGAACCGAAGTGGAAGCCCACGCACTTCAGGCTGAACGGCAGCTGAAAGAGCGGGCATCGCGATCTTTAAACGGCCGTGCATTTTTATCATCATCGCTTTCCACCTGCGCTTCAGATCAAGCTTTGGGTGCGGTTTTGTGCTACGCGCGCGTCGGGCGGGGAGGGCGATGTTCGAGCCTTCGTCTTGCCGCAAACCCTTGTGTCTCACTCAGGGTTTTGAGGATGTCGGGGGCTATGCTCGCGCTTCTTTGGGTGCTCTTCTTCTCTCATGGCTGACATGCTCAAACGTACATGGTGGGTGGCGCTCGCAGGCGCTCTGGGGGTGGTGGCGCTGGCGTACTGGCTGCTTCGAACGCCAGCCGAACCCGAACCGTCGCCCGAAGCGGCTGCGGCCGCGGTGGCGCAGGCGGCGGCAACGGGCGGCCGACAAGCCGCCTCAGGCGCGGGAGGTGCGGCGCCATGGGCGGTGACGGTGTCTGACGCAATGGGCACGACCATGGATGCGGCGCGCCTGTTCGAGCTGGGTTTTGCGGGCGGGCTGGTGATCGACAAGAACACCCGCGCGTCCATCGAGGCGCTGCTCAACTCCATGCCCGAAGACCTCTCCGAGGCCGACATGGCGCGGCTGGAGCGCACGCTGCGCGAAGGCCTGCCGAAAGAAGACGCCGAGAAGGCCTACAAGCTGATCACCGACTACCGCGGCTACACGCAAGACATACGCGACGAGATGCAGCCCAAGGGCATCCCCAGCAACATGCAGGAAGCGCGGGCGTTCTTTGACCAGATGGAGGCGGTGAAGCGCCGGCACTTCGACGACGCCACCGCCAACGCGCTGTTTGGCCAGGCCGACCACTACGCGCGCCTGAGCATGGAGGCCATGTTCGTGCAGCAAGACGCCTCGCTCACGGACGAGCAGAAAAAGGCGCAGCTCGATGCGTTGCGCGCCCAACTGCCGCCGGATCAGAGGTCGTTGATTCCCGAAGCCGTGCCTGCGGCGTCTCAGCCGGCGTCTTGATCCGGGGCGCCGTCGTCGTCGCGCATGAAGACGCGCACGAACCTCGGGTCGCGGCTGAACGACGGGCTCTTGCCATACCAGCGCGAGAAGGTGCGTGAAAACTGCGGCGAGTCGGCATAACCCGCGTCGTGGGCCACGTCGGTGAGTGAGCGATGCGTGTAGAGCAGGTGGTACATGCGCCGCTGCCGCAGCCAGCTCTGGTAGTCGCGCAGCGACATGCCCACCGCCTGCGAAAACATGCGCGACATCGCCGCGTTGGAGCGGCCGAACAGGCGCGCCAGCTCATCCAGGCTGAGCTTGGGGTTTTCGTCGAGCAGGCGGATCAGGTCGAGTGCCTTCGGGTCGGGCGCCAGGGCCGGCGGCAGCTGGCGTGTGGCTTCGGCCACAGCCAGCTCGAACACCTTCTCGGCCTGCTTGAACGACGCGTCGCCCTTGACCATGGCGTCGAGCACGTCGTCCAGCTGGTTGAACGCATGGCGATCGAGCGCCACCACGCCGGGGTGGTGCATCGCGCAGAAGATGTGGAAGGCCCGGTGCGAGGGAAAGATGTTGAAGCTCAGCAGCGGCACCCCGTCGGCTGACAGTGTGCGCGCCACCAGGGGTGGCACCACCAAGGCCTGCGCGTTGACGGTCTTGCCGCCGCGCAGGGTGACCTCGAAGGGCGTGTAGTCGGCGCTCACCAGCAGCACCGCCGAGTGCCGCACCGTCATGCCGCTCGAGAGCCTGAGGCCCGTATGGATGAAGCCGTAGTAACCCAGCACGTAGGAACAGTCGCGCACCAAGCCAGAGGGTGAGTCAGGCAGGCTGGAAACCGGCGCGAGAGATTCGGTGGGTCGTGGCATGGGCGTGGCCTGCGACTGGTGTCCACAGGAGCCCCGATATTCGCTGCACGATCGTGCAATAACAAGGGTAACAACCCCGGGTTCGCCCTCCCGCCAGAAAGCGACCCCGGGGCCTTGCCGGCACTCAGGAACAGTTTGCAGTGCGGAACTCCGACACGCGGGTGCTGTTCGGGTTGGCGCAGGCAAACGGGGTGTAGCGGGTGTCGTTGTCCATGAAGCGTTTCATCCAGGCGACACCCTTCTTGCCGATCAGCGGCTGGTTGCTGTTGCCGCTGTTGGCGCAGCTGTGCGAGCCGCCGTTGATCTCCAGGTACTGTTTCGAGTTGCGCGACATGCTGCTGTAGAACGGCGACGCATGCCGGTTCACCGGTGCGACGGTGTCGTTCTCGCAGGCGAAGATCAACGTGGGCACGGTCACCGACGAGAAGTTGGTCGAGCTGTTGTACGGTGCTTGCGGCGCCGCGGCCTTGATCGATGGGCGGTTCTGCGCCGAGATCAGCGTGCCGCCACCGCCCATCGACCAGCCCATCACGCCCATGCGCGTGGTGTCGACGCGGTTGTAGATCGGGCTGCTGCTGGTGCGGGCGAGTGCGGCCACCTGGTCGAGCGCGGCCAGCTGCTGGCGCGAGCGGCTGGCGGGCTGGTCGAGGGTCGAGTTGGTATCGATGGTGATGACCACGAAGCCGTGTGAGGCCAGGCGCGGCCCCCACCAGTTGATGCTCGACTGGCGCGCCAGGAAGCCCGGCACGATGGCGATGGCACCCACGGTGCCGCCAGCGTTGGTCGGGTAGTACACGGTGCCCGCGCCATAGCCGCTCGGCCGGCTGACGGTGAACGAGCTGATGCTGAACGGCCCGCGGCTCGCTTCAAGTGACGCGGTGGTGGGCGCGGGGCCGCGCTCATAGGGGTTGGTCTGGGCGAAGGTGGTGGCCGAAACCACCACCGCGCCGATGGCGAAGGCCGCTTTCGCGAACCGGGCTGCTGCGTGAATCCTCATGGAGTGTCTCCTTTGTTGTGTGGGCGGGGAGACGGATTCTTGGGCGCGCGGTTCGGCTTGTTGATCAGCGCTTTCCGGTGGGCAGCGGTATCAAGCCCTCGGGCTCGGTTTGTGATAAACGCACAGGCTCATGCGACTGCCGCGGGTTGATCACCCGCACGAACTTCGGGTCGCGGCTGAACGACGGGCTTTGCCCGTACCAGCGGGCAAAGGTGCGCGAGAAGTGCGGCGAGTCGACGAACCCCGCCGCCTGGGCCACGTCGGTGAGCGAGCGCTTGGAACACAGCAGGTTGTAGGTGCGCCGCTGCTTGAGCCAGCCGTGGTAGTCGCGCAGCGACATGCCGGTGGCGGCAGAAAACAGGCGCGACATCGCCTGCTGCGACCGCCCGCACACCCGCGCCAACTCCTCGAGGCTGAGCTCGGGGTTGTTTTCGAGCATGCGCAGGATCTGCAGGGAGGTGGCGTCGGGTGGCGCGGCCGGTGGCATCAGCGGCACCGCCACCGACAGCGTCTGCTCGAAGATGAGCGCGGCCTCCGACAGCCGCGCCTCGCCTCGGCACAGCAGGCCAAAAGCCTCGTCGAGCGGGCCGAAGGCATAACGGTCGACCGCCAGCACACCGGGGCGCTGCATGGCGCGAAAGACGTGATACGCATCGTGTGATGGCATCACGTTGAAGCTGAGCAACGGCACGCCCTGCGCGTCGAGGCTGCGGGCCACGCGGGGCGCGACCACGGCGGCGTTGGCGCTCAGGGGCGGGCCGCCTTCGGGTGTCAGCACAAACGGCTGGTAGTCGGCGCTGAGCAGCAGCACGCCGGGGTAGCGGGTGGTGGGGCCGCTGGCGATGCGCCGGCTGGTGTAGACGAAGCCCTGGTAGCCCAGCACGTAGGAGTTGTCGCGTTCGGTGGCGGAAGCGTCCATGGGAGCAGGCCTTTGCGTCGTTCACTCGGGGCTTGCGATGGTGCGGCACGACCGTGCGAAGGCAATGCTCGATAGCCCTGAGGCTGGGTTCCGCAACGCAGAACCTGCCGGGGCGGGCAGATGCGGGTGCGAGAATTCCGCGCATGACTTTGCCCGCCACCACCCTCACCATCACCCGCCCCGACGACTGGCACCTGCACGTGCGCGATGGCGCCGCGCTGGCCGCCGTGTTGCCCGACACCGCGCGCCAGTTCGCCCGCGCGATCATCATGCCCAACCTCAAGCCGCCGGTGACCACCGCCGCGCAGGCGCTGGCCTACCGCGATCGCATCGTTGCGGCCATCCCAGTCTCTTTGAAAGAGAAAGGCGTGAGCTTCGAGCCCTTGATGACGCTCTACCTCACCGACAACTTGCCACCCGACGAGATCAAGCGCGCGAAAGACGCCGGTGTGGTCGCCGTCAAGCTCTACCCCGCCGGCGCCACCACCAACAGCGATGCGGGCGTCACCGACCTGCGCAAGACCTACGCCACGCTCGAAGCGATGCAGCGCGAAGGCCTGCTGCTGCTGGTGCACGGCGAAGTGACCAGCCCCGAGATCGACCTCTTCGACCGCGAGCGCGTGTTCATCGACACGCAGCTGATTCCGCTGCGCCGCGACTTCCCCGAACTCAAGATCGTGTTCGAGCACATCACCACCCGCGAGGCCGCGCAGTACGTGGCCGAGGCTGGCGCGCACACCGCTGCCACCGTCACCGCACACCACCTGCTCTACAACCGCAACGCCATTTTTCTTGGTGGCGTGCGACCGCATTACTACTGCCTGCCGGTGCTCAAGCGTGAAGAACACCGCCAGGCGCTGTTGCAGGCCGTGGCCTCGGGCAGCGACCGCTTCTTCCTGGGCACCGACAGTGCGCCGCACGCAGCCCACCTGAAGGAACACGCCACTGGCTGCGCCGGCTGCTACACCGCACTGAGTGCGCTGGAGCTGTATGCCGAAGCCTTCGAGGCCGCGGGCGCGCTCGACAAGCTCGAAGCCTTTGCCAGCTTCCACGGCCCGGCGTTTTATGGCCTGCCACGCAACAGTGGTACGGTGACCTTGCGCAAAGAGCCTTGGACATTGCCCGAGACGCTGCCCTTCGGCGACACCGAACTCAAGCCACTGCGTGGTGGCGAAACCCTCAGCTGGAAACTCGCATGAATGCACAGAAGCGCGTGATGCTCCTGATCGACGCCGACAACGTCTCGGCCGGTGTGATCGAGCAGGCCATTGGCAGGGTGCTGACCGAGCACGGCGCCATCCATGTGCGGCGGGCCTACTGCACCGCCGAGTCGGCCGTCACGCACCAGAAGCTTTTCAAGGCGCACTCCATCCGCCCCATCGTCAACCTGTCGAGTGGCAAGAACGCCAACGACATCGCGCTCGCGGTCGATGCGATGGACCTCGCCGTGGCCGAGCGGCCCGACGTGGCGGTGATCGTGTCGTCCGACTCCGACTTCGCGCCGCTGGTGATCCGCCTGCGCGAGAAGGGCTGCCGCGTCGAAGGCATCGGCCAACTGGGCAAGACGGGTGACGACTCCAAGCCGGTCTACGACGCCTTTGTCGACCTGCTGCACCAGAAGAAGCCAGAGGCCGCGCCGAGTGCGCCGCGCAAGCGCGCGACAACGGCGCGCAAGGCGGCCGCGCCTGCACCCAAACCACCCGCGGCGCCCGCCTTGCCCGACGACGTGCAACGCATCCTGGCCGCCATCCCGGAGTTGCGCGGTGGCGCCAAGCTTGAGTTGCGCACGGTCGCCGAGCGCCTGCGTGCCGATGGTCTGCTGACCAAGAACGCACCGTCGACCAAGCTCTTCAAGAAGTACCTCGACTTCTTTGTGCTGACGCCGGAGCGCCAGCCCAACAAGGTTCAATACAAGGGGCACTAAAAAAACTTGCGGCCTCGGCGCCGGCACGAGTCCGGTGCCGAGGCCGCAAGTGACCACTGCGGGAGCAGCGGTCAAGCCCTCATCAGGAACAGTTGGCGGTCCGGAACGAAGAGACGGCGGTGATGTTCGGGTTGGCACAGGCAAACGACGTGTAGCGGGTGTCGTTGTCCATGTGGCGCTTCATCCAGGCCACGCCCTTCTTGCCGATCAGCTTCTGGTTGCTGTTGCCGCTGTTGGCGCAGGAGTGCG
>NZ_JADMJX010000091.1 GCF_018780185.1 Rhizobacter sp.
CGGTGTAGAAGATGCTGACCTTGTGGTCCTGGATCATCTTCCAGAAGCGGCCGGCATCCGGATAGGTGGGCACCCCTTCGAACACGATCTCGGTGCCACCCAGGGCGAGCGGGCCATAGGCGATGTAGGTGTGGCCGGTGACCCAGCCGATGTCGGCCGTGCACCAGAAGACGTCATCGGGCTTGAGGTCGAAGGTCCACTTGGTGCTGAGCGCCGCGTGCAGCAAATAGCCGCCGGTGGAGTGCTGCACCCCCTTCGGTTTGCCGGTGGAGCCCGAGGTGTAGAGCAGGAACAGCGGGTGCTCGGCGCCTACCCACTCGGGCTCGCAGGTGTCGGCCTGCGTCGCGACCAGCTCGTGCATCCACTTGTCGCGCGCACCCCAGCCGATCTTGCCGCCGGTGCGCTTGTAGACGATCACGCTCTTGACGCTGTCGCACCCGCCCAGGCCGATGGCCTCGTCGACGATGGCCTTCAACGGCAACTGCTTGCCACCGCGCAACTGCTCGTCGGCGGTGATCACCATCACAGCGCCCGCGTCTTCAATGCGATCGCGCAGGCTTTGCGCCGAGAACCCACCGAACACCACCGAGTGCGTGGCCCCGATGCGCGCGCAGGCCTGCATGGCCACCACGCCCTCGACCGACATCGACATGTAGATGACAACCCGATCGCCCTTTTTCACGCCTTGCGCCTTCAGCGCATTGGCCATGCGGCAGGTCCTGGCGAGCAGCTCGCTGTAGGTCACGCGCGTCACCTGGCCATCGTCGGCCTCGAAGATGATGGCGACCTTGTTGCCCAGGCCAGCCTCCACCTGCTTGTCGAGGCAGTTGTACGAGACGTTCAGCGTGCCGTCTTCGAACCACTTGAAGAACGGCGCCTCGCTGGCGTTGAGCACCTGGGTGAAGGGCTTTTTCCAGCTCACCAGCTCGCGCGCCAGGCGGGCCCAAAAGCCCTCGTAATCGGCCTCGGCTTCGGCGCACAGCTTGTTGTAAGCCGCCATGCCGCTGACGTGGGCCTTCTCGGCCAGGGCGGCGGGCGGGGAATACAGCTTGGTGGCGTGGTCGGTCATGAAAGTCTCCTGAACTCGATTTTGAGCACTGGGCTGCACCATAAGCGGGGGCTCTTACGAACGGCTTACTCAACGCACGACTTTGCTCGCAGGGAGCGTGCCTGTCATGGTGAGGCAACTAAAATCCGCGGCATCCGGACAATCCCTGAAAGCCTCCATGGCCTCGCCCTCTGACCCCATCGCCCGCAAGATGCGCCCCCTGCCCGCCCTGATTTTTGCCAGCCGATGGCTGCAAGTGCCGCTCTATGTCGGCCTGATCCTGGCGCAGTGCGTCTACGTCTTTCACTTCTGGGTGGAGCTGGTGCACCTGATCGAGGCAGCCTTTGGCGACCAGACCGCCATGCAGGCGATCTTCAGTGCCGTCGGCGTGACCGGCGAAGCCGCCAAGGGAACCAAGCTCACCGAAACCATCATCATGCTGGTGGTGCTGGGCCTGATCGACGTGGTGATGATCTCCAACCTGCTGATCATGGTGATCGTGGGCGGCTACGAGACCTTCGTCTCACGCATGGACCTGGAAGGCCACCCCGACCAGCCCGAGTGGCTGAGCCACGTCAATGCCTCGGTGTTGAAGGTCAAGCTGGCCACCGCCATCATCGGCATCTCGTCGATCCACCTGCTCAAGACCTTCATCAACGCGGGTGCGCTCACCGATCGGGTGCTGATTGCGCAAACGCTGATCCACGTGGCCTTCCTGTTCTCGGCCCTGGCCATCGCCTGGACCGACCGCATCTTGACCAGCAACCACGCGTCCAGTCACTGAAACCGCGACGGCTGGTGCTGCTGGCGGCGACGCGACGGGCCGCGTCGCTCGGCACGCAGCAAGATCACCGTGCCGAGCACACCGGCAATCAGTGAGCCGCCCAGCACGCCGATCTTGACTTGGGTGTCGTAGCCGGGGGCCTGGCCGTCAAAAGCCAGCCCGCCGATGAACAGGCTCATCGTGAAGCCCACGCCACACAACACGCACACGCCGAAGAACTGCCAGCGGTTGGCCCCGTCCGGAAGCTCGGCACCGGCGAATCTGGCCAACAGCCACGACGAACCGAACACGCCAATCGCCTTGCCCACCACCAGACCAGCGGCAATGCCCAGCGGCACGGCCTGGGTGAGCGTGTCGACCGTGATGCCCTGAAGCGACACGCCCGCGTTGGCAAAGGCAAACATCGGCAGCACCATGAATGCGACCCAGGGGTGGAGCGTGTGCTCCAGCGTCTCGAGCGGCGACTGCGCATCGTCAGTCGCGCCTCGCAACGGGATCGCAAACGCGGTGGCCACACCCGCCAGCGTGGCGTGCACACCCGACTTGAGCACGCAGACCCAGATGATCGCGCCGACAAACAGGTAAGGCAGCACGCTCATGACCCGCAGGCGGTTCAGCGCGAACAAGGCCACCAGGCCCACGCCCGCCGCAGCCAGCATCGGCAAGGACAGGTTGGCGGTGTAGAAAAACGCGATGACGACGATGGCACCCAGGTCGTCGATGATGGCCACCGCGGTGAGGAATACCTTCAGCGACGCCGGCACCCGCGAGCCCAGCAGCATCAAGATGCCCAGCGCAAAGGCGATGTCGGTTGCCGCCGGGATGGCCCAGCCGCGCAAGGCCACCGGGTCGTTCATGTTGAACAGCGCATAGATGCCCGCTGGCACCAGCATGCCACCCAGGGCGGCCCCTGCGGGCAGCATGGCCTGGCGCAGACTGGCCAGCTCGCCCGCAATCAGTTCGCGCTTGATCTCCAGCCCCACCAGCAAGAAGAACACCGCCATCCACAGGTCGTTGACCCACAGGATCAAAGGCTTGGACAGCACCAGCCACTCATGGCCGATGCGCAGCTCGCCGGGGATGTTGCGAAACGCTTCGTAGTCGGCGCCCCAGGGCGAGTTGCTGATCATGAGCGCCAGGACAGTGGCCAGTGCCAGCACGATGCCGCCAGCGGACTCTGCCGCAAAGAAACGACGAAACGCGTCAGTCACCACGCCCACCCCCTTGAGTAAAATTGCGGCTTCCCGCCTGAGAGAGCCCCCCATGACCACCATCCGCCACGCCGACCTCGTCGAGAGCGTCGCCGCAGCCCTGCAGTACATCAGCTACTACCACCCCGCCGACTATATTGCCCATCTCGCGCGCGCCTACGCCAGCGAGCAGAGCCCGGCAGCCAAGGATGCGATTGCGCAGATCCTGACCAACTCGAAGATGTGCGCGGAAGGCAAGCGCCCCATTTGCCAGGACACCGGCATCGTCAACGTCTTTCTCAAGATCGGTATGGACGTGCGTTTCGAGGGCTTCCCCGGCAGCATCGAAGACGCCGTCAACGAGGGCGTGCGCAAGGGCTATCTGAACCCCGACAACGTGCTGCGCGCGTCGATCGTGGCCGACCCGCAGTTCGAGCGCAAGAACACCGGCGACAACACGCCGGCCGTGATCCACATGACTGTCATCCCTGGCAACACACTCGACGTGCAGGTGGCCGCCAAGGGTGGCGGCAGCGAGAACAAGAGCAAGTTCGCGATGTTGAACCCGAGCGATTCGGTGGTCGACTGGATCATGAAGACCGTTCCCACCATGGGCGCCGGCTGGTGCCCGCCCGGCATGCTGGGCATCGGCATCGGTGGCACCGCCGAGAAGGCCATGCTGATGGCGAAAGAAGTGTTGATGGAGCCCATCGACATGTATGACCTGAAGCAACGCGGTGCGAAGGACAAGACCGAGGCGCTGCGCATCGAGCTGTGCGACAAGATCAACGCACTGGGCATCGGCGCACAAGGCCTGGGTGGCCTGACCACCGTGCTCGACGTGAAGATTGCGATGTACCCCTCGCACGCGGCCGGCAAGGCGATCGCGATGATCCCCAACTGCGCTGCCACGCGCCACGCGCACTTCGTGATGGACGGCTCGGGCCCGGCCTACATCGACCCGCCCAGTCTCGACATGTGGCCCGACGTGCACTGGGCACCCGACTACAACAAAAGCAAGAAGGTCAACCTCGATACCCTCACCAAGGCCGAGGTGGCCGCCTGGAAACCGGGTGACACCCTGCTGCTGAGCGGCAAGATGCTGACCGGCCGCGACGCGGCGCACAAGCGCATTCAAGACATGCTGGCCAAGGGCGAGAAGCTGCCGGTCGACTTCACCAACCGCGTCATCTACTACGTGGGCCCGGTCGACCCGGTGCGTGATGAAGTGGTCGGCCCCGCCGGCCCCACCACCGCCACCCGCATGGACAAGTTCACCGAGATGATGCTGGCCGAAACCGGCCTGATCGGCATGATCGGCAAGAGCGAACGCGGTCCGACTGGCATCGAGGCCATCAAGAAGCACAAGAGCGCCTACCTGATGGCGGTGGGCGGTGCGGCCTACCTGGTGTCGAAGGCGATCAAGAAGTCGACGGTGCTGGGTTTTGCCGACCTGGGCATGGAAGCCATCTACGAGTTCGAGGTGCAGGACATGCCGGTCACGGTGGCGGTCGACTCCAACGGCACCTCGGTGCACGAGACTGGGCCGAAGGAGTGGCAGGCCCGGATCGGGAAGATCCCGGTGGCGGTGGTCTGACGCCGTCATTCCCGCGAAGGCGGGAATGACGGGCCAAGTTCAATCTCCTCGCACAGAGCCTTCGCCGCGCGGGTCGGTGCCGCCGATCCAGCCCTGTGGCGTGCGTTGCACGCCGTTCAATCCGCTGCTCAATCTCATCAAGCGCACTTCGTGGCCGAGCGCCCTCAGCGCCTCGGCCAGCGCAGCCGTGTCGGGCGTGGACTCGAGCTCCGTCGGCCCGTTGCGCGAACCGAAGTTGGGCAAGGCCATGGCCGGCTGCACCGGCAGCTTCCAGTCGAGCACGCCCACCAGCACCTTGCCGACAAAGGTGACGATGAAGGGCCCTCCCGGCGAACCCACGCTCATCAGCAGCTGACCGCTCGCGCGGTCGAACACCAGCAGCGGCGTCATCGACGAGCGGGGCCGCTTGCCGCCTTCCACCCGGTTGGCCACCGGCACACCGTCCACGGCGGGCACGAAGGAAAAATCCGTCAACTCGTTGTTGAGCATGAAGCCATGCACCATCAGCCGCGAGCCAAACAGGTGCTCGATGGTCATGGTCATCGAGAGTGCGTTGCCATGGCCATCGACCACCGACACGTGCGAGGTCGACGGCAGCTCGGGGCTGCGGTCATCGGCCAGCACGACCGAACCCGGCAGCGGGTTGCCCGGTGCGGCCTTGCCCATGCTGCGCTCGCCGATCAGAGCGCCCCGTTGTGCGAGGTAGGTGGCGTTCAACAGGGCATCGGGGCTGCCGCCCGGCAAAGGCACGAAATCGGGGTCGGCGACGTAGCGGTCGCGGTCGGCATACGCCAGCCGGTAGGCCTCGGTCAACAGGTGAATCGCACGCGGGTTGAGCGACTGGCCCGAGGGTGGCAAGGCTGCCAGGTCGTGCTTGGCCAACATGCCCAGCACCTGCCCTAGCGCGAGCGTGCCCGATGACGGCGGGGCCATGCCGCACACGCGCCAAGTGCGGTGGTCAAAACACAGCGGATCGCGCGCCTTGGCGCGGTACCCCGCCAGATCGGCCTCGGTGATCGCGCCGGGGTTGCTGGCGTGGCCACGCACCTTGGCCACCAGGTCGCGCGCGACGACGCCCTCATGCAGGGCCACCGGCCCACGCTCGGCCACGTCGCGCAACAACATGGCGAGCGCCGGGTTGCGCAGCGTGCTGCCCGCGGCGCGTGGTTTGCCATCGGGTTCGTAGAAATAGACGCGGGCCTGCGCATCTCGCTTCAACGAATCGGCAATCACCGGGTCGTGCAAAAAGTTGGCAAGCCGCGGGCTGATCACAAAACCCTCTTCCGCGAGGCGAATCGCGGGTTGGAAGAGAGCCTTCCACGGCAGCTTGCCATGCTGGCGGTGCGCCAACTCCAGCGCGCGCAAGGTGCCCGGCACACCCACCGAACGCCCGCCCACCACACCGTCCATGAACCCCATGGGCCGGCCGTCATTCATGAAGAGATCGGCGTTGGCCGCGGCGGGCGCTGTTTCGCGGCCATCGATGGTCTGCACTTGCCTGCCGTCATGGTGCACGATGAACACGCCACCGCCGATGCCGGACGACTGCGGCTCCACCAGCGTCAGCACGAGCTGAACCGCAATGCCCGCATCGATGGCACTGCCACCGGCCCTGAGCATCTGCAATCCCGCATCGGCGGCCAGCGGGTGGGCAGCAGCCACCAAGTGGCGCTGCGGCAGCGGGTGGGCACACCCTGCCAGAAGCAGCGCGGCCAGCAGCCACGCGGCGCGAAGTGGCCGCAGGGGCGTCAACCCTCTTCCTTGGCGGGCACCACCCGTGTGTGCAGCACACGCTGCGGGAACGGAATCTCGACCCCTTCAGCGTTGAGCACGTCCAGCATGGCGAGATTCACCTCCGACTTCACCTGACCCTGCCCGTTCTCGGGATCGGCAATCCAGAAGCGCACGATGAGGTCCATGCCATCAGAGCCGAAGCCAGCCAGTTGCATCACCGGGCCGGGGTCGCCCAGCACACGGTCGACGTTTGCGACGGCGGCCTCCAGCTTCGGTTGCAAGGCCCGCACATCGGTGCCATAAGCCACCTGCAACGGGGTCGAGATCAGCACCTTGGGGTCGGCCAGCGACGAGTTCTCGACGCGTTGGGTGATCAACATCTCGTTGGGCACCACCGCTTCGCGCCCGTTGAGCGCACGAATCACGGTGTAGCGGGTGCGGATGTCGGTGATGCGGCCCTCGAAGTTGTCCACCGTGACCATGTCGCCGATGCGCAGCGAGCGCTCGGCCAGGATGACAAACCCGCTCACATAGTTGGCCGCGATCTTCTGCAGACCGAAGCCCAGGCCCACGCCGATCGCACCGCCCAATACGCTGAGCGCGGTGAGGTCGATGCCCACGGCCGACAGTGCCAGCAGCAGGCCGATGAACAGCAGCACCGCACGCACGATGTTGGAGACCATCTTGCGCATCGACAGGTCGTTGCCGGTGCCGTGGATGATCTTGCGCTCGAGTGCCGCCGACACCCACAACGCCAGCACCATCACCACGGCGGCGGTGAGCGTGCCTTCGATCATGTTGCGCAGCGAGATCTGCGTGCCGCCGATCTTCCAGCGCACGCCGTCGAGTTGCTCCAGCACCGCCGGCATCACGCCGGTGATCCACAGCACGACCACGATCCAGGCGACCCACGACAGGGTGCGTTCGATGGCGCGCATCCAGGCGTTGTCAGGGAAGGCTGCCGACAGCACACGCACCGTGAGCCGGATCAGCACCAGCGAGGTCAGGATGGGGATGGCCACCTTGAACACCGCCACCGTCACCACGCCCTTCAGGAACTCGCGTGCCACCAGCGCCATCACGAGGGCGAACACCGGGAACAGCACGCCGTCGACCACGCTGTGGCCGAACAGCACAGCGCCATGGATCTTGAGCACCTTGCGCAAGAGGAAGCAGACAAACCACGACAGACCGAGGCAGCCCAGCAGCACGGCTGCTTCAGTGAGGGCGCCCTGCCCGGTCAGGTTGTGCAGAAGGTCTTGGAGTTCTTTGGCGTTGAAGGTCGAATTCATTCGTCGGTGTCGTGGATCAGAGTCCGGCCAGCACACGCAGGTGCGTGGCCACGCTGCGCGCCAGGGCGCTGAGGGCATACCCGCCTTCCAGGCACGAGACGATGCGGCCGCTGGCGTGGCGGTCGGCCACGTCTTTCACGCGGCGGGTGATCCACTCGTAGTCGGCCTCGACCAGGCCGAGCTGGCCCAGGTCGTCTTCGCGGTGGGCGTCGAAGCCGGCCGAGATGAAGACCATCTGCGGCTTGAACGCCTCGAGCCGCGGCATCCACATGGCTTCGATCATCTCGCGCAGCTCGCCGCCGCGCGTGTAGGGCGGGATCGGCAGGTTGACCATGTTCTCGCCCTTGGGCACACCGCCGCTGTAGGGGTAGAGCGGGTGCTGGAAGAAGCTCACCATCAGGATGCGCTCGTCGCCGGCCACGATGTCTTCGGTGCCGTTGCCATGGTGCACGTCGAAGTCGACGATGGCCACGCGCTTCAGGCCGCGCACGTCGAGCGCATGGCGCGCCGCGATGGCCACGTTGTTGAAGAAACAGAAGCCCATGGTCTCGTCGCGCGTGGCGTGGTGGCCCGGCGGGCGGACGGCGCAGAAGGCGTTGGCGATGTCGCCATCGATCACCGCGTCGG
>NZ_JADMJX010000216.1 GCF_018780185.1 Rhizobacter sp.
CGAGCAGGGTGCCCTTCTCTTTGGTGACTTTCTCTTGGGCAAGCAAGAGAAAGTTACTGCCCTGTCGGGGGCACATCCCGACGCACCCGTTCGAAGTACGAAGAAACACACTCGCGAAGCGGCACAAGGCTCCGATACCCAAGCGGGTGGTGATATGCCAGGCATCGGGGATTCCCGCCTGCGCGGGAATGACGGGAAGCGTGACGCGAGTTACTTCGCCCGCGCGAGGTAGGCCTTGGCCTGCTGCCCCACCACGTCGACGATGTCGCCAATCCCCAAGCTGACGTCGATCAGGTGCAGCCCCCAGGTATCGATCAGCGTGCCACCGGCGACCACGTCGCCGCCGATGTCGTCGCTGCGGTTGTCGGGGTTCACCTTGGCCGCGAGGTAGCTGCTGTTGGCGTCGTTCACACATTGCGTGCTGACGAGTCCGGGCAGGGCGAAGAAGGGCGTGTCGACCGAGGCCACCAGGGCTTGCCACTTCGCGCTGCCCTTGCCCTGGCTTGCGCTCACGTCGGCACGCTTGGAGAACCACACCTTGGGTTGCGCCGCGACACCGCCGGCCAGTGCCGCGGGGTTGTTGCAGGCCACGGTGTTGTTGCCGCTGGCGCGGCCGAACAGCGACCTCTCGGGTGGCGGCGTGTTCGCACGGAACGACACATACGAGATCGCACAACCCGTCTGGCTGGCGCTGCGGCACAACGGCGTCGACTTGAACGAGCTGCCCACGTCCTGCCCCTTGGGCACCAGCAGGTTGCTGCCGATCGGGATCACCGAGACGATCTGCTGGTGCACCGGCTGGCCCTCGATCTCTTTGGCGACGAGGTCGGTCAAGATGCGCGCGCCCTGCGAGTGGCCGATCAGCACCACGCCGCGGCCCTGGTTGTCATGGGCGAGGTAGTGCCGCCAGGCGGCCAGTGTGTCGTTGTAGGCCATCTCCCAGTCGGTGGCCATCGGCGTGCTGGTGAAGCGGCTGCGCAGCGCAGCGATCGTCACCTGGCGGTACAGCGGTGCGTAGAGGCGGCATTGCGTGCGCAGCGGTGAGAACTGCGCGAAGGTCACGCCCAGCTCTTCGGGCCCGGCGTTCATGTCGCTGTTGCCGTTCGGGTCGTTCGAGACCGTGGGGTAGACGTAGAAGCAGTCGATGGGCGCGCTGGCGTTGACCAGCATCGCGGCGCCGCGGGTGCGTGTGCCGTCGGCGGCGATGGTGGTCACGCTCAACGGCTCGGCGCACACGTCTTGCCGGCCGGGGCGGCACAACCACGTTTCGGGCTTGGCGTAGTCGGGGCTGCCGGGTGCGACAGAGGTTTTGGCTGCAGGGGTGATGACCGCAGGCGCGATGGCGCTTGCTGCGACAGGCACAGGTGGGCTCACCGTGCTCGTGGCGCACGCCGTCAGCAGCAGCAGGCTGCCTGCGGAGGTCAACGCGCGCGTGATGTGGGAACGGTTCATTGGTGACTGCCGCGCAAACGCTGCGGCTCTCGAATTAGTGGACGATCGTGCAATTATCAAGCCCCCTAGATCGAAGGCACTGGGGGTGATCCCGCGGGCGCCGGGGTTCCGTTCTTGTGAACAGAGCGTGGCAATGGGCCGCGCTCGCCATGCACATCACATGAACCGGAGATCCACATGCCTACCCTCAGCACCCCCGCGCTCACCCTGGGCGCCACCGACAACAACAAACGCGACGTCACCGTCGCGGGCACGCTCACCTTCGATGCCGGCGACGTGGGCAAGTCGTACCGGCTGGAGATCAAGCTCTATGGCGAAGACAAGAGCGGCGATGCATTGCCCTCTGGCGACGCCGTGGGCGATGACCTGCTCTACACCTACAACTTCGCCGGCCCCCTGATCCTGCTGCCCTTCAAGACCATCACGGTCGCGGCGGCGGGCAGCATCAACTTCTCGGAGAAGCGCTCGATCAACACCGGCACGCTCGACGAAGACCCGGGCACCGTGGTGGTCGGCTGGGCCGACATCAACACGCCGATCCTGATGCCGCGCAAGGACGAGGTCTACGCGATGGTGACGCTCTCGGGCTCGCCGGTGACCAAGAAGTCGGCGACGGTGGTGTCGGGCATCGGGGTCTGAAACGCAGCTGCGACAGCCCCCAAGAAGAAGGGCCGGCGAGAGCCGGCCCTTTGGCGCGTCACTGTTGCTGGGCGCCAGCCTTGACTTTCATGTCGGGCGGGCACTTTGGCGGGCTGGGCAGCTTCTTGCCCGGGCTGTTCGATTCGTCGCAGCCGGGGGCCGAGTTGGTGCTCTTCGCCTTGGGCATCTTGGCGTCGACCTTTTTCACCGCCGCGGCGGGCTTGCTGGCGGCGGGTGCCGCCACGTCGGCCGACCAGGCGGCAAAGGGGATGGCGAGGCCGAGGCACAAGGCCAGGCGGGCGAGCGGGGTGCGCAGGTTGATGTTCATGGTGGCTCCTGGGTCGTTAGTAGGTCAACAGGGGAAGCAGTTCGGCAGGCTGCAGGCGCGTGCTCGGTGCGCGGGCCAGCAGCTTATCGGTATAGACGGAAATGGTGGCCACATCGGATCGCCCCGCCAGTGCCGACTGGTAGTCGCGCGCTTGTTTCAGCAGGGCCAGCCGGTGCGGGTCGGTCGGCGCTGCGCGCCATCGGGCCTGGGCGGCGAGCAGCGCCGTGCGTTGGCGATCCGGGTGGCCTGTGGGCAGCATGGCATCGGCAACGAGGGCGGCTTGTTCGTAGTCGGCCTGCGCCGAGGCCAGGCCTTGGGTGCCGTCGGTCACCATGGCGCGCAGCAAAAGGGTGAACACCATGTCGGCATGCCTGGCGCCGTAGAGCGAGCGCTGGGCCTCGAGGGCCTGGTTGAGCGTTGCCAGTGCCGCCTCCAGGTGCCCCTGTCGAAGCTGGCATTCGCCGACGAGGGCCAGCGCCCGGGCCGCGGCGGCCCGCGTGTCGGCCCCGCCCGCCTGGAAGTGCCGCAGGCTCTCCTGAAGCAGCGGCTCGGCTCGCGCCACCTCGCCGCGCCGAAGCGCATGCCGCGCCTGAATCACCTGTGCCATGTGGCGCACGTCGGGCTCGCCCGAAGCACGCGCCGTGCGCACCGCTTCGTTGATGACGCTGTCGCTTGCCGCAAACTGGCCGAGGTGAAACAGGGTCGTGGCGTGCCAGGTGCGGGCGTAGATGGTGTGCAGGTCGGTCTCGCCCCACAGCTGCGTGAGCAAGGGCGTGAGCTCGCGAAAGTGCGCCTCGGCTTCGCGGTAGCGCCCCAGCTCGGCTTCGAGCTGGGCCAGGCTGAAGCGGGCGCGCAAGGCGTCGGCGCCACTTTGGTTGCCGCCTTCGGTGTAGAGCCGGGTATAGGTGCTGCGCGCCAGGTCCCACTGGCCTTGTTCTTTCAACACGTCGGCCAGCTCCGACAGAGCCAGTTGGTGGCTCGGGTGCTGCGGCCCGAAGCGGCGCTCGGCCTCGGCCAGTGACTGGTCGAGCCACTGTCGGGCTTCGTCGAGCTTGCCTTCCTGGCGCTTCATGGTGCCCAGCCACAGCTGGGCGAGCACCGGCTCGTCGGCACCCGCGTCACGCACCGACCTGCCCTTGTCGATGACGTCGTTGAAATGACTGCGTGCTTCGTCTGCACGCCCCAGCCGCATGGTCGCGTAACCGAGGCTCAGGGTGACATCGAGGTACTCGCGGGTGGTGGTCTTGCCGGCCTGTTGAAGGTGGTTGCGGCTCATCGCCAGTGCCTCGGCCGCGGCCGTCATGTCGCCCGCCGAACGCAACATCAAGCCGAGCGGGCGGGCGACTTCACCGCGCAGGGTCGGGTCGGATTGAAGCGTGTCGCGGGCCTGCGCCCAGCCGCGGCGCAGCAGGTCGATCACCGGCACTTGGGCGGCGCCCGAGGCCTCGGGGTCAAGCTCGGTGAAGATGCCGGTCAGCACCTTCACCACCGCGCGCGTGCGCTGCGCTTCTTGTGTGGCCACGCGCCATTGCCAGCCGGTGGCAGCGATGCCTGCCACCAGGCTCACCATCAAGGCCGACAGCGCCAGCACCTGCACCCGGTTGCGCTGCGCAAACTTGCGCGCCCGGTAGCCGAAGGTGTCGGGTTGCGCGCTCACCGGCTGGTGGTCGAGGTGGCGTTGCAGGTCTTCGCGCAGCTCCTGCACCGTGGCGTAGCGCTCGTCCGGTGATTTCTTCAAGGCCTTGGCGACGATGGTTTCCAGGTCGCCGCGCAAGGCCTGCTCCAGAGCGTGCAGCGAAGTGCCGCGCGCCAGTGCCGCGTCGGGGGCTTCACGCAGCGCCGCCGTCAGGCTGCGCGGTGGCTCCTCGACGATGGCGCGCGCCATCGCCGCCACGCCGCGCGAGGTGCTGGCGTAGGGCCGTGCTCCGCTCAGCAGCCCGAACAGCACCACACCAAGGGCATACACATCGGTGGCCGTGGTGATGGGTTGTCCGTCGATCTGCTCGGGCGCGGCGTACTCAGGGGTGAGGCCGGCTGCACCGGCGCGGGTGAGCTCGGTGAGCTCATGGCCTGCATCGTCATCGACCAGCAGCTTGGCCACGCCGAAGTCGAGCAGCTTCACATGGCCGTCGTCGCTGACCAGGATGTTGGCGGGCTTCAGGTCGCGGTGCACCACCAGGTGGGCGTGGGCGTAGGCCACGGCTTCGCACACCTGCATGAACAGATGCAGGCGCTCGGGGATGGTGAGCTTGCGCGCATCACACCAGTGGTCGATGCGCTCACCGGCCACGTACTCCAGCACCAGGTAGCGGGTGCCATCGGGCATGAGCCCGGCGTCGAGCAGCTTCGCAATGTGCGGGTGCGACAGGCGCGCCAGAAACTCGCCTTCGCGTGCAAACCGGGCCTGTGCCTGGGCGCCTCTGCCGGCCGCGTGCAACAGCTTCACGGCCGCGCGCCCGCTGTACAGGCCATCGCCGCGTGTGGCCAGCCACACCTCGCCCATGCCACCGTGGCCGATGGGCTCGCGCAGCTCCCAGGCGCCCAGGCGCTGGCCGGCGTGCTGCGCATCAGTCGACACGGGGGAGGCGTCGTCGCCCAGGAAGTCTCTCGCTTCGGCCGCCTGGTCGGCGGTGATCAATGCCAGCAGGCGCGGGTAGAGCGCGGGCTCCTCGGCCTGCACACGCTGCAGCTCGGCCTCGCGTTGCGCGGGCTCGGCGGCAGCCCAGCGGTCAAACAGCGCCAGCACCTCGCGCCATGCAGCGGTCGACGTGGCTTGTGGCGCCATCAGAGCCTCAGGTGCTGAGGTAGTCGAACAGGAACGCGCGCGCGCGCCGCCAGTCGCGCTTGAGCGTGGGCACCGAGAGCTCCATCACCTCGGCGATCTCTTCCATGGTCATGCCGCCGAAGTAGCGCATCTCCACCAGTTTGTGGCCACGCTCATCGATGCGGCCGAGGGCCTGCAGGGCTTCGTCAACGCTCACGGCGTCGGGCTGGCCGGGCAGCTCGTCGAAGGCGGCGGTGCTGAGCGTCACGTCGGCCACGCCACCGCCGCGTTTTTGCGCCGCGCGCTCGCGCACGTGGTCGACGATCACGCTGCGCATCACGGCGCTGGCATAGCCGAAAAACTGCTTGCGGCTGCCAGTGTTCAAGCCGCCGTCGCAGCGCAGCCAGGCGTCGTGCACGATGGACGAGGGGTCGAGCGTGATCGGCCCGGCCTTGGCCAGGTGGGCGCGGGCCAGGCGCTTGAGGTCGCTGTAGAGCAGGGTGTACAGGCGGTCTTTGGCGGCGCTGTCGCCCGCTTGCACTTGTTCCAGCAACACCGTGATCTCGCTCATGCGGGCGATTCTATGCAGCGCCTCTGTCGAAACTAGGGGGATCCTTTCTGTTGCGGGCTTGCGTCTGTACCAGCAGGAGCCTATCGGGCTCTGCTTTGTTCATTGACCCAAGGAGACCCGCATGAACATCCAAGGAAAACTGCACCGCATCACCAACGTGAGCGCCTTCGTGGCCAGCTATGTGAAGACCGGCGGCAAACCGACCACCGGCTTCGTGCCTTGGGGCAAGGCGCGTGTGCACCTGGGCACCGACTTCCCGGGCGGCGAGTTCGCCGGGGGTTTCATTCCCCCGATGTCGCTCAAGGCCGACGCCAACAGCCAGGGTGTCTTCAAGTTCACCGTGCCCGATGCGCTGGCCAAGGCGCGCGCTCGGGTGGTGGCCTACAACGTGGGCTCCACGCCCAACCCTTTCCCTGGGTTGCCACCGATTCCCGTGCTCGACCCAATCTACCGCTCGCAGGCCTTCAAGTTCAGCGATGTGTCGTCGGCTGAACAGGCACAGGTGCAAAACATCTTCATCTTCCCGGCCAAGACGCCGAACGAAGCGGGGGTGTCGCAGGAGGAACTGAACGCCGAGATCGGCGCCCTGAAGAAGGCGCAGAAGCTCGACAAGCTGCGCGCCACCATCGGCTCGCACCATATCAGCGTGGTGGCCGAGAAGAGCGGTGGCGACCTCACGTTCAAGGCCCATGTGCGTGGCTCTACCTCGCACGACCTGGAGCGGGTGATCGAGGTCAAGGCCGGCGAGATCGACATCGACCTGCCCGGGCCCGATTTCATCGTCGGCCTGTGCGTGGACGAAGACGAGATCGAGGCCAGCATCCGCAAGGGTTTGTCGAAGATGTCGGCCAAGGTGAGCAAGACGCTGCTCAACGAGCTGGACAAGCAGTTCCCCGGTATCGCCTCGCAGGCCACGGTGTCGGTGTGGCGCACGCGCCATGTGCAGACCGGCGACAAGATCATCAAGATCCCGGGGTTTCCTGACGTGCACACCAAGTTGTTCAGTGTGGTGCCCGATGGGGCCTTGGGAGTGCCCAGAAAACTCTATTGAGCCAAGGGCGTGTGGGGTGGAACGGGTTGTCCGGGATAATCCTGGGTTTCCGGTTCCACCAGCGAGAAGCTCCCCCCATGGCCCAGTACGTCTTCACAATGAATCGCGTCGGCAAGATCGTGCCGCCGAAGCGCCAGATCCTCAAGAACATCTCCCTCAGCTTCTTCCCCGGGGCCAAGATCGGCATGCTGGGTCTGAACGGCTCGGGCAAGTCGACCCTGCTCAAGATCATGGCCGGTGTCGACAAGGACATCGAGGGCGAAGCCACCCCGATGCCCGGCCTGAAGATCGGCTACCTGCCGCAGGAGCCGGTGATGAACCCCGACCAGACCGTGCGCGAAGCGGTCGAAGAGGGCATCGGCGGCGTGCTGGCCGCCAAGAAGCGCCTCGACGAGGTGTATGCCGAATACGCCGCCGAAGACGCCGACTTCGACAAACTCGCCGCCGAGCAGGCCGAACTCGAAGCCATCATCTCGGCCGCCGGGTCGGAAAACACCGACCTGCAGCTCGAACTGGCCGCCGACGCGCTGCGCCTCGCACCGTGGGACGCCGTGATCGGCAAGCTCTCGGGCGGCGAGAAGCGCCGCGTGGCCCTGTGCCGCCTGCTGCTGTCCAAGCCCGACATGCTGCTGCTCGACGAGCCCACCAACCACCTGGACGCCGAGTCGGTCGATTGGCTGGAGCAGTTCCTGCAGCGCTTCCCCGGCACCGTGGTGGCCATCACCCACGATCGCTACTTCCTCGACAACGCCGCCGAGTGGATCCTCGAACTCGACCGCGGATCGGGCATTCCCTGGAAGGGCAACTACTCCACCTGGCTCGACCAGAAGGAGCAACGCCTGGAGCAGGAGCAGAAGAGCGAAGACGCGCGCACCAAGGCGATGAAGAAAGAACTGGAGTGGGTGCGCCAGAACCCGAAGGGCCGCCAGGCCAAGAGCAAGGCGCGCCTGGCACGCTTCGAAGAGCTGTCTGACGTCGACTACCAGAAGCGCAACGAGACCAACGAAATCTTCATTCCCGTGGGCGACCGCCTGGGCCACGAGGTGATCGAGTTCGAGCACGTCACCAAGAGCTTCGGCCACCGCGTGCTGATCGACGACCTGAGCTTCAAGGTGCCGGCGGGTGCCATCGTCGGCATCATCGGCCCCAACGGCGCTGGCAAGTCGACACTCTTCCGCATGATCTCGGGGCAAGAAAAACCCGACAGCGGCACCGTGAAGATCGGCCCGACCGCCAGGCTGGCCTTCGTCGACCAGAGCCGCGAGTCGCTCAGTGCCGACAAGACCGTGTGGCAAGACGTCTCGGGCGGGCTCGACAACATCATCGTCGGCAAGTTCGTGATGCCCAGCCGCGCTTACATCGGCCGCTTCAACTTCAAGGGCAACGACCAGCAGAAGCTGGTGGG
>NZ_JADMJX010000223.1 GCF_018780185.1 Rhizobacter sp.
GCCTTCCAGACCAACATCCTCGCGCTGAATGCTGCGGTGGAGGCGGCGCGTGCCGGCGAACAAGGCCGCGGCTTTGCCGTGGTGGCCAGCGAAGTTCGCAGCCTGGCCGGCCGGTCGGCCGAGGCGGCGCGCGAGATCAAGGGCCTGATCGGCGCCAGCGTCGACAAGGTCGAAGCCGGTTCGCGCCTGGTGGCCGACGCTGGCGCCACCATGAGCGAGATCGTCGGCTCGGTGCAGCGCGTGACCGACATCATTGGCGAGATCACCGCGGCAGCGTCGGAGCAGAGCGACGGCATCGGGCAGATCAACACCTCGGTGATCCACCTCGACCAGATGACCCAGCAAAACGCGGCGCTGGTGGAAGAGTCGGCCGCCGCCGCCGAATCGCTGAAAGACCAGGCCAAGCGCCTGGCGCAGGTGGTGTCGGTGTTCAAGCTGGTGCGCGCCTAGAAACCTCTTTTCGCGACTTTGTGCACAAGGCCCGCATTCCGGGCCTTGTTTTCGTTGGGGGTTCGAAATCGGGCGGTTGTCGTCGCTGAAAACCTCCAACCCGATAAAGCGCCCCTTCCCCCCTCTTATCCCCCTCAAGTCCGGCCCACAACTGGAAACAATCATGTAAGCCCAGAAATCCCCCGCCATGGCCGCCTCCGACCAAGACCGCAACCTACCCGCCTCGCAGCGAAAGCTCGACAAGGCCCGCAAAGACGGCCAGGTCGTGCGCTCTCGCGACCTGGGTCACTTTGCCGCCATCGCGGCCGGGGGCACGGTGCTGGTGGTGCTGGCGCCGCAGGTGTCTCAGTGGTCGGCCAGGCTGCTGGGCAACGGCTTGAAGTTCAACGCCGCCTCGGTGCAGTCACCCGCCTTCATGGCCGAGCGCCTGGGCGATCTCACGCTGCAGATGATGTGGATCGTGGTGCCGCTGGGCCTGGTGATGATGCTGACGGCGCTGGTCATGGCCGTCGCTGCCGGTGGCTGGGTCTGGACCTTCAAGCCGCTCGCGCCGAATTTCGGCAAGCTCAACCCGATCACCGGGCTGCCGCGCATCTTCTCCAAACAGCAGCTGGTCGACGCGATCAAGGCCTCGGTGCTGGCGCTGATCCTGGGCACCATCGGCGCGCTCTACCTGCGCGCCAACATCGACACCTTCGGCGGCGTGCTCACCATGGCGCTGCCGGTCGCGCTGTCTCACGCCGGCAGTGCCATCGTGGGCGGCATGCTGTTGCTGCTGCTGGCGCTGGCGGCCTTTGCGATGGTCGATGTGCCGCTGCAAAAACACCTGCACGCCGGGCGGCTCAAGATGAGCCACCAGGAAATGAAGCAGGAGCAGAAAGAGGTCGAGGGCAACGTCGAGGTCAAGGCCAAGGCGCGCGCCCGCATGCGCGAGATGAACAACCGCCGCATGATGGCCGCCATCCCGAATGCCGACCTGGTGGTGATGAACCCGACCCACTACGCGGTCGCGCTCAAGTACGACGACGCCAAGATGGGTGCACCCCGTGTGGTGGCCAAGGGCGCCGACCTGATGGCGATGAAGATCCGCGACATCGCCAAGTCGTCGCAGGTGCCGGTGCTGCAAGCGCCGGTGCTCGCCCGTGCGCTCTACGCCCATGCCGAGGTCGACCGCGAGATTCCCGCCGCGCTGTTCTCGGCCGTGGCCCAGGTGCTGGCTTACGTGTATCAGCTGCGTGCCTCGCTCACCGGCCGTGTGGCCGCACCGGGCGCGCTGCCTGAACTCCACGTGCCGGCCGAGCTGGACCCGCACAACAAGCCGGGCTGGGTGCCTGACGAGGTGATCGAATGAATGCGCTGATGAAACAGATGCAGGGCTTTCTCGGCCCGCACAGCACCGCCATCAAGGCGCTGATGGCGCCGGTGTTCATCATCATGGTGCTGTCCATGATGGTGTTGCCGCTGCCGGCCTTTGCGCTGGACTTGCTGTTCACCTTCAACATCGCGATGGCGCTGATGGTGATGATGGTCGCCGCCTACATGGTGCGCCCGCTCGACTTCTCGGCCTTCCCGACGGTCATCCTGCTGACCACGCTCTTGCGTCTGTCGCTCAACATCGCCTCCACCCGCGTGGTGCTGCTCGAAGGCCACACCGGCCCGGGTGCGGCGGGCAAGGTGATCGAGTCGTTTGGCCACTTCCTGATCGGCGGCAACTTCGCGGTCGGCCTGATCGTGTTCGCCATCCTGGTGGTGATCAACTTCATCGTGGTCACCAAGGGTGCCGAGCGCATTGCCGAAGTCGGCGCGCGCTTCACCCTGGACGCGATGCCCGGCAAGCAGATGGCGATCGACGCCGACCTCAACGCCGGCCTGATCGACGAAAAAGAAGCCAAGCGCCGCCGCCTCGAAGTGGGCAACGAAGCCGAGTTCTTCGGCTCCATGGACGGTGCCAGCAAGTTCGTGCGCGGTGACGCCATTGCCGGCCTGCTGATCCTTTTCATCAACATCATTGGCGGCTTCATCATCGGCGTGGCGCAGCACGACCTGAGTGCTTCGCAAGCCGCCAACAGCTACATCCTGATGGCCGTCGGTGACGCGCTGGTGGCGCAGATTCCCGCGCTGCTGATCTCGGTGGCCGCGGCGATGGTCGTTTCGCGTGTGGGCAAGGAGCAAGACGTCGGCACGCAGATCGCGGCGCAGGTGTTCAGCTCGCCGCGCATCCTGGCCATCACCGCCGCGGTGATCGGCATGCTGGGCCTGATCCCGGGCATGCCCCACCTTGTGTTCTTGCTCATTGCCTCGGGCCTGGGCTACGCGTCGTGGTGGATGAACCGGCGCAACCAGCGCGCCAAGCTCGCCCCGCCCACGCCGGCCATCACCGCCGAGCCGAATGCCGAAGCCAGCTGGGACGACCTGCAACCGGTCGACACCCTGGGCCTGGAAGTGGGCTACCGCCTGATCGCGCTGGTCGACAAGGCCCGCCAGGGCGACCTGTTGCAGCGCATCAAGGGCGTGCGCCGCAAGTTTGCGCAAGACGTGGGCTTCTTGCCGCCGCCGGTGCACATCCGCGACAACCTGGAGCTCAAGCCCAGCATGTACCGCCTCACCCTGCGTGGCGCGGTGGTGGGTGAGGGCGAAGCCTTCCCCGGCATGCTGCTGGCCATCAACCCGGGTGGTGCCACCACCAACCTGATCGGCACCAAGACCACCGACCCCGCCTTCGGCTTGCCGGCGGTGTGGATCGAAGAGCGCCAGCGCGAAGCGGCGCAGATGAACGGCTTCACCGTCGTCGACTGCTCGACCGTGATTGCCACGCACCTGTCGCACCTGATGCAGATGCACGCCGCCAAGCTACTGGGCCGCGTCGAGGTTCAGCAGCTGGTCGAACACGTGACCAAGCTGGCGCCGAAGATGATCGAAGACGTGGTGCCCAAGATGGTGAGCATCCCGGCGCTGCAGAAGGTGTTGCAACTGCTGCTCGAAGAGGGTGTGCACATTCGCGACATGCGCTCCATCGTGGAGTGCCTGGCCGAACATTCGTCGACGGTGAGCGACCCGGCGGAGCTGTCGCGCCGCATCCGCATCCACATTGCGCCGGCGATCGTGCAACAGATCTATGGGCCGGTGCAGGAGCTGGAAGTGATTGCGCTCGAGCCCGAACTGGAGCGCCTGGTCACCCAGGCCTTGAACTCACCCCACGGGGCGGCGCTCGACCCGGGCGTGGCCGACACCTTGACGCGCAGTGCGGCCCAGTCGGCCAAGCGGCAAGAAGACCTGGGCCACCCGGCATGCCTGCTGGTGCCCGACATGATTCGTGCGCCGATGGCGCGCTTGCTCAAGCGGGCAGCGCCTCGGCTGCGGGTGCTGGGTCACAGCGAGATTCCCGAGACGCACTCGATCCGCATCGGCGCCATCATCGGCGCGCAAGGCTGACGACGCTTCGCCAAGGCAAAGCCCCAGGGCAATGGGGCGGGTCACTTGGGTACTCGATGCGGCACGGCACCTGAGGCGCCATCGCTCCTGAGCGCACGGCGGCGTTCAAGATCCACATGTCGCCCATGGTGCCGAGCACCGCGAGGCGGTGGACAGGGAGTACGAAGCGACATGCAGCTTCTTCGCTGCGCGGTGTTTCCCAGCCGCAGAGACTCAACGCGGCACACCCCAAAAGCACTCCGTCATTCCCGCGCAGGCGGGAATCCAGCATGGGGGCATGTCCTGAACGTCGACACAACGGCACGATCCTGGATTCCCGCCTGCGCGGGAATGACGGTTTCAGCGGTTGAACGTTTTCCCCGGCGCAGCAGTGCGCACCGGCAGGACTCTCGAAGAGGCGCCCTACTGAAAGCGCGCCAGCATCTGCTCCAGCGCCATCGTGAACGGCGCCTGCATCATCGGCAGGGTCAGCAACACCCCCAGCAACCCCACCCCCAGCGTGATCGGGAAGCCGATCGCAAAGATGTTCATCTGCTGCGACACCCGCGAGATGATGCCCAGCACCAGGTTCATGAACAAGAGCATGGTGATGATCGGCAAGGCAATCCACAAGCCCAGCTTGAAGATCTCGGCCCCCCAGACATGCGGCTGCAGCGCGCGCAGAAAGGCAAACGGCTCCGGCCCCACCGGAAAGGCTTGAAAACTCTGCACCAGCGCCATGATGATCAGCAGGTGGCCATTGATGACGATGAAGAGCCACGCTACCGTGGTGCCGAAGAAGCGCCCCACCGCCGTGCCCTGCCCGCCCGTGGACGGATCGAAGAAGCCGGCGTAGTTCAGACCCATCTGCAAGCCCACCAGCTCGCCCGCGAACTCGATGGCGGCAAACACGATGCGCGCGGCAAAGCCGAGCGTTGCGCCGATCAACACCTGCTGCACCACCACCAGCAGCGCCAGCGGGGAGTCGAGCGCCACCACCGGCATCTCAGGCAAGGACGCCTGCGCACACACGGTGATGAGAAAGGCGAGCCCCACGCGCACCCGCAGCGGCACACTGCGCTGCGACAACACCGGCAAGGTGCTGAACAGGGACAGTGCGCGCAGAAACGGCCACAACAGCGGCGTGAGCCACGCCACCACCTGCGCTTCGGTGAAAGTCAGCATCAGCCGACCGCCCGGCCGCCCGAAGGCCGGCTGAGCCCCCTTGGGGGGCAGGAGCGAAGCGACGTGGGGGCGCTCATCAACCGACCGCGCTGGGAATGGCGGTCAGCGTGCGCTGCAGGTATTCGACCAGGGTGGTCAGCATCCACGGCCCGGCCACCGCCAGCACGGCCACGGCGGCGATCATCTTGGGCACGAACGACAGCGTCGACTCATGGATCTGCGTGGCCGCCTGAAAGATGCTCACCAGCAAGCCCACGCCGAGAATCACCAGCAACACCGGCGCCGAGACCATCAGCAAGAGGTACAGGCCTTGTTGGCCGTAGGTGAAGACTTGTTGCGAATCCATGGTGTTCAGCCCGGTCGGTGTTCTGTGGCGTGTGTTTGAAGATCGCTACTGCGCAAAGCTCGCCGCCAGCGAACCCAGCAGCAGGTTCCAGCCATCGGCCAGCACGAACAACATCAGCTTGAAAGGCAGGGCCACCAGCACCGGGCTCAGCATCATCATGCCCAGGCTCATCAGCACGCTGGCGACGATCATGTCGATCACGAGAAACGGAATGAAGATCAGGAAGCCGATCTGGAAGGCGCTTTTCAACTCGCTCGTCACGAAGGCCGGCACCAGCACCTTGAAGGGCACGTCGGCGCTCTTCACCGAGGGGTCGATCTTGGCCAGCTTGGCAAACAGCATCACGTCGGCCTGGCGGGTCTGCTTGAGCATGAACTCGCGCATCGGCACCTCGCCGCGCTTCAGGGCTTCGTCGAAGGCAATCTTGTTCTCGGAGTACGGCTGATAGGCCTGTGCGTACACCTTGTCGAGCGTCGGGCTCATCACGAAGAAGGTGAGAAAGAGGCTCAAACCGACGATCACCTGGTTGGGTGGCGCCGACTGGGTCCCAAGCGCCTGGCGCAACAGGCTCAGCACGATCACGATGCGGGTGAACCCGGTCATCAGCAGCAGCACCGCGGGCAAGAAGCTCAGCGCGGTGAAGAACAGCAGCGTCTGGATCGGCACCGAGTAGCTGGTGCCACCCGCCCCCTGCCCCACCACCAGCGGCAGGCCTGGAGCCCCCGTGCTTTGGGCTAAAGCAGCGGCAGGAACGGCCGACAACAACGACAAGCCGGCGATGAGGCCGATGCGTCGCGCACGCGGCGAAAAAAAACTCGGCTCAGTGTTCACCTGGAAGACCTTGGTTCGTGTTCTGGTCGCGGCGCAGCTTGGAAAGCAGCTGTGCAAATGGCGGCACCGGCGTGCCGGCAGCAGGCGCCTCGGCCTGCGGCGCCATCGTGTGCAAGGTGGTGATGCTGTTGGCGGTGACGCCCAGCACCAGCCACTGGCGCTCGTCGCCCTGCCCCACTTCGACGGTGACGATGCGCTGGCTGGGCGACAGCGGCAGCATGGCCACACTGCGCATCAAGCCTTGCGACGCGCCGCCCCCCATGGGCGTGCGCTTGAGCAGCCACAGCGCCACCGGGATCATCACGATGATCGCGATGAACCACAGCAGGGAAGTGATTCCGGACGAAGCTGACATGGGAACGGCTTATCCCTTGCTCAAGCGGCGCATGCGCTCGCTCGGCGTCACGATGTCGGTCAGGCGAATGCCGAACTTGTCGTTCACCACCACCACCTCGCCCTGGGCGATGAGGTAGCCGTTGACGAGCACGTCCATCGGCTCGCCGGCCAGTGCGTCGAGCTCGACCACCGAGCCTTGCGCCAGCTGCAGGATGTGCTTGATCGGAATGCGCGTGCGCCCCAACTCCACGGTGAGCTGCACCGGGATGTCGAGGATCATGTTGATGTCGTTGCCGGCACCCGGGGCGCCAGAGCCGCTGAAGTTCTGGAACGCCACCGGAGACGCCTGCTCGGCAGCGGTCTGCACTTCAGACGCCACCTCGGGCTTGGACTCGGCCAGGGCCGCGGCCCACTCGGCCGCCATCGCGTCTTCGGCCGACGGTGCGTTTGCTTCTTCAGCTGACATTGTTCTCTCCTAGGGGTCTGTTGACGTATGAACTGCCCCTGCGCCGGGACTGCAAGGGGTGCAGCGCTAGGCGCAGGCCGCAGGTCGGGGCCCTTCCCCGACCAAGGGCTGCAACGACGCGATGCGCCCCTTGCAGTCCCGGCCCTACGGGTGAAGCCCCTGTGCGGGCACACTCGTCGTTGCAAATGCTCACCGGGGCCCAACCCCGGTTCCGCTTTGCGCCTAGATTGAGCCCGCACAGGGGCTTCACGCAGGGGCAGTTCATACGTCAGCAGACCCCAACCACCCCATGGACGAGGTGGACAACATTTGATCGATCTTCAACGCGTACTTGCCGTTCGAGGTGCCGTAGTGGCAGTCGAAGATGGGCACGCCGACGACCTTGCCCTGGATGCCGGCCTCGAGGTCGAGCTCGATGAAGTCACCCGCCTTGAACGAGAGCAGCTGCTCCACCGTGGCCGGCGCTTGCGCCAGCTCGGCCACGATCTCGACCTCGGCCGACTGGATCTGCTGCTTCATCAGGTTGACCCAGCGGCGATCGGGCTCGTTGCTGTCGCCCTGGATGGTCGAATACAGCACGTCGCGGATCGGCTCCAGCGTGGCGTACGGAATGCAGAAGTGGATGGTGCCGGTGGTGTCACCAATCTCCAGCGTGAAGCTGGTGGCCACCACGATCTCGCTCGGCGTGGCGATGTTGGCAAACTGCGGCTGCATCTCGGAGCGCTGGTAGTCGAGCTCCAGCGGGTAGATGCCGTGCCAGGCTTTCTTGTATTCGGCGGTGATCACCTCGACCAGGCGGGTGATGATGCGCTGCTCGGTAGGCGAGAAGTCGCGCCCCTCGATGCGGGTGTGGAACTTGCCGGCGCCGCCGAAGAGCGCGTCGATCACCGAGAACACGAGCGTCGGGTCGCACACGATCAGGCCCGAGCCGCGCAGCGGGCGCACCGACACGATGTTGAAGTTGGTCGGCACCACGATCTCGCGCAGGAAGGCGCTGTACTTCTGCACCTTGATGCCGCCGATCGAGATCTCGGGGCTGCGGCGGATGAAGTTGAACAAGCCGATGCGGATGTTGCGCGCAAACCGCTCGTTGATGATCTCCATCGTGGGCATGCGCCCCCGAACGATCCGCTCCTGGCTGGCGATG
>NZ_JADMJX010000343.1:0-5548 GCF_018780185.1 Rhizobacter sp.
TCGTTCGCCTACCTGCACTCGCGCGAGCTGGTGTGGTCGCAAAAGCTGCGAGAGATCTGGCTCGGCGAGCGCAACCAGGCCAACGACCTGATGGCCTGGAACGCCGATGTGACCCGCATGCCCGCCGTGATGCACAGCGAGTACCTGCGCCGCTGCTACCTGGGCAACGAGATCGCCGAAGGGCGTTTCCCGGTCGAGGGGCGGCCGGTGACGCTGACCGACATCCGCCAGCCGATGTTCGTGGTGGGCACCGAGAAGGACCACATGTCGCCATGGAAGTCGGTCTACAAGATCCACCGGCTGACCGACACCGACATCTGCTTCGTGCTGACCAACGGTGGCCACAACGCTGGCATCGTGAGCGAGCCCGGCCACGCCAACCGGCATTACGCGATGCACACCCGCAGCGCAGACGACCCGGTGCTGCCGCCCAACCTGTGGGTCGCCAGCGCGCCGCGAACCGAAGGCTCGTGGTGGCCGGCCTGGCACGACTGGCTGCTCGCGCAGGGCAGCGGGCGCACCGTGAAGGCCCGCACCCCAGCGCCGGGCGACGTGTTGTGCGATGCGCCCGGTGAGTATGTGCACGTTCGTTACCTCGACTGAGGTCGGCCGGTGCTGACGTGATCGGCGCGGCCCGAACGGGCCGGTGCCGCGCGCGCGGGTTTCAACGTCCTGTCACGTTGCTGCGCCATCGTCTGGGTTTCGGTGGTCGGTGCGTGCCGCGGGGGCACGCTCGGCAACCACCGTTGCACAGGGGCACCCCATGTCAGTTCGTCACTCCTTGGTCGCCGTGTTAGCCGGTTTCGCTTGTTCGAGCGCGGCACTCGCCGTTGAATCCACCTGGAACACGCTCGACGCCGGCACCCGCGCGCCGGGTGTGGAGCAGGTCGATCGCCACGACCGCGGTGAGCACGAGCACCACCGCCATGACCGCCACCGCAAGCCCTTCAGCGTGAAGATCATCGGCTTCAACGACTACCACGGCAACCTGCTGTCGCCGGGCACCTTTGGTGTCAACACCCGGGTCCCGGCCGCGCAGCGCCCGGCGGTGGGTGGTGCCGACTACCTGGCCGGCTACGTGGCCGCGCTGAAGAAGCAGAACCCGCTCAACGTGGTGGTCGGTGCGGGCGACTTCATCGGCGCGTCGCCGCTGGTGTCGGCGCTGTTCTTCGACGAGCCGGCGGTCGAGACGCTGAACAGGATCGGCCTCGAATTCAACGCCGTCGGCAACCACGAGTTCGACAAGGGCGCGGCCGAGTTGAAGCGCTTGCAACGTGGTGGCTGCAAGCTCACCAACGGCGTGCAAGACCCGAACAGCTGCCAGGGCCTGGGCTCGAAGAAGCCGGGCCGCTTCGACGGTGCCCACTTCCAGTGGCTCTCGGCCAACGTGGTCGAGACCGCCAGCGGCCGCACCCTGCTGCCCGCCTACGGCATCAAGAAGTTCAACGGCGTGCGCGTGGCCTTCATCGGCATGACGCTCAAGGGCACGCCCAACATCGTCACGCCCAGCGGTGTGGCGGGCTTGCAGTTCCGCGACGAGGCCGACACCGTCAACGCGCTGGTGCCGCGCCTGCGTGCACGCGGTGTCGAGGCGATCGTGGTGCTGGTGCACCAGGGCGGGTTCCAGAGCGCGGGCCTGTCCGACATCAACGGCTGCGACGGCAACCTCGCCGGCTCCGACATCGCGAGCGTGGTGAGCCGGCTCGACAACGCCGTCGACCTGGTGGTCAGCGGCCACACCCATGCGGCCTACAACTGCTCGGCCAACACGGTCGACGTGCGGGCAGACGCCAGCACGGGGGGCACCACCGTCACGCCGCGCGTGGCAGGCCTGCCCAACATCATCGGCCGCCTGGTGCCGGTGACGAGCGCAAGCGCCTTCGGCCGTGTGCTGACCGACATCGACGTGACGCTCGACCCGCGCACCCGCGACATCACCGCCGTCGCGCCGACCAACCGCCTGGTCGACCGCAGCAACACCGCGGTGACCCCGAGCGCCGAAGTGGCCGCGATCATGAGCGGCTACAACAACCTGGTCTCGCCGATTGCCGGCCGGGTGATCGGCTCCATCACGGCGGAGCTGCCCAACAGCGCGATCGACGCCGCCTGCAACATGCCGGCCGGTGACCTGATCGCCGATTCGCAACTCGCCGCCACCGCGCCGGCCGACTTCGGCGGCGCGCAGATCGCCTTCATGAACCGCGGCGGCGTGCGCAGCCCCGGCTTCACCTTCGCCAGCAGCGCCGCGGGCGAGGGCGACGGCAACGTCACCTACGGCGAAGCCTTCACGGTGCAGCCCTTCGGCAACAGCCTGGTCACCATGACGCTCACCGCGCAAGACCTGAAGAACGTGCTCGAACAGCAGTTCGCCGGTTGCCGCGGCCAGGGCGCGGCCACCACCCGCATCATGGTGCCGTCGGCTGGCCTGCGCTACACCTGGGACGGCGCACAGGCTTGCGATGCACGCATCCGCAACCTCTCGCTCACGCAGGGTGGCGTCAGCGAGAGCATCGTCGACGCCAACGGCGTGGTGCTCAACCCGGCACGCACCTACCGCGTGACGGTCAACAACTTCATGGCCACGGGCGGTGACGGGTACACCACCTTCCTGAACGGCACCAACCTGCTCGGCGGCGCGCAAGACATCGATGCGCTGACTGCCTACCTGGCGGCCTTCAAGGCGCCGAACCCGGCCTACAACCCCGCCGACCCGGCGCTGGCCAAGCCGCGCATCTCGCGCGTGGGTGGCACCAGCTGCCCGAGCGGCGCGAACGTCAACCCATGAGCCTGCGCCAAGCGCTCGCGGCGGCGCTGCTGGTCAGCGCGGCGAGCGCCGTGTGCGCGCACGAGGTGCAGGGCGCCAAGTCGCAGGCCTCGCCACCCGCGCTGCCGGCCTTGCTGGTGCGGGCTGAGACGGCACTGAAAGCCGGCGACGCCAACGCAGCGCGTGACGCCTTCGAGCAGGCCGCCGCGTTGCGCCACGCGGCCGACATCGAGATCGGCTGGGTGCGTGCGCAGATGCAGGCCGGCGAATACCGCCGCGCGCTGGCCTTCGCGGCCCACATTGCGGGCGCCCACCCGCATGAAGGGCAGGGTGCGGCGCTGTATGCGTGGCTGCTGTTCCTGGGGGGGCAAGAGGCGGTGGCGAGCGATGCGCTGGCCCGCGCGCAGCTGCGTCTGCCGTCTGATGCGCTCTTGTCGAGCGTGAAGACGCGCTTGGGTGCACCCAACGCAGCTCCGCCCAGCGCCCCCTTCTTTGCACCGCAGCCGCTCGGCGACAGCGTGCCGGCCCAGGCCCGCTCGGTCGGCAACGCGATCCTGCTGCCCGATGCGCGCCACGCCGTCGCGCCGCTGGCCCTGATCGACGGCGGCGGCTCGCTGTGGTTGCGCAACGGCCTGGGGCGCACGGTGCGCGCCGAGCTGCTGCGCAGCGATGCGGCGAGCGGCCTGGCCGTGCTGCAACTGGCCACGCCGCTCGATGCACCGGCCACGCTCGCCCTCGCACCGCGTGAGCCGTTTCCGGGCAGCCCCGGTCTGGTGGTGGGTTACCGGGTTGAGGCCGATGCGTTGCCGGCCTGGCCCAAGCTCAGCACCGGCTTCCTCGGCGCAGCCATGCCCGACGCCACACAGCGCCGCCTGGGCATCGATGTGCCGGCCGGCAGCGCGGGCTCGCCGGTGTTCGATGTGGCGGGGCGGCTCGCTGGCATCGTGCTGCCGCCGAGCGCACCAGGTCAGCCGGGGCTCGGCCGCGTGGCCTCGTTGCGTGGTGTGGCGCAGCAGGAGTGGCCCGCGCCGGCGGCGTCGGCGACAACACCACCGGCGATGCCCGTCGACCAGCTGTACGAGCGCGCGCTGCGCAGCAGCCTGCAGCTGATTCGCGCCGACTGACTGCGCCCCCCGTCACTCCCGTGCCCTGCTGAAGCGGCTCAACGCATACTTCGCGAGCGAAACCAGCGTCGAAGTGATGGACTGAGCCTGCGAGCTTGCGCGAGTTGGCGTTCCGCGATCGGGGCCGCGCGCTCGACAGGAGAGGGGGGAATCATGGCAAACACCGTACCTTGGGCCTTGTCCCACACACAGATCGCCGTCGAGATCGTGGCCACGATCGCATTCGCCTTGTCTGGCGTGATCGAGGGCGCACGCAAGCGCCTGGACGCCGTGGGCATTTGCGTGGTCGCCGGGCTGGCCGCCTTCGGGGGCGGCACCGTGCGCGACATCCTGCTCGATCGCCGGCCGCTGTTCTGGGTGCAGCATGCGGTGTGGGTCTGGGTGCTGCTCGCGCTGTGCATCGGCGCCATGTTGTTCATGCGCGCACGCCATCTCGAACCGACCGAACGTGCCATGCAGTGGCCCGACGCGCTGGGGCTCGGCTTGTTCACCGCCGTGGGCACGCAGATCGCCATCGATGCCGCGATGCCGGCCGTCATCGCCGTGATCCTGGGGGTGGTCACCGCGGTGTTTGGGGGCGTGCTGCGCGACGTCGTCTGCAACGAGATCCCGCGAGCCTTCAGTGACCACCGGCCCTACGCCATCTGCTCGTTCGTTGGCGGTTGGGTGATGGTCCTGGCGCATGCGGCCGGTCTGCCGCAGTGGGGCGCCCTTCTCGCGGCGGCCGGCACCGCGACCGCGCTGCGTGCCGCTGCGGTGGCCATGGATTGGCGGCTGCCCGCCTGGCAGGCCGGCGATGCTGTGCGCGACGAGGCCGATGACCCGCCGCGCGGCTGAAGCCTTGGTCTACTCGCTGACCAACTCGAAGCGGGTGTACTCGGCGTGGTGCCACGAGAGCAGCGCTCGCACGCCGCGCGTGGCGCTGCCACCGGGCGCGATGGAGAAGCGGCACTCCAGGGTCACGTCGCCGTCTTCGGCTTCGAGGTAGGTCTTGCTGCCGGGGTCGCAGGCGAGCGGGGCGCCGTCGAGCGTGAGCTTCAGGGCGGCCGTGGTGTCGTCGTGGCTGCCGGAAAAATGGGCCTTGAAGCGAAAGCGCTGGGCGGCTGCGGGCGCTTTCAGCACACAGGTGATCTCACGCCGTTCGTTGCGCGGGGTGAGCGACTCGCAGGTCACCGGCTCGGCGCACGCTGCGGAGCCGGCGGCCATGGCCGCCAGCGCGAGCAGCCAGTGCAGCCTGGGCCGGCGGGCGAGGTCGGGGTGGCGCATGGCTCTTTTCGCGATCACGGCATCAGTCGTGATGGGCGGCGATGCGCGGGTCGGCGCTGTCGCTCGGTGGCGGCGCCGCGGCCCGCTCCGTGGTTGCCGGCATGGGTGGCGGCACGGTCACCGGCAAGGCCCTGGGTGGGGCCGGGCTGGCCGGTGCCGGGCTGGCAGTGGCCGCGTCGGCCCCGGCAATCCACACGCGGCAGCGCCGGGTGTTGCACTGCGTGGCAAAACTCACTTCGTGGCCGAGCACGGCCTGCCACGCACTGGCGGCGCCGCGCCCCTGCCAACTCAGTTGCATGGGGCGTGTGGCGGCGAGCGCGGCCAGGTCGCCCGACAGGGCTGACCCGCTCACTTGCGACAGCCGTTGTGCCACCTGCATGCGCGAGACACCAAA
>NZ_JADMJX010000343.1:5648-8157 GCF_018780185.1 Rhizobacter sp.
GATCACGGCCACCAGCACGCAGCAGGCCGCCGCGGCAAGGCCGAGCATGCGGGCCCGCCGCAGGAGCGCCGGCACCCAGGGGTTGGACGGGCGCCAGGTCTGCACCGGTTCGTCGCCGAAAAACCGGCTGGCCTCGACCTGCGCTTCGGCGTGCGTGGTGGCGAGCACGGAGTCGCTGCTCACGGGTGTACCTCCGTGCTGCGCACCCCGGTCTTCGCTCGTGGGGCGCCCGGCCACAGCTCAGCCACTGAAGGCGAGCCGATAACCCCAGGAGTCGATGTGTGTCGGGATGGCATTGAAGGCGAGGGTGATGCGCCGCTCACCCGGGTTGAGCGGCACCGCGTGCATCAGGTAGCTCGGAAAGAGCACCAGGTCGCCCGGTTCGGGTTGCGGGCTGATCCACTTGTCGGCGTTGTACGGGCCGGTCGTGACACCCGTGTGATCGTTCCGAAAAGAAAACTCGGTGCCACCGGGCGACTTCATGAACACGGTGCGTGAATCGGCGTGCGTGGGTGTCAGGTAGACGACACCCGAGATGAAGCTGTTGGCGTGGTTGTGCATCGCCTGGCGCCCGCCGGTGTCGAGCACGTTGACCCACATCTCCTTGATCGACCAGCCGAGCCGCTCGCCAAACAGCAAGGCGCCGAAGTCGGCGAGCTTCGGGCTGATGAGCCCGGCCACCGTCACCAGCAGCGGGCTGTCGGCCGGGGTCAGCATCGAGGTGTGGCTCAGCTTCGGCGAAGAGCTGTTGTCGCGGTCGGCCTGCGCCGTGAAGTGCTCGACCAGGCCGCGCACGAGATCGGCAGGCAGCGCCGCGGGCGCGCGCTGCACCGGAATCGGAAAGAGGCCAAACACTTCGTCCATGGGCCGGATTGTCCGGGGCGCACCGCGCGTGCCGGCATTCCCGAGCGCAGCCAGAGGCCGTCATCAGGGTTTCACATTGAGCGCTTCGGGTCAACGGAGCCAGCTCGCTCGAGCGGCGTGGGCTGTCATGGCGCCGACATCAGTTGTTCCTAGCATCGGTGACAAAGCACAGACAACCCCTACACCAGGAGCCCTTGATGAAACTCGACTTCACGAAGAGCCAGATTGCGCTCGCCGCAGCCGCCACGTTTGGCGCAGCGGTGCTGGCGGGCGCGCCGCTCGCCGCCAATGCCAACGGCAACGGTCAGGGCCACGACCACGGGCACGGCAGCAACAAGTCGGGCACCTACTTGGCGGGCGACTTCCACAACCACAGCACCTGCTCCGACGGCGCGGTGTCGTTGCAGAAGAAGGTTCGCAAGTCGATGGACCGCACCGAAGAAACGCCCTGGGGCCTCGACTGGTTCGTGCAAGCCGGCCACGGCGGCACCGGCAACCGCAACTGCACGCTGGCCGAAGACGCGAGCCTCGCCACGCCGGCCTACCCGCTGGTCTACGCCGCCGACGGCATCACTCTGCAAGGCCCCAACACCACCTGGAAAAACACCAACCCGGCCGTCACGCCCAAGGGCAACGCCTCGGGTTCGGGCGCTACCCAGAACATGTGGCGCTGGGAGGCGGTGCAGACCTTCCAGTACCCGCTGCTCGAGTACCTGGCGGCCTACCGCAACGAGCCGCTGTTCATGGGCATCGAGTCGGTCGTGGCCGGCCACGAGCACACCTCGATGGGCGTGGTCACCGGCCAGATGCCGGCGGCCATCTACAAGCAGAAGCTGCCGACCACCGCGGGCTACACCGCGCTCGGCAATGCCAACGCGCTGGCGCAATGGCAATACTGCTTCGACCGCGGCAACAGCGACACCAGCCGTGGCAACACCACCACCCAGCCCGGCAACGTCAACAGCGGCGTGGGCAACAACTGGGACTGCTCGGTGCCCGGCAGCGCCAACAGCGCCAGCCCCGACTGGAACCTCGCCGCCGCCAAGCTGAATGGCGCGAACGGTGACAACGGCCACCTCAAGACGGTCGAGGCGGTCAAGTGGATGGCGGCCATGCACCCCAACGCCAGCTACTACGTGCCGGCCCACCTGGAGCGCGCCGGCCCGTTCAACCCGGCGGGCAACAACGGCTTCAATGTGGAGCACCTGCGCAACTTCAACAACGCCGGCCCGCGCGTTGCCTTCGGCTTCGAGAGCCAGCCGGGCCACGGCGCGTCGGACCGCCGCGGTGAGTACAACCTGCGCCGCAACGCCATCGGCAGCGTGCGCTACGACTCGGTCGGTGGCACCACCTTCGGCGGCACCGGCGTTTACGCAGGCCAGGTCGGCGGCGTGTGGGACGCGCTGCTCGGTGAAGGCCGCAACTGGTGGTTCTTTGCCAGCTCCGACTGGCACTCGCGCGGCGCGTTCAGCGTGGACGACCGCCGCAGCGACAACGACTTCTGGCCCGGCGAGTACCAGCGCAACTACACCCTGGTGCGCCACGGCCACACCGACAAGAAACAGGTCGGCCCGCAGATGATCGTCGACGGCCTGCGCAGCGGCAACAACTGGGTCGACAGCGGCCAGCTGATCGACCGCCTGGC
>NZ_JADMJX010000122.1 GCF_018780185.1 Rhizobacter sp.
ATGCCGGCCTCACGATGGTGACCAACGTGCCGTTCTACAGCTTCAAGGACGTGAGCTTCAAACGCTCGGTGCCTTTCATCGTGATCGTGGCCATTGCGCTGGGTATTGCCTTCATCACGCTGCACCCGCCGCTGGTGTTGTTCGGCTTGTTCGTGATCTACGGGCTGTCGGGCTACGGTGTCTATGCGTGGAAGCGTGTCAAGGGCCGCCCCGTGAGCGTGATCTCCACCTCGATGGACGAGCCCGACGAAGAAGGCCTGCATCGCTGAAAAGCTGCGTGCTATATTCGCGATCTATGACGTTCTCGACCGCTTTCACGCTAGCCCTACTAGAGGTGCCACGGGCTCGCTGATCGTTCACGTCTACTCGTTTTCGCTCTCAACGGCCCGTATGCAACCAGCATCGGGCCGTTTTGCTTTGTCGAGCATGTGCTGGTTGTGATTCCACTCACTGGGGATTCGCCATGATGTTGAAACAACCGCACTTGAAGTACCGCGCTTTTGCTCCCGTCGCCTTGCGCGACCGCACCTGGCCCGACGCCGTGCTGACACGCGCGCCGATCTGGCTGAGTACCGATCTGCGCGACGGCAACCAGGCGCTGATCGAGCCGATGGACTCGGCGCGCAAGCTGCGCATGTTCCAGATGCTGTTGCGCATCGGGTTCAAGGAGATCGAGGTGGGTTTCCCGTCCGCGTCGCAGACCGAGTTCGACTTCGTCCGCACGCTGATCGAGCAAGACCTGATCCCCGATGACGTGACGATCCAGGTGCTGACGCAGGCGCGCGAGCCGTTGATCCGCCGCACCTTCGAGTCTCTGCAGGGGGCCAAGCGCGCCATCGTCCACCTCTACAACGCAACTGCGCCGGTGATGCGCGATGTGGTGCTGGGCCTGGATCAGGACGGCGTGGTCGCCCTGGCGGTCGAGCATGCGCAGCTGATGAACCAACTGGCCGCAGACCAACCAGAGACTGAATGGCGCTTCGAGTACTCGCCGGAAACCTTCTCCGACACCGAACTCGACTTCGCCAAGCGTGTGGTGGACGCCGTCACCGAGGTGTGGCAAGCCACGCCCGAGCACAAATGCATCATCAACCTGCCGACCACCATCGAGCGCTCCACGCCGAACGTGTTTGCCGACATGGTCGAGTGGATGCATCGCCACCTGGCGCGGCGTGACGCCATCGTGTTGTCGGTCCACCCGCACAACGATCGCGGCACCGGCACGGCCACCGGCGAGCTGGCCTTGATGGCCGGTGCCGACCGCATCGAAGGTTGCCTGTTCGGCAATGGCGAGCGCACCGGCAATGTCGACCTGGTCAACATCGCGCTCAATCTCTACACCCAGGGTGTATCGCCGGGCCTCGACTTCTCGGACATCGACGAGGTACGCCGCTGCGTCGAGCACTGCAACCAATTGCCGGTGCACCCGCGCCACCCGTACGTGGGCGACCTGGTCTACACCTCGTTTTCCGGCTCGCACCAGGATGCGATCAAGAAAGCCTTCGCGGCACGCAAGGACGGCGACGTGTGGAACATGCCCTACCTGCCCATCGACCCCAAGGACCTGGGCCGCAGCTACGACGCGGTGATCCGCGTCAACAGCCAGTCGGGCAAGGGCGGCATCGCGTATCTGCTCGAGAACGAATACGGTCTCGAGTTGCCACGGCGCTTGCAGATCGAGTTCAGCCAGGTGGTGCAGCAGGTGATGGACGACAGCGGCAAGGAGCTGACGGCACCCGAGCTGTGGAACATCTTTCAACGCGAGTACAGCGTGGCCGGCGCCTGGGGCGCGCAGGTGATCCACGCCACGATCTCAGAAGCGCCTAACGGCCAGGTGCGTTTGTCCACCGCGATCGAGCTCGGCGGGCGAGGCCTGGGCGTCGAAGGTGTGGGCTCGGGCCCCATCGAGGCTTTTGTTGAAGGCGTGAATCGCCAGCTCGCAACGCCCCTTCGTGTGCTCGATTACCACGAGCACGCCATCGGCAGTGGTGCCGATGCGAAGGCGGTGGCTTATCTCGAAGTGCGCATCGGCGACGCGGTGACGCTGTTCGGCGTGGGCATCGACTCGAACATCGTGTCGGCCTCGCTGAAAGCCATCACCTCGGGCCTGCACCGCGCCATGCGACAAGGCCACCTGCGCTTTGCGCAAGCCGTGCTCGCCTAACATACGGAAAAGTAAACAGGAGCAAGCCATGACCGACAAACTCATCATCTTCGACACCACCTTGCGTGATGGCGAACAGTCCCCCGGCGCATCGATGACCAAGGACGAGAAGCTGCGCATTGCACGCCAGCTCGAGCGCCTGAAGGTCAACGTGATCGAGGCAGGCTTCGCGGCCTCGTCCAACGGCGACTTCGAAGCAGTGAAAGCCATTGCCCAGGCCATCAAGGACAGCACGGTGTGCTCTCTGGCTCGCGCCAACGACCGCGACATCGCGCGCGCGGCCGAGGCGCTGCAAGGTGGCGCCTCCACCCGCATCCACCTGTTTTTGGCCACCAGTGCCTTGCACATGGAAAAGAAGCTGCGCATGACGCCCGACCAGGTGTTCGAGCAGGCACGCTTGTCGACCCGTTTTGCGCGCAACCTGTCGGGTGATGTGGAGTTCTCGCCCGAAGATGGCTACCGCTCCGACCCCGACTTCCTGTGCCGCGTGCTGGAGGCCGTGATTGCCGAAGGCGCGACCACCATCAACATCCCCGACACCGTGGGCTACGCCATCCCCGAGCTGTACGGCAACTTCATCCTCGATCTACGTAACCGCATTCCCAACGCCGACAAGGCGATCTGGTCGGTGCATTGCCACAACGACCTCGGCATGGCAGTGGCCAACTCGCTGGCCGGCGTGAAGATCGGCGGCGCCCGTCAGATCGAATGCACCATCAACGGCCTGGGTGAACGCGCTGGCAACTGCGCGCTCGAAGAAGTGGTGATGGCGGTGCGCACCCGCAAAGACTACTTCGGCCTCACCCTCGACATCGACGCGACGCAGATCGTGCCTGCCTCGCGCCTGGTGTCGCAGACCACCGGCTTCGTGGTGCAGCCCAACAAGGCGGTGGTGGGCGCAAATGCCTTCGCCCACGCCTCGGGCATCCACCAAGACGGCGTGCTCAAGGCGCGCGACACCTACGAGATCATGCGCGCCGAAGACGTGGGCTGGGCCGCCAACAAGATCGTGCTCGGCAAGCTCTCGGGGCGCAACGCCTTCAAGCAGAGGCTGAACGAACTGGGCATCGAGCTGCACTCTGAAGCCGAGGTCAACGCGGCATTCTCCAAGTTCAAGGAGCTGGCCGACCGCAAGAGCGACATCTTCGACGAAGACATCCTCGCCTTGGTGATGGATGAATCGGTGACCACCGAGCACGAGCATTACCGTCTGCTGGCCTTGTCGCAGCGTTCGGAAACCGGTGAACGCCCGCACGCGAAGGTGGCGTTTGCAGCGGGCGACACCGAGCACCACACCGAGAGCGATGGCAACGGCCCGGTCGACGCGAGCCTCAAGGCCATCGAGTCGAAGCTGAAAACTGGCGCGGAGATGCTGCTCTATTCAGTCAATGCGATCACCTCGGGCAGCACAGAATCTCAGGGCGAGGTGACGGTGCGGCTCCAGCATGGTGGGCGTGTCGTCAATGGCGTGGGTTCCGACCCCGACATCGTTGTGGCGTCGGCCAAGGCGTACCTCGCAGCGTTGAACAAACTGCATAGCAAGAACGAGCGTGTCGCGGCCCAGGGGTGATATTTGTCACACTCCTGACAATTCCTAAGTCTGACTTGAGGAAAATCGCGCAAGTTTTTGATCTTGCAGGTTTTTTTCTTGTCACTTACACTCGGGTCACCGAGCGTCAAGGGGTTGTTGTGATGCGGTTCTCCCAAAAGTCAGCGTTGTCCGTTCTGCGTGGTCTGGTCGCGCTGACGATTGCTGTCTGCCTGCCTCTCTCTGCAGGCGCTGCGTCCAAGCCGGCCAAGAAGCGCGTTGCCGTGGTGTCCAAGGCTCCCGCCGTCAAGTCGAAGGCGGTGGTGGTTCGCACTTCCAAGATCAAACGCACCAGCCTGCGCACCCGTGTGCGCGTGGTGTCCGAGCGGCCGTCGTTCGGCCAGGTGTATGGCCTGCACTCGGCCGCCGACCCGCTCGACCTGAAGTCCAGCGTTGCCCTGGTGATGGATCAAGAGACCAACGAGGTTCTTTTCAGCAAGAACTCCAAGGCGGTGCTGCCCATCGCATCGCTGACCAAGCTGATGACGGCGCTGGTGGTGGCCGAAGCCAAGCTTCCGCTTGATGAAGTGCTGACCGTCAGCCAAGACGATGTCGACACCGAAAAGGGCAGCCGTTCGCGTTTGCGCGTGGGCACCCAGCTCACCCGCGGCGAGATGATGCACTTGGCGCTGATGTCGTCTGAAAACCGTGCCGCACACGCGCTTGGCCGCCACTACCCGGGCGGCATGAGCGCGTTTGTGTCGGCGATGAACCGGAAATCGAGCGAGTTGGGCATGGCCGACACACGCTATGTCGAGCCCACCGGCCTGTCCAGCCAGAACCAGTCGAGCGCCCGTGATCTGGCGACCCTGGTGAAGGCCGCGCACAACTACCCGCTGATCCGCGAGTTGTCGACCTCGCCCGAATACGAAGTGGCGGTGGGTCGCCGGCAACTCCAGTTTCACAACACCAATCGCTTGGTGAACAACCCCGAGTGGAACATCGGCCTCCAAAAGACCGGCTACATCTCCGAAGCCGGGCGCTGCCTGGTGATGCAGGCCAAGCTGGCAGGGCGCCAGGTCATCATGGTCTTCCTTGATTCGGCCGGCAAATACTCGCGCCTCGGGGATGCCGAGCGCGTGCGCAAGTGGGTCAGCGAGCGCGCCCCGGTGGCGGCTGCACCGCCGGTGCTGATGACGCCTCCGACGCTGGTCGCCCCCATTTTTGTGACCCCTGCGGCGGTCCCGATGCCTGAGCCGGCTCCGGCGGCGGCTGAGCCGGTGGTGCTTGAGGCACCGAAGGTCACGTCCTGATCACTGCACATTCCTGAAGCAAAGAGCCCGGCATGCCGGGCTCTTTGCCTTTCGGGTGCTGAGTGTTTTATCCGCGGTGGCCCAGCGCCGAAGATATTTGCGACGCGGTGGACTTGAGCCGCTCCAGCCAGCCTTCTTCGAGCCGATCGGCCGGTGCCGAAATCGACAGGCCTGCCACCAGCTTCCCCTGGTCGTCGAAGATGCCTGCGGCCATGCAGCGCACCCCGAGCTCGAGCTCCTCGTCGTCGCGCGCGGTGCCGTACTGCAGCACCTTGGAGAGCTCGCGCTCCAGCGTGCTGGCGTCGGTGATGCTGTTGCGTGTGTGCCCGGCCAAGCCGGTGCGGGCGGCGTAGGCGCGCACACGTTGCGGATCGTCGTGGGCGAGGAAGAGTTTGCCCACCGAGGTGAGGTGCAGCGGTGCGCGGCCACCGACGGCGCGCACGACCTGCATGCCCGAGCGTTCGCTGTAGGTGCGCTCGATGTAGACGATCTCGTCGCCTTGACGCATCGACAGGTTCACCGGCTGGTGGGTGAGCTTGTGCAACTCGCGCATGGGGCCGAGCGCCGCGTCGCGCACATCGAGGCGGGCCTTCACCAGGTTGCCCAGCTCGAGCAGACGCATGCCCAGGCGGTAGCTGCCAGCCTCGGGGCGGTCGACGTAACGGCCGACCGTCAGGTCGTTCAAGATGCGGTGCGCGGTGGACGGGTGCAGCCCGGTCTGTTCGCTGATGAGCTTCAGGGACACCGGGTCCTGGTGCGATGCCAGCAGGTCCAGCAGCGAGAACATGCGCTCAAGCACCTGGATCGCGGGTTTTTGATCCTCTTTGCTTTTCATGCCGTCATTTTGACGTAGTTTGACGAGATTTTGCATCGCGAAAAATTCACGCAATGCCCGCTGCCGCTTCCATTCCAGAGCGTACGGCGCCTTCCAGCGTGGCCGGGTAGGGGCCTTGCACATAGTCGCCTGCGGCCCACAGGCCAGGCAGCACCTGTTGGGGTGGGCGTTGCAATTGGGGCGTGCACAAGAAGGTGGCACGCTTTTCGGTGGTGCTGCGCAGCGTTTCGAGGGGGCTGCGCAGATGAGCGCTGAGAGCCTCGCCCGCCTGTTTCAGCGTGGCCGCCGTGGTGGCGTCCAGGCCTTGTGCAACCCAGCTCGCGGCACCGCTCACCACGAAGGCGAACACGCCATCGAGCCCGCTGATGGCGCCGAGGTCGAACACGAACTGTGCGGGGCGCAGCTCGTTGCTGCGCAAGGCCATCATCGGCTGCGGCAGGCGGCTGCCGGGGCTGCGCGTGTAGACCGTGACGATGGGTTCATAGTGCAGCGCACCCGCCAGGCGTGACCAGCCGGGCGCGAGGGTCGCCGTCAGCCGCGCGGCTTCGTTGGCGGTGCAGGCCAGCACCACGGCATCGGCTGGATCGCCGTTGACGCGCCAGCCATCGCCTGAGCCTTCCAGCGTGTCCACCCGCTGCGACAGCCGAAGCGTGGCGCCGGATGTTGCCAGCCAGCGCGCGGCGGGCTGCGGCCACAGCTGACTCAGTCGCAACCTGGGCAGCAGCAGATCGGCCGAGCCCGGCCCGGAGAACAAGGCGTCCTTCAGCACACGCAAGAACACCGAGGCGCTGGCGTGGGAGGCGGGCGTGTTGAGGGCGGCCACGCACAGCGGGTCGAGCAGCTCGTCGCGCACGGCGACGGGCAGGTGCGAGGTCAGCTCGGCGACGTTCAGCGTGGGGTTGCAGCGAAAGCGGCGCAAGGCCCAGCCAGTGGCCGTCAGCAACAGCGCCTGCTTGTCGCGCCAGCGCCAACCGGGGTAGCGCAGCACGGCGCTGGCGAACGCGAGGATCGGAGAGCCGGGTTGCAGCTGCAGCCCCGCCCCATCGGGGTAGGTCACGCGCAGTGGGGTGCGCAGCAGGGCCTGGTCGATGTCGACGCCCACCAGCCGCATCAAGGCCAGCGTTTGTGAATAGGCGCCGATCAGGATGTGCTGGCCGTTGTCGAGCACGGCATCGCCGAAGTCGACCTCACGGGCCCGGCCGCCGAGCTGAGCGGCCATCTCATACAAGGTGACGTGGTGACCGCGGCGCGTGGCCTCGACCGCAGCGGCCAAGCCGGCCCAGCCGCCCCCGATGACGGCCACGCGCCGCGCTAGGCCCATCAACGGCCTCGCCAGTTGGTGCGCAGCGCGATCCACAGCTTGCGCAGCGGCGTGAGCGAGATGCGTTGGTGCAGCACCTGGAAGTTGGCCGCTTCGATCTCGCGCAGCAGGGTGCGGTAGATGTTGGCCATCATCAAACCGGGCTTTTGCGCGCGGCGGTCGGCTTCGGGCAACAAGGCCAGGGCCTCGTCGTAGCAGCGGTGAGCGCGCTCGGCCTGAAAGCGCATCAGCGCGGTGAAACGATCGCTGTAGCCGCGGTTCAGGATCTCCTGCGCTTTCACGTCAAACTGCTGCAGCTCCGACACCGGCAGGTAGATGCGGCCACGGCGCGCGTCGTCGCCCACGTCGCGAATGATGTTGGTGAGCTGCATGGCCAGGCCCAGCTTGTGCGCGTACTCGATGGTCACGGCCTCGCTGCGCCCGAAGATGCCCGAGGCCACTTCGCCCACCACGCCGGCCACCAGGTGGCAGTAGCGTGCGAGGCCCGGGTAGTCGAGGTAGCGCGACTGATCGAGGTCCATCTGGCAGCCTTCGATCACGGCCAGCAGGTGTTCGCCGCGGATGTCGAAATCCGCCACGTGCGGCATCAAAGCCTTCATCACCGGGTGCGTGGCCTGGCCGTTGAAGCTGGTCGCGACCTCCTTGCGCCACCAGGCGAGTTTGGTGGCGGCGACGCCCGGGTCGTGCACTTCGTCGACCACATCGTCGACCTCGCGGCAGAACGCATAGAAGGCGGTGATCGCCGCACGCCGCGGCGGGGGCAGGAACAGGAACGCGTAATAGAAGCTGGAGCCGCTGGCGGCAGCTTTCTCCTGCACGTATTGCTCGGGGGTTGTCATGGACGTGCCTCGCGCAATGAACTGGAGGCGGGGGCTTTCATGCGCAGCGCACGCCACAGCAACAGCGGTGCGTCGTACCAGCGCAGCGTGGGGCGCGTGAGCAGGCTGCGGTGATC
>NZ_JADMJX010000202.1:0-3127 GCF_018780185.1 Rhizobacter sp.
CCGTCATCGCGAACACGCCGATCTCGTTGACCGCGCCGAAGCGGTTCTTGATCGCGCGCACCAGGCGGAAGCTGCTGTGCGTGTCGCCCTCGAAGTACAACACCGTGTCGACGATGTGCTCCAGCACACGCGGCCCGGCGAGTGCGCCTTCTTTCGTCACGTGGCCGACCAGCACGATCGCCGTGCCGCTGCTCTTGGCGATGCGCGTGAGTTGCGCCGCACATTCGCGCACCTGCGCCACCGAGCCGGGGGCCGAGGTGAGCTGGTCGCTGTAGACGGTCTGGATCGAGTCGATCACACACACCGCGGGCTGCTCGGCCTCGATGGTGGCGCTGATCTTTTCCAACTGGATCTCGGCGATCACGCGCACCTTGGAGCCGTCGAGCCCGAGGCGGCGCGATCGCAATGCGACCTGGGCGCCCGACTCTTCGCCGGTCACATACAGGGTGCGCAAGTTGCGCGAGAGTGAGTCGAGCGCCTGCAAGAGCAGCGTCGACTTGCCGATGCCCGGGTCGCCACCGATCAGCACCACGCCGCCGGCGACGATGCCGCCACCCAGCACACGGTCGAGCTCGTCGATGCCGGTCGGCTGGCGGTCGACGTCCGACGCCTCGATCTCCGAGAGCGTGGCCACCGGTTGCGCGGCGGCGAGCGATTGGTAGCGGTGTTTCGACGGCGCGTCGGCCACCGATTCGACCAGGGTGTTCCAGGCGTTGCAGCTGGGGCACTTGCCCAGCCACTTGGGGCTGGTGCCCCCGCATTCGTTGCAGGTGTAGATCGATTTGGGTTTGCTCACCCGGCGACTGTAGCCGCGGGGGTGGCTCGCCCGGTGAGCCTGCGCCACAGGCTCGATAAGGAGCCACGCCACGAGGGGTCGCGCTCGAAGCGCAGCCACACGTCCTGCTCGGCGCCGATCAGCATGCCGTGGCCGCGACGCAGCTCGAAACACTGGCCGTGGTGCAGGAAGTGGTCGATCAGGTCGTTGCGCTGGGTGATCCAGACCTGGCCCGACACCACACGCACCCGGGTGGTCGCCTGCTCCCAGGCGAGCACTTCGCCGCGGCTGAGCTTGAGGGTGACGGGGGGTGTGAAGCGAACCATGGCGGCCTCCGTGGCGGTGGGTTTCTGGGAGACCAGTGTTCCGGTTTCGGCCCAGGCCCACCACATCCAGCCCTGGCCAAACTGCAGCAGCACAGATGTCACGAAACCCATCTGTATTGGTGACAACTGACGACTTCTGTGCCTGTCACATCGGCCCGCCGACGTTCACAATCTGCGCCATGGACACCCCCGTCGACGCCGGATTCCCCCTCTATCACCGCGTTGCGGGTGAGTTGGCGCAGGCCATCCAGGGTGGCAGCCTGCGCACCGGCGACCGCCTGCCCTCGGTGCGCCAGCTGTGCCAGCAGCACGGCGTGAGCGCGTCCACGATCACGCTCGCGTACCGCTGGCTGGAGAACCAGGCCCTGGTCGAGGCGCGGCCGAAGTCGGGTTATTTCGTGGCGCCGCGCCACGAGGCCTTGCCCGAGCCCGAGATCGACACCCGCATGGGCCGGCCCGGTTTCGTGACCGCCGATGACCTGACACGCGAGTTCTTGTACGGCAACGACGACCCGCTGGCCGCGCCCTCGTTCTGCCCGATGCCGGCGCGTTCGCTCTTGCCCGAGGCCAAGCTGCGCCACCTGCTGGCGCGCATGAACCGGTTGCGGCCCGATTTCGCCTCGCGCTACACCATCACCGGCAGCGCGGCGCTGCGGCAAGAGGTGGCGCGCCGCAGCGTGAGCGCCGGTGTGCGTTTGCGCCCCGAAGAGATCATCCTCACCAACGGCGGCACCGAGGCCATCTTTCTGGCGCTGCGCTCTGCCGCCCAGGTGGGCGACACGATCGCCATCGAGTCACCCTGCTACTGGATGCTGCTGGAGATCATCCGCAGCCTGGGCATGCGCTCGATCGAGATCCCGACCCACCCGCGCGAAGGCATCTCGGTCGAGGCGCTCGACCTCGCCACCCGCGAGCCGGGGGCCGTGAAGGCCTGCGTCGTGATCCCCAACTTCAACAACCCGCTGGGCAGCCTGATGCCGCTTGAGAACAAGCGCCGCCTGGTGGCGCTCGCGGCCGAGCGCGGCTTCACGCTGATCGAGACCGACATCTACGGCGAAACCTATTTCGGCGACGAGCGCCCGCCGGTGCTCAAGAGCTTCGACACCCGCGACGACGTGATCCTCTGCTCGGCCTTCACCAAGACCGTGGCGCCCGGTTACCGCGTGGGCTGGATGGCGCCGGGCCGCCACTTCAAGACCGCGCAGTCGCACAAGTTCCACACCTCCATCACCGGCGGCATGCTCGAGCAGGAGGTGCTGGCCGAGTTCATCCGCGACGGCGGCTACGACCACCACATGCGCAAGTTGCGCGCGGCGCTCAAGCAGCAGGCACAGCAGATGGCCGACGCGGTGGCGCGCTACTTCCCGGTGGGGTGCAAGCTCAGCCGTCCGCAAGGCGGCTTGATGCTGTGGATCGAGCTGCCGCCGCAGGTCGACTCGCGCAAGGTCTTCGAGCAGGCGCGGCACGAACACATCGGCTGCGCACCCGGCGCCACCTTCAGCTGCAGTGCGCGCTTCGACCACTTCATCCGCTTGCACTACGGCGACCCCTGGTCGGCCAAGCTCGACGCCCACATCCGCCGCCTGGGCGAGATCGTCACCTCTTACCTCTGACCCCCAAGAAACACCATGGAACTCACCACCTGGTTCGCCTTTTTCGCCGCCTCCTGGGCCATCAGCATCTCGCCCGGCGCGGGCGCGGTGGCCGCGATGAGCTCGGGCCTGAACCACGGTTTTGCGCGCGGTTATTTCATGACGCTCGGCCTGGTGCTGGGCATCTGGACGCAGATCCTGGTGGTGGGCCTCGGCCTGGGCGCGTTGATCGCGACCTCCAGCCTGGGCTTTGCGATCGTCAAGTGGCTGGGTGTCGCGTATCTCGTGTGGCTGGGCATCAAGCAGTGGCGCGCCCCGGCAGTGCCGATGGTGGCCGAGGCCGGCGAGGCGGTGCTTGCCTCGCGCCGCAGCCTGGTGTTGCGCGGCTGGATGGTGAATGCCGTCAACCCGAAAGGCACCGTCTTCCTGCTGGC
>NZ_JADMJX010000202.1:3227-8086 GCF_018780185.1 Rhizobacter sp.
TGTCGAAAACAGGTCGACACGGCCTGTTGGAGACCACGACATGATGAACACGTCCGCCCAGCCCCAGAGCTTCACGACCGCCAACCCGCATGCGTTGGCGACCATCCTGGAGGCGAGCCAGACCAAGTCGATCATCGCCTCGACCGACATCTTCGACGTCTCCGGCACCAAGCTCTGGGCCCGCGACCAGCCGGTTTCGCAGGCCTTGCAGCGCAAGCTGCTCGACCGTCAGCTGCGCCAGCCGCTCGAATCCTGCCTGCTGGCTGAAGACGGCGTGACCGCCCACTCGCTGGTGCAGTCGCTGGAGCGGCTGATCGAGCGCGACGGCCCGCTGGCCCCGCTGCTGCGCCCGCACGCCGCCAAGCTGCTGCGCGAAGCGCCCCACCTGCCGCTGCACCCGGTGGTGCAGTTGCTGCTGACCGCCGGCCAGGCCTCGCGGCCCGAATCGTTCGACCACGCCCTGCAGGCGATGGCGCTCAATGGTGCCTTGACCATCTCGCACGGCGGCAGCACCCAGGAGCTGCGCCTGGCCATGTTGTGCGGCCTGCTGCACGACCTGGGCGAGATGTACATCGCTCCCGAACACGGCGAGGCCGATGCCGACGGCGCGCTCAGCTTCCAGAGCTACCAGCACCTGGTGGTGCACCCGCACGTCGGCAAGCTGCTCTTGCAGCAGCTCACCGACTACCCCTCGGCGGTGGCGCGTGCCGTGGCCGAGCACCACGAGCGGCTCGACGGCTCGGGCTACCCGCATTGCCTGCAACGTGAGCACCTCTCGTCGCCGGGCCGCCAGCTGGCCGTCACCGAAGCCGTGCTCGCGGTGCTGCGCGGTGACTGCCCGCAGCTCGCACGCGCCAGCGTGGCGCTGCGGGTGGTACCGGGTGAATTCGAGCTCGGCTGGGTGGGCCCGATCGCTTACGCGAGCGGGCTGGAGCCGGCCTTGCAAGCGAGCCTGAGCCGCGACGAGATCCAGGTGCGCCTGGCCCTGCTCGACGCCGCCTTGCAAACCGCCCACGTCGGCATCGTCGCGCTCGCCTCGACCGCACAGTCACAGGCCCTGATGGATGCGCTGGGCCTGGCCCAGCACCTGCTCGCCCGCCTGCGCAAGGGCTGGAACGCGAGCGGTCTGTGGATCGATGGCGACGTGGCGGTGCAAGACGCCGCCGAAGTCGAGGCCGTGGAGCAAGAGCTGCTGTACCGCCTGCGCGGCATCCACAGCGCCACCCTGTTGCGCGCCGGCAAGTTGCCGGCCGGTGATTTGCAGAGCCTCGCGCTCTTGGGCGAACAGCTGGGGGCCTGAGCTGCTTCAGGACCGGGTGCATCAGGGCGCGGGGCGCGGACCGGACACTATTCGCCCCGCACCTTGGTGCGCCCGGCCTTGATCTCACCCCGCTGGCTCTTGCCTTCGAGGCGCCGCTGTTTGGAGCCGTAGCTCGGCTTGGTCGCCCGGCGCACCCGCGGCGGCGTGGCCACGCTGTCGACCAGCTCCTGCAGGCGGCGCAATGCGTCCTGGCGGTTCATGTCCTGGCTGCGCGAGGTCTGCGCCTTGATCACCACCACGCCTTCATCGGTGATGCGTTGGTCCGACATCGCGAGCAGGCGTTCTTTCACCGGATCGGGCAGCGACGAAGCGCGGATGTTGAAGCGCAGATGCACCGCGCTCGACACCTTGTTGACGTTCTGCCCACCCGCGCCTTGCGCACGGATGGCGCTGAACTCGACCTCGTTTTCGTTGACGGCGACCATCACGCCCACAGCATGCGCAGCGCCTGCGGCAAGGTGGCTGCGGCGGGCAGCCAGCGCTGCATCGCCAGGCCGAGCAGCAGCGCGCACACCAGCACGGCGGCCATCGGCCACACCGTGCGCCGCAACGCATACAACAGCCAGCCCTCACGGCGTGCCTTGTAGGCCAGGGCGCCACCGACCGAGGCGAACGCGATCTCGACCACCACCCCCAACAGCACCTCGACGCCGAACAGCCCGAACACCACAAAGCCGAGCCCGGTGCCCAGCAGCACCGCCGCACCCACTGCCAGGGCCAGCGGCACCACCACCACGATGCCCTCGTCGGCGCTGCCCAGCGCTTCGACCGTGCCCGACAGCGCATCGGCTGCCGGGCTGCCGTCGAAGCTGGCGCCGGCCCCACCGCCACCGAAGTCGCCGCCACCGCCTGACTCAAAGGGGCGCGCACTGGCGGTGCTGTTCGAAGAGCCTGTGCCCGAACCCATGTCCGGCACGTCGAACGAACCTTCATCGCGCGACAGCAGCCAGCGCCCCCACAGGTACAACAAGCCCAGGTACGCCGCATAGGCGCCCATGAGCGACAGCACAAAGCGGGCACCCAGGTGCGCCATGCCCAGTCGCATCAGCACATGGGAGAGGGCGGCACCGGTCAGCAGCGTCACCACGCTGACGAGAAACACGTGCAGGCGCAGCCAGCGCCGCGCGCGCACGTCGGCGCGGGTTTGGTGTTCGAAAGCCAGCGGGCCGTGCCGGGTGCCCGTCGACGGCGGCGCCGGCCGGGCGCTCACCCGAGCGCCTCTGCCCGCACAGGCACACGCGGCGCCAGCGCGCACATCAGCTCATAGCCCACGGTGCCGGCGGCGTGCGCCACTTCGTCGATGGGCAGCACCTCGCCGTGCGGGCCGCGGCCCCACAGCGTGACCTCGGTGCCGATCACGGCGTGGGTCACCGGCGTGAGGTCGACGGTGACCATGTCCATCGACACCCGCCCGACCAGCCGCGTGCGAATGCCGTTCACCAGCACCGGCGTGCCGGTGGGCGCCGAGCGCGGGTAGCCGTCGGCATAACCGCACGCCACGATGCCGATGCGCATCGCGCGGTCGGCGGTGAAGCTGCTGCCGTAGCCGACCGTGTCGCCCACTTGCAGGAGCTGCATGCCGATCAGGCGCGATCTCAGTGTCATCGTCGGCTGCAGCTGCCACTGCGCGATGCTGTGCTGCGGGAAATCGGGCGACGAGCCGTACAACATGATGCCCGGTCGCACCCAGTCGCCGCGCACCTCGGCCAGCTTGGGTGCGAAGCGCAGCGTGGCGGCGCTGTTGCTGATGGAGCGCTCGCCGGGCAGGTCATGCGTGGCAGCCTCGAAGGTGGCGAGCTGGTGGGCGATGCCGCGCGAGGTGTTGAGGTCGCCATCGGCATCAGACAGGTGGGTCATCAGCGTGATCTCGTCCACCTGCGTCAGCCCCGACAGGCGTTGCCACGCCGAGCGAAAGGCCGCCGGCGTGAAACCCAGGCGGTTCATGCCGCTGTTCATCTTCAAATACACGTGGTGCGGCCAGGTCGTCTTGTGCGTGGCCAGCCAGTCGATCTGCGCTTCGTGGTGCACCACGTGCCACAGGTTGAGGCGTGAGCACAGCTCCAGGTCGCGCGTTTCGAAGCAGCCTTCGAGCAACAGGATGGGGCCGCGCCAGCCGAGGGCGCGCAGCCGCTCGGCCTCGGCCAGGTCGAGCAGTGCAAAGCCGTCGGCGCCTTGCAGGCCGGCGAAGGCGCGCTCGACGCCATGGCCATAGGCATTGGCCTTGACCACCGCCCAGACCTTGGCGTCGGGCGCGTGCTCGCGGGCACGCTTGAGGTTGTGCGCGAGGGCGTCCGGGTAAACCAAGGCTTCGATGGGGCGCGGCATGGCTTGGATTCTGCCAGCGGGAAGACGGCCCCTCGCCTGCGGAGTGCCGCAGGCGAGGGGCCGGGGGGATGAGGGCCGGCTTGGGGCGGCCCGGCGCTCGGCCCTCGGGGTGGGGGTGCGTGCTATAACCGCCCGGCTCCGTGCCCTGCAGCTCCCGGCGAACGAATGAAAAAAGGTTTCTACACCATCATGTCAGCGCAGTTCTTCAGCTCGCTGGCTGACAACGCGTTGTTCGTCGCCGCTGTCGAGTTGCTGAGGACCTCGGGCCAACCTGAATGGCAACGTGCCGCGCTGGTGCCGATGTTCGCGTTGTTCTACGTGATCCTTGCGCCGCTGGTGGGCGCCTTTGCCGACGCCGTGCCCAAGGGCAAGGTCATGTTCTTCTCGAACCTGATCAAGGTGGTGGGCTGTCTGATGATGCTGTTCGGCACCCACCCGCTGCTGGCTTACGCCATCGTCGGCCTGGGTGCGGCGGCTTACTCGCCGGCCAAGTACGGCATCCTGACCGAGCTCTTGCCCAACTCGCAGCTGGTCAAGGCCAATGGCTGGATCGAGGGCCTGACCATCGGCTCCATCATCCTGGGGGTGCTGCTGGGTGGCCAGCTGGTCGGGGTCACCATTTCGCACCTGCTGCTTCAGGTCGACCTGCCGATGTTCACCACCGGCATCGACACCGCGCCCGAAGCGGCGATTGCCTCGCTGATCTTGTTGTACGTGATCGCGGCGCTGTTCAACCTGAAGATCCCGCGCACCGACGCACCCTTGCAGCCGCTGTCGGGCAGCGTGGTGGTCCTGGTGCGTGATTTTTCCAACTGCAACGCGCGCCTGTGGGGCGACAAGCTGGGCCAGATCTCGCTCGGCACCACGACCTTGATCTGGGGTGTGTCGGGCAACTTCCGCTACATCGTGCTGGCCTGGGCGGCGGCGGCGCTGGGTTACGGCACCACCCAGGCCTCGGCGCTGGTGGGTGTGGTGGCGCTGGGCACGGCGGTGGGTGCCGTGGTCGCCTCGGTGCGCATGCGCCTGGACCAGGCCACCAGCGTGATCCCGATGGGCATTGCGATGGGCCTGCTGGTGATCGCGATGAACTTCATCAGCAACGTCTGGGTGGCGGCGCCCTTTTTGATGGTGCTGGGCGCCATCGGGGGCTACATGGTGGTGCCGATGAACGCGCTGCTGCAGCACCGCGGCCACAACCTGATGGGCGCGGGCC
>NZ_JADMJX010000295.1 GCF_018780185.1 Rhizobacter sp.
CCATAGCGAGGTGGTCCCACTCCTTCCCATCCCGAACAGGACAGTGAAACGCCTCAGCGCCGATGATAGTGCGGGTTCCCGTGTGAAAGTAGGACATTGTCAGGCTATTAATAGAGAAACCCCCGTCACGAAAGTGACGGGGGTTTTTTGCTTTTCAGCCTGGGGTTTGATCAACCAGAAAACGAACTGCAGCAGCCAATCGGGAATTTTTTGACGGCTACCGCAGTTACTATTTTCGGGTATCTCAGTTGGAGCGCAGTTCCCTGCGCAATATTTTGCCCACATTCGACTTGGGAAGATCTTCACGGAATTCGATCGACTTCGGGCGCTTGTAGGCCGTGAAGTTTTCAGCGCAGAAGGCTGCAAGCGTCTCCTCGGACAAGGTCGGGTCTTTCCGCACCACGAACAGCTTCACCGCTTCCCCTGAGCGTTCGTCCGGCACACCTATCGCGGCGCATTCCAGCACGCCAGGGTGCATGCCGACGACTTGCTCGATCTCGTTCGGATAGACGTTAAAGCCGGACACCAAAATCATGTCCTTCTTGCGATCGACGATCTTGACGTAGCCTTGCTCGTCCATCACGCCAATGTCTCCGGATTTGAAGAAACCGTCGCTCGTCATCACCTTGGCGGTTTCGTCCGGCCGGTTCCAATAGCCGGCCATGACTTGCGGCCCTCGAATGCAAATTTCGCCTGGTTGACCGAAGGCCACATCGCGTCCTTCGTCGTCACGGATCGCAATGTCGGTCGACGGTACGGGCAAACCGATGGTGCCGGTGAACGATGAGATGTCGAAACGATTGATGGTCGCGACCGGCGATGTCTCAGACAGCCCATAACCTTCGACCACCGGGCAACCAGTCGTCTTCAACCACTTTTCGGCTGTCGCTTGCTGTACCGCCATGCCACCGCCGTTGGAAACTGCCAGCTCGGAGAAGTCGATACTGCTGAAGTCGGGGTGGTTCGCCAGCGCGTTGAACAAGGTATTCACTGCGGGGAACATGTTGACCTTGTAGCCGCGCAAGGTCTTGATGAACCCAGGAATGTCACGCGGGTTGGGGATCAACAAGTTCAATGAGCCCAGTCGTGCGCCCAACATGTAGCAAGCTGTCAGAGCGAAGATGTGATACAGCGGTAGCGCGCAAACCACCACCATCTGCTTGTCGCCCACGGTATCGAGCTTGGGCTTGAACCAGGCCTCCGACTGGATGATGTTGGCAACCACATTGCGATGCAGCAGCGTCGCGCCTTTCGACACACCGGTTGTGCCGCCGGTGTACTGAAGAAACGCGACGCTCTCCGGCCCGAGCTTGGGACGTTGCAAGGTCTGGCGTGAACCTTCGGAGACAGCGTTGTTGAAACGCGTCACGGTACGACCTTGATCCAGCGGCAACCGGAAAGGCGGCACCATCTTGCGCACATTGCGAACGACCAGATTGACCAGCGCTCCTTTGGCCGCGCCGAGCAGATCGCCCATCGACGCGAGCACAACGTGGCGAACATTGGTTGAAGCGATCACCTGCTCTAGGGTTTTGGCGAAATTCTCCAGGATGAAGATCGCCTCGGCACCCGAGTCCTTCAACTGGTGTTCCAGTTCGCGGGGTGTGTAGAGCGGGTTGACGTTCACGACCACATACCCGCCGCGCAAGATGGCCGCGATCGCGGGCATGTACTGCAGCACGTTGGGCATCATGATCGCGACCCGGGCGCCTGGCTTCAGCCCTTTGGCCTGCAGCCAGGCGGCCAATGAGATGGACATGCGGTCGATGTCGCGGAACCTGAGGCTGCCGCCCATGCAGATCGCCGCGGTGCGCTCTGCATATTTTTCGTACGCGATCTCCAGCAACTCCACCAAGGAGGTGTACTGGTCGACATCAACTTCGGCGGGGACTCCGGGGGGGTAGCTCTTGAGCCAAGGTTTTTGCATGGTGAGGTGAATCTCCGACGTGGTTGAGACGGCGGATGATCCCAGCCCATGCCGGGGGCGGCTACGGTAATTGTCCTAGCGCTCTCTCGCGTGCACCGGCATCGGTCGCCACGGCTTGATCGAACAGGCTCGCGGCCAGCAGGTGTTCGCGTGTGCTCACGATCGCCAGAAACTCCTTCGCACCCCGCATGGCCAGAAAGGTGTCGAAGCCACTCTCAAGAAACTGCTGCAGGGCCGACAGGCCCGCTGCGCGTGCGGGCCCGCGCATCATGCGAAGGGTATGGCGCAGCAGCGGTTTGCGAGTGAGTTCGTCCAAAGACTGGCCAACTGACAAGGTCAGCGCAATCTGCAGCTCGCGCTCGGTGGCCTGGCCTGTCGCCTGCCAGGCGCCAATGTAGGCGCCAGCATCGACGGCATCTTGGGCCAGGTGGCGCCCCATCGCACTGTCCAGCCGCTCCGAAAGCGCGTGCAACTGCGCCAGCGTGTCGACGGTGTCCACCACGTCGCGCGGAAACAGGCGCACCAACGCTGGCACCACGCGCGCAAACTGCGTGTCGCGCTGGCTGAAGTCGCCCGGGCCGTATAGCTCGTCCAGGAAAAACCGCGCCGCGCCAGCGTAACGTGCTGTCGCCAGCAGGTCGGCGTAGGTGTGAGAAAAGCGTCGCTGCTGAAAGCCCTTGATGGCCTGCACCTTCTTCAACAGCGAAGGAGACGCCGCACGTGCAGCGCGTTCGCGTTCGACGACTTCGAGGTGACCCAGAATGGATTCGACGGTGGCTGCCATGCAATTGAACGCGGGTTTGTCATGTAGCGAGTTAGTCGCTCGCCTCTACGGAACGTTGGGCGAATGATGCAACACTCGACGCGATTCACGTCAAACCGGCATGCAACGACGTCACTTTCTCAAACTGGGTGTTGGCGCCGCGGCCCTGCTCGCGGTGGTGGGCGGGGGCGTCGCGCTCTTCCACCCCGGCCTCGAACAGGGGCGGCTGACCGCTGCGGGCCGCGAGGTCTTTTTTTCTGTGGCGCGTGGTGTGCTCGATGGCAGCCTGCCTGCGGATGAGGCCCAGCGCAGCGCGGCTTTGCAGGCGCACATGGCTCGGCTCGACGACGTGCTCGGCGCCTTCCCCCCGGCGGTGCAGACCGAGTTGTCGCAGTTGTTGGCCATCCTCGCTGCCGTGCCAGGGCGAGCGGCACTCGCGGGCCTGCATGTGTCTTGGTCAGCGGCCAACACGGCTCAGATCCAGTCAGCTCTGCAGGGCATGCGCACTTCGTCGCTTGCCCTGCGTCAGCAGGCGTACCACGCCTTGCGTGACCTGACGAACGCCGCCTATTACGCCGATCCCCAGATCTGGCCCTTGATGGGCTACCCTGGGCCGCGAACCCTCTGAACGAGCGCCATGAGCCAGATGCCCGACCCGATTCGTGAAGGCCTCGCCCGCGGGTGGCGTGTGTTCGGTGGTTCTCATGCGCCACTGCCTGACACCTTGAGCTGCGACGTGGCGATCGTGGGCACCGGCGCCGGCGCCGGCATCACCGCAGAGCTGCTGACCCAGGCGGGGTTGAGCGTGGTGCTGCTGGAAGAAGGGCCGCTCAAGAGCAGCAGCGACTTTCGCCAGCGCGAGAGCGATGCCTACCCCGCCCTGTATCAGGAGAGCGCCGCACGCAAGACCGCTGACAAAGCCATCAACATCTTGCAGGGGCGTTGTGTCGGCGGCTCCACCACCGTCAACTGGACCAGCTCGTTCCGCACACCACCGGCCACGCTGGCGCACTGGCAGAAGCACTTCGGCCTCAGCGAGTTCACCGAAGCGGCCATGGCGCCGTGGTTCGAGCAGGCAGAACGCCGGCTGAACATTGGGCCGTGGCTGACCGCGCCGAACACCAACAACGAGCTGCTGCGCACTGGCGCGGCCCGCCTGGGGATTGCCGCATCGGGCATCGCACGCAACGTGAAGGGCTGCTGGAACCTCGGTTCCTGCGGCATGGGCTGCCCGACCAATGCCAAGCAGTCGATGCTGGTGACCACCATCCCGGCCGCTCTCGATCGCGGTGCCACGCTGCTGGTGCAAACGCGCGCCCATGCGCTCGAGCTGGTGCAGCAAAAAGTGAATGCGCTGGTGTGTGTGCCGGTCACGGCCAACGGCAGCGTGGTGTCGGGTAGCCGGCCCACTCGCATCGTCGCGCGGCACTACGTGGTGGCGGGTGGCGCGATCAACTCACCGGCCTTGCTCAAGCGCTCCGACCTGCCCGACCCGCATGGCCTGCTGGGTGCGCGCACCTTCTTGCATCCGGTGGTGATCTCCGCCGCCACCTTCGAGCAGAAAGTCGAAGCCTGGGACGGCGCGCCGCAGACGCTCTACAGCGACCACTTCCTGAACACGCAGCCGATCGATGGGCCCATTGGCTACAAGCTCGAAGCGCCACCGATGCATCCGGTCATCTTCGCCAGCACCTTGGCGGGCTATGGGCAGGCGCAGGCAGATTCGTTGAAGCAGTTTCCGCACATGCACAGCCTGCTGGCGCTCATGCGCGATGGCTTCCACCCGCAGTCGACGGGCGGGCGGGTGAAGCTGCAGTCCGATGGTTCGCCACAGCTCGACTACCCGCTCAACGACTTCGTGATGGACGGTGCCCGCCGCGCGCTGCTCAGCATGGCCGAGATCCAGTTCGCCGCTGGCGCGCGCACCGTGGTGCCGGTGCATGAACTGGCGGGCATCTACACCAGCTGGCCCGAAGCCCAGGCTGCGATCAAGGCCTTGCCGATGAAACCGCTGCTCACGCGGATGGTCAGCGCGCACGTGATGGGCGGCTGCGCCATGGGCGCCACCGAAGCACAGGGCGTGGTGCGGCCCGACGGCACACACTGGCAGGTGAACAACCTGTCGGTGCACGACGGCTCGCTGTTTCCCACCAGCATCGGCGCCAACCCGCAGCTTTCGGTCTATGGTTTCGCCAACAAGCTGGCCACCGGCCTGGCCAAGCGCCTGAGCGGCCGCGAAGTGAGGTTGATGCCCTAGCATCGTGGCATGCTTGCCCGCCTCCAGCAGTTCATCACCCTGTCGCTGTTGACCTCTGCCGTGGCGGGGGCAGCCTGGTCCACCAACGCCGGCCACCCGGCCTGGGCCGTGCTCGGCGCGCTGCTCATCGTGTTCGGCTACGCACTTTTTCTGGCGGTCGAATTTGTGCTCGTCTGGTGTGTGCACGGCAATGACCCGGCTCCCAAGGCCAGTGCCAAACAGTTGCTCAAGGCCTGGTTTGGTGAAGTGCTGACGGCACCGCGCGTGTTCTGTTGGCAGCAGCCCTTTCGCTCGAACAGAGAGCCTGACTTCTTGCCTGAGCTGTCGGGCCAACGGGGTGTGGTGCTGGTGCATGGCTTTGTTTGCAACCGCGGCTTCTGGAACCGCTGGTTGCCGCGCCTGCGCGAACAGGGCATTCCCTTCGTCGCGGTGAACCTGGAGCCGGTGTTTGGCACCATCAGCGACTACGCACCCATCGTCGAACAGGCGGTGCGGCGCGTCGAGCAGGCCACGGGCCTCGCACCGGTGGTGGTGGGGCACAGCATGGGTGGGCTGGCGATACGAGCCTGGCTGGCGGCCTATGGTGGCGCGCAGCGCGTGCACCGTGCCATCACCATCGGCAGCCCGCACCGGGGCACGTGGCTGGGGCGTTTTGGCACGAGCCAGAACGTGCGCGAAATGGCACAAGGGACCGATTGGCAGCGAGCGCTCGAAGCGCGTGAGTCAGCGCAAGACGCCGCGTGCTTCACCTGCTTCTATAGCCACTGCGACAACATCGTCTTCCCTGCGTCCAACGCCACTCTGCCGGGCGCTGACAACCGCCACGTGCCCGGCATCGCGCACGTGCACCTGATGGATCACCCCGAGGTGCTCAAAGAGGTGTTGGCCTGGGCCAAACCGCCGTCGTCTGCCGCATCGGCCGATGCTGTGGCCGCGCCGCTGATGCGGTAGGCGAACCAGGCTGTGACGCTGGCCATGCACAGATGCATCAGTGCGTGGCCGCTGATGGCGCCACCGGTGGCGAGCAGCACGGAGTCGTCACTCAGGTCGCTCACGCGGGCGAGGGCGTACAGGCCGAGCACCAGCAGCCAATCGGTCTGGCGCGTGTAGCGCCCAGGCAGGCTCAGCGCACCCGCGGGGATCAGCAACACCGGCAGCAGTTGCAGCAGCAGCAGCGGGCGCAGGTCGGTGCCGGCGGCGAGTGAAGACAAGCTTGCCGCCAACGCGGCCACACCCAGCGCGGTGGCGCAGGCGCGGGGCGAACCGAAGCCGGCATGCACGCGCTCGGCCAGAAAGCTGCACAACAGCAAGCCAAAGGAACCGGCGACTGCCGCTTGCGCGATGAGGTAAGCGCGGTCCCCTGGTGCCAGGTGGTACGCCACCGCCGAGCCCGCCGTCACGGCGATGCAGGCGAAACACCAGCGCCACGGCGTCTGCAGCGCTGCCGGCCACGCACTGCGCAGCACGGCACGCCAGCCCCACACGCCGGCGGCCAGCATGGGCAGGCAGAAGGCCGCGTTGACACCGTGGGCCAGGCCGAAAAGGCTGCGCATGTCGGCGTAGTGGTGGGCACCCGATAGCGGCACGATGGGCCCCCAGGCCAGCAGGCCCATCGCGATGGCGAATGTCATCGCCAGCAGCGCGAACAGGGCACAGCGGCGGTTGAGGGCGTCGGTGGGGAGCATCGAAGCAGTTTGGTCGGCACGTGCCGCTGCTTCAATCACTCCGATTGATGACACCCCTTGGGGGGAGCCGTCAGTACACGGTGTCGCTGGCGAGCCGGGCGTCGGCGCTCAGTTCACCCAGCCCCGCCACGCGCTCATACAAAGGCGTGAAGTCGGGTGCGGTGGCTTCGAACAGCTGCTCGAAGCCGGTGATGACGAAGTAGGTGCCCTGAAAACTGTCGATGCGGTAGTGGGTGCGCATGATGCGTTCCACATCGAAGCCCAGGCGCTGCGGGGCCGGGCTCTGCAGGCTGTGGCGCAGCTCGCCCGTGGACGACAAGATGCCCGCGCCATAGGCACGCAATCCCGCTGGGGTGGCGATCAGCCCGAACTCGACCGTGTACCAGTACAGGCGCGCGAGGTACTCGCAGGCCTGCAGGCGGCTCGCCTTCAGGCCCCCTGCGCCATAGGCCTGCATGTAGTCGGCGAACACCGGGTTGAACAGCAGCGGCACATGGCCGAAGAGGTCATGGAACACATCGGGCTCGACCACGTAGTCGAACTCTTCAGGGCGACGTATCCAGGCCGTGACCGGGAAACGCCGCTGCGCCAGCAAGCCGAAAAACGCCTCTTCGGGGATCAGCCCCGGCACCGCCACCACCTCCCAGCCGGTGGCCTGCTTCAGGCGCGCCGACAGCACATCGAAGCGCGGGATTTCATGCGGCGTGCCCAGGTGCGAGACCGCTGCGATGAACTCCTCGCAGGCCAGGCCCGGCAGCTGCGCCGCCTGGCGCTCGTACAGCCGCTGGTAGAGCGCATGCTCTTGCGGGGTGTAGCGCTCCCAGTGCTGGTCGCAGGTGTAGTCGGCGCGCGCCGCCGCATAGTCACCGCGCGGTGGCCGCGTGCCGTCGCCGTAGGTGACCGGGGCCACACCCTGATTGACAGCCTTGTTGGGGGTCATCACGTGGTCGGCACGTCGCTCAGCACGCCGCGCCGCACCTGGTCGAGTTCAATGCTTTCGAACAGTGCCCGGAAGTTGCCTTCACCAAAGCCCTGGTCGCCCTTGCGCTGGATGATCTCGAAGAAGATCGGCCCGATCACCGTCTGCGTGAAGATCTGCAGCAGCAATTCGTTCGGTGCGCCCTGGTGCGTGGCACCGTCGATCAGGATGCGCAGGCGCTTCAGCTCGTCGAGGTTTTCGCCGTGGTTGGGCAAGCGCTTGTTGACCAGGTCGTAGTAGGTGGCAATCGTGTCCTGGAAGCTCACGCCTTGCTGCTTCATGCGCGCCACGGTGGCGTAGATGTCGTCGCTGCCGAGCGCGATGTGCTGGATGCCTTCACCGTGGTACAGGTCGAGGTACTCGGCGATCTGGCTCTTGTCGTCGGAGCTCTCGTTGATCGGGATGCGGATCTTGCCGCAGGGGCTGGTCAT
>NZ_JADMJX010000003.1 GCF_018780185.1 Rhizobacter sp.
CGGGGTGAGAGGATTCGAACCTCCGGCCTCTACGTCCCGAACGTAGCGCTCTACCAGGCTAAGCTACACCCCGATAAAAAGGGGCCTGTGAAGGCCCACCTTTGTCGACCAGATCAAGACGAACGCTCGACCGACCGAACGCAAAATTCTAGCAGAGCTTCGCGGTGCACTGTCGCTGGGAGCGCGGACAAACTGCTGCGGGCCTTGTCGGCCTCGGTGCGCGCTGCATCGCGGGTCGCCTCAAGGGCACCGGTTCGGCGAACGATGCCCACGATCTCGTCAAGACGTGACACCTCGCCGTGTTCAATGGCGCTTCGGATGAGCAAGCGATCCGCCGCATTGGCGCGCTCCATGGCAATCAACAGCGGCAGGGTGGGCTTGCCTTCACGGAGGTCGTCACCCACGTTTTTGCCCAGCTGGGACGTTGAGCCTTCGTAGTCCAGAAGGTCGTCCACCAACTGAAATGCCGTGCCGAGTGAGCGGCCATATGAGGCGCACGCGTCTTCCACGCTCTCGTTCGCGTTTGCCAACACAGCACCCAGCCGGGCGCTCGCTTCAAACAGCTTGGCCGTTTTGAATCGAATGACCTTCAGGTAGTCGTCGACGGCCAGATCGGGGTCGTGCATGTTCATCAACTGCAGAACCTCGCCCTCGGCAATCACGTTGGTGGCATCTGCCAAAACGTCGAGCACGCGCAGGCGGTCGACTGACACCATCATCTGGAACGCCCGTGAGTAGAGAAAGTCGCCAACCAGAACGCTGGCTGCGTTGCCGAAAAGGGCATTCGCCGTTTCGCGGCCGCGTCGCAGAGCGGATTCGTCTACCACGTCGTCGTGAAGCAGGGTTGCGGTGTGGATGAACTCTACGATGGCGGCGAGCTCGAACCGCTCCTTGCCATGGAACCCCAGCGCGTTGGCAAACAGCAACACAAGCATCGGCCGGATGCGCTTGCCGCCGGCGCTAATGATGTAGTGCGAAATCTGGTTGATGAGCGCCACATCAGAGGCCAAGCGGCGTTGAATGACGGCATCGACCTCCTTCATCTCGGCTGCCATCAGCTGGATTGGGTCGGGGCTGGAGGCGAGGGAGGTGGGTGTGATGGGTTGCACTGCGGGCTCGGGTAGCGAACCCAAATTATAGAAAGGCGCCAGAAGCGCAGTCTGGCCTGAGTGTGACCAGACCGCGTTCCCCAGGCCGCGTAGCGAGTTAGTAGCCCCATAGCCCTTTTCGTGATAGACTGCAAGGCTCTGCGCGTTTTTCGCGGGGCTGTCAGGCGGTCCTTTCTTGCCGGCAGATTCATTGAAAGGGCTGATATGTACGCGGTCATAAAAACCGGCGGCAAACAATACAAAGTTGCTGCAGGCGAAAAGATCAAGGTAGAACAGATAGCTGCGGACGTTGGCCAAGAGATCACGATCGACCAGGTGTTGGCCATTGGTGCCGGCGCAGATCTGAAGGTCGGGGCTCCCTTGGTAACCGGCGCAAGCGTGACGGCCACGGTAGTGGCTCAAGGTAGGCATGACAAAGTGCGCATTTTCAAGATGCGCCGTCGCAAGCATTATCAAAAGCGACAAGGTCATCGCCAAAACTTCACCGAGCTCGAAATTCGAGCCGTGAACGCCTGAAAGGACTCAAACCATGGCACAGAAAAAAGGCGGCGGTTCCACACGGAACGGCCGCGATTCCCAACCGAAAATGCTCGGCGTGAAGGCGTTCGGCGGCCAACAGATTCCGGCTGGCTCGATCATCGTCCGCCAGCGCGGCACCAAGTTCCATGCCGGCACCAATGTCGGCATTGGCAAGGATCACACCTTGTTCGCGCTGGTTGATGGCGAGGTGAGTTTTGCCATCAAAGGCCCTAAGAACCGTCAAACGGTCAGCATCAAGGAACAGGCCTGAGTCTGGTCCGATAACAGCTTCGGCTGCCAAGCCCCGGTTCGCCGGGGCTTTCCTTTTTTTGCGTCGGGCGCAAGCCTGGGCTACCGTAGAGACTTGCGGCACAGCGTGGACACACAGTCATGAAATTCGTTGACGAGGCCACCATCGACGTGGCGGCCGGCAATGGCGGCAACGGCTGCATGAGCTTTCGTCGGGAAAAATTCATTCCCTTCGGCGGGCCCAATGGCGGCGATGGCGGCAAAGGCGGCAGCGTATACGCTGTCGGCGACCGAAATCTCAATACGCTGATCGATTTTCGCTACGCGCGCCGCCATGAAGCCCGAAATGGAGAGAATGGTCGCGGCTCCGACCAGTATGGTGCGGCTGCGGAGGACATCGTTCTGCGCATGCCCATGGGCACCATCATCAAGGACGTGGAAACCGGCAACGTGATTGCCGAGTTGCTTGTGCCCGATGAGAAGGTGCTGCTGGCCAAGGGGGGTGACGGGGGTTTCGGCAACCTGCATTTCAAGACCAGTACAAACCGCGCGCCACGGCAAAAGACCTCCGGCTGGCCGGGTGAGCAGCACAAGCTCAAGCTGGAACTGAGGGTGTTGGCCGACGTGGGTCTGCTGGGCATGCCCAATGCCGGCAAGTCCACACTGATTGCCGCCATCTCCAACGCGCGCCCGAAGATCGCCGACTACCCGTTCACCACCTTGCACCCGAACCTGGGTGTGGTGCGTGTTGCTGCCGAGCAGAGCTTTGTGGTGGCGGACATCCCGGGGTTGATCGAAGGCGCATCGGAAGGCGCAGGCTTGGGCCACCTGTTCTTGCGCCATCTCCAGCGCACACATCTGTTGCTGCACCTCGTTGACATGGCGCCGTTCGACGAGAGCGTCGACCCCGTCGCGCAGGCCAAGGCCATCGTCAACGAGTTGAAGAAGTACGACCAGGCGCTGTATGAAAAGCCGCGCTGGCTGGTGCTGAACAAGCTCGACATGGTGCCGCTCGAAGAGCGTGAGCAGCGTGTCAAAGACTTCGTCAAACGCTTCAAATGGAAGGGCCCGGTGTTCCAGATTTCCGCGTTGACGCGCGAAGGCTGCGAGCAGCTGGTGCATGCCATCTACAAGCATGTCTCGACGCTCAAGAACGTGGTGCCGGACGATCCGGACCCACGCTTCACCGCAGGCTCCGTTGACGCCGCTCCCGCGCCATGACAGACGCCCTCAAGAACGCCAAGCGCATCGTCATCAAGGTCGGTTCCAGCCTGGTCACCAATGAGGGACGGGGGTTGGATGCAGAAGCCATCGGCACCTGGTGTCGGCAGATGGCAGCCCTGGCGCAGCAAGGGCGCGAGGTGGTGATGGTGTCGAGTGGTGCAGTGGCTGAAGGCATGAAGCGCCTCGGTTGGTCGGTGCGGCCGAAAGAGATTCATGAACTGCAAGCCGCTGCGGCAGTCGGTCAAATGGGCCTCGCCCAGATCTACGAAACGCAGTTGCGCAGCTACGGCATGGGCAGTGCCCAGGTGTTGCTGACGCATGCCGACCTGGCCGACCGTGAGCGTTATCTCAACGCACGCTCGACGCTGTTGACGCTGCTCCGGCTGAACGTGGTGCCGGTGATCAATGAAAACGACACCGTCGTCAACGACGAGATCAAGTTCGGTGACAACGACACCTTGGGTGCGCTGGTTGCCAACCTGATCGAAGCCGATGTGCTGATCATCTTGACCGATCAGAAGGGTCTGTATTCTGCCGACCCTCGCAAGGATCCGTCAGCCCGCTTTATCCACGAGGCCGAGGCCGGTACGCCTGAACTGGAGCGCATGGCAGGTGGCGCCGGCTCCAGCATCGGGCGTGGGGGCATGATCACCAAGATCCTGGCAGCCAAGCGTGCAGCCAGCAGCGGCGCGACCACCGTCATCGCCTGGGGGCGCGAGCCGGATGTGCTGATCCGTCTGGCGGCTGGTGAAGCCATTGGCACCGCGCTGACCGCTTCCACCCCCAAACTCGCCGCCCGCAAGCAGTGGATGGCCGACCACCTGCAGTTCCGTGGCGCGGTGGTGATCGACGATGGCGCGGTGGCCAAGGTACGCGATGAAGGCAAGAGCTTGCTGCCGATCGGCATGACCGAGGTGCAGGGGGAGTTCGTGCGAGGTGACGTGATCGCTGTGCGCGACAAGGCCGGCACCGAGATCGCTCGCGGCTTGGCCAACTACGCTGCGTCGGAGGCGCGACTGATCGCGCGCAAGCCGTCGAGTGAGTTCGAGCGTTTGCTCGGGTTCACTGGTGAACCCGAGATGATCCACCGCGACAACCTGGTGCTCGCCTGAGCGAAGCCTCTCAGGCCACCGGGTCGCCGGGTTCTTCAGACGGTGCGCCGTCAAACGCAGCTGAGTCCGTTTCGCCCATGTCGTCTCGATGATGCGGCCGCATGCCTGAGCGCAGGTAGCGGTTGTGGTGGCTGCTGCGTGGCAGAAAACGAGCCAACTCCGTTAAAGCCATCTGATAAACATCGCGTTTGAATTCGATCACTAGATCGAGCGGAACCCAGTATTCATTCCAGCGCCACGCATCGAACTCGGGGTGGTCGGTGGCGCGCAGGTTCATGTCGCTGTCGCGGCCCATCAACTGCAACAAAAACCAGATCTGCTTTTGACCGCGGTAATGCCCACGTGCATCGCGACGGATGAAATGGTCGGGCACTTCATAGCGCAGCCAGTCGCGTGTGCGCGCGACGATGCGCACGTGGTCGGGCAACAACCCCACTTCTTCGTGGAGCTCGCGGAACATCGCCTGCTCAGGCGTTTCGCCGTATTTGATGCCCCCTTGCGGGAACTGCCAGGAGTGGGTGCGGATGCGCTTACCCCAGAAAACCTGGTTCTTCGTATTGAGCAGGATGATGCCGACGTTGGGTCTGAACCCTTCGCGGTCGAGCATAATCAACCTCAAATTCTTTAGTTGATTTCATTATTGCACCGGCTTAGCGGGAATCAACCCCGCGGGTTTCCCCGGCCCTCGCCGTGCACCTTCAATCTCTTCCCCCCATTTCTTTCCCCATTGGCCTGCCCATGAAAGCCTCCCAGTTTTTCATTTCCACGCTCAAAGAAGCGCCTGCCGATGCCGAGGTGGCGAGCCACAAATTGATGATGCGAGCGGGCTTCATCAAGCGACTGGGGGCCGGCATCTACAGCTACATGCCGATGGGGCTGCGGGTGATCCGCAAGGTCGAGGCGATCATTCGCGAAGAGATGAACCGTGCGGGTGCGGTCGAGCTTCTGATGCCGGTGGTGCAGCCCGCCGAGTTGTGGCAAGAAACGGGGCGCTTCCAGGCGATGGGGCCTGAGCTGCTGCGCGTCAAAGACCGTCACGATCGTGACTTCATCATCCAGCCGACATCAGAAGAAGTCATCACCGACATCGCGCGCCAGGAACTGCGCAGCTACCGGCAACTGCCGAGAAATTTCTATCACATCCAGACCAAGTTCCGCGACGAACGCCGGCCGCGTTTTGGTGTGATGCGCGGGCGTGAATTCACGATGAAGGATGCCTATTCCTTCGACCGTGATGTGGCCGCTGCCGGGAAGAGCTACGAAGCCATGTACGCCGCCTACGTGCGCATCTTCGAGCGCATGGGCCTGACATTTCGCGCCGTGGCGGCCGACACCGGCGCCATCGGCGGTGACAAGTCTCATGAGTTCCAGGTGATTGCCGACACCGGTGAAGACGCGATCGCCTACTGCCCTCAATCAGACTACGCCGCCAACATTGAGCTGGCCGAAGCCTTGCCGCTGATCGCGCAGCGTGGAGCACCGTCACAAGCTCTCACCAAGACGCCCACGCCGGGCAAGAGCACCTGCGAAGACGTGGCACAGCTGTTGAAGCTGCCACTGTCGCAAACCGTCAAATCGCTGGTGCTGGCCACCGACGAGAAGAACGAAGGCGGTGATGTGGTCAAGAGTACGGTGTGGCTGTTGCTCGTGCGCGGCGATCACTCGCTGAACGAGGTGAAGGCCGGCAAGGTGCCGGGCTTGAAAGACGGCTACCGCTTTGCCACGACGGCCGAGATCGACGAACACTTCGGCTGCAAACCCGGTTACCTCGGCCCCATCGGGCTGAGGAAGCCGCTGCGTCTGGTGGTGGACCGCACGGTGGCCGCGATGAGCGATTTTGTCTGTGGCGCCAACGAGGCCGACTTCCACTTCACCGGTGCCAACTGGGGGCGCGACCTGCCCGAGCCCGACGTGGTGGCCGACATCCGCAACGTGGTCGAAGGCGACCCATCGCCCGACGGCAAGGGCACACTGGCAATGCAGCGCGGCATCGAGGTCGGCCATGTGTTCTACCTGGGCACCAAGTACTCCAAGGCGATGAACGCCACCTACCTCGACGAAAACGGCAAGCCACAACTGCTGGAAATGGGCTGCTACGGCATTGGAGTCACACGCTTGCTGGGTGCAGCCATCGAACAAAACCACGATGAGCGCGGCATCATCTGGCCGCTGGCGATGGCGCCCTTTACCGTGGTGCTCTGCCCCATCGGCTACGACCGGTCGGCTGACGTGAAGGCCGCGGCCGACCAGTTGCACGAGCAATTGCAGTCGCTTGGCATCGACGTGATGCTCGACGACCGCGGCGAGCGCCCGGGCGCGATGTTTGCCGACTGGGAGCTGATCGGCGTGCCGCACCGTGTGGTGCTGTCCGACCGCGGCCTCAAGGAAGGCAAGCTTGAGTACCAGGGCCGCCGCGACGCCCAGTCGACCGCTGTGGCGGTTGCTGACGTGACGAGCTTCCTGAAAGGCAAGCTCAGCTCATGAGCCTGGATCGGGGATGTGGGCGCCGGCGGCTTCTGGCCGCAGCGGCGCTGTCTCCTTTGCTGTTGAACAGCACGCCATCGCGGGCCGGCGCCCAGGTGGAAGAGCCGCTGGCCGACGCGGTGCGCTCGGCGCTGTCTGCGGCCATTGCCAACCGCGCACCACCCAAACCGGTGTTCGAGAGCACGCAGGCGCGCCTGGCCTACCTCAAGTGGCTGGGCGAGATGAGCAACCGGCTGAAGAAGCGCAAGGCCGAACATGTGGCGCGCGTCGAGTTTCTGGAGACGCTCTGGTACGAAAGTGCGCGCGCCGGCCTGGAGCCGGCACTCGTGCTGGGCGTGGCACAGGTGGAAAGCGGGTTTCGCAAATACGCCATCAGCAGCGCGGGCGCGCGGGGCTACATGCAGGTGATGCCGTTCTGGGCGAGGCTGATCGGCAATGGCGACACCACCAAGCTCTTTCACATGCAGACCAACCTGCGCTTCGGCTGCGTGATCTTGCGCCACTACCTCAACATCGAGCGCGGCGACCTGTTCCTGGCGCTCGGGCGCTACAACGGCAGCCGTGGCCGCGCGGAGTACCCCAACCTGGTGTTCGGCGCGCGCAAGGCCTGGGTGTTCAAGACCGCCTGAGCGCGGTCAGAGGCCAGCCCAGGATTTGGGCTGCGCATCGGCCACACCCAGCAGCGAGAGCACACGCTCCACCGTGTCGTTGACCAGATCGTCGATCGTCGCGGGCCGGTGATAGAAGGCCGGCAGCGGCGGAAAGATCACCCCGCCCATTTCGGTCACCGCGGTCATGTTGCGCAAGTGCGCCAGGTTGAATGGCGTCTCGCGCACCATCAGCACCAGCCGGCGCCGCTCTTTCAGCGTGACATCGGCCGCGCGGCTGAGCAGGTTGTCCGACAGGCCGTGGGCGATGGCCGCCAGCGTCTTCATCGAACACGGTGCCACCACCATCGCCGTGGTGGCAAACGACCCACTGGCGATTGCCGCGCCCACGTCGGCCGGGCTGTAAGCCGTGTCGGCCAGCGCTTCGAGCGCATTGCGGTCGAGGCCCAGCTCGTGGTGCACGTTGAGCACACCGGCGGGGCTGGCCACCAGGTGGGTTTCGCAGCCGCAGCCCTTCAATCGCTGCAGCAGCCTGATGCCGTACAAGGCACCGGTGGCGCCGGTGATGCCGACGACCACCCGGCTGCGGGCAGCGGTGTGGCTCAAGATCAGGAGGCCTGCGTGCCCAGCACCTGCTGGAGCTCACCAGCCTGGAACATCTCCATCATGATGTCGGAGCCGCCGACGAACTCGCCGTTCACGTAGAGCTGCGGGATGGTCGGCCAGTTGG
>NZ_JADMJX010000041.1 GCF_018780185.1 Rhizobacter sp.
CGAGCAGGTTGTGCGCCACCAGCGGCAGCATCACGTTCAGCTCGAAGTTGCCCGACTGGCCGGCGATGGTGATGGCGGTGTCGTTGCCGATCACCTGCGCGGCCACCATGGCGGTGGCCTCGGGGATCACCGGGTTCACCTTGCCGGGCATGATCGACGAGCCGGGCTGCAGGGCTTCGAGCTCGATCTCGCCCAGCCCCGCCAGCGGGCCCGAGTTCATCCAGCGCAGGTCGTTGGCGATCTTCATCAGCGACACCGCCAGCGCCTTGAGCTGGCCCGATACCGCGACCGCCGTGTCTTGCGAGCCCATGGCAGCAAAGAAGTTGCCAGCGGTCTTGAACTCAAGCTGCGTGAGCGCGCTCAACTCGGTCGCAAACGAGTGCGCAAACTGCGGGTGTGCATTGACCCCGGTGCCCACTGCCGTGCCGCCCTGGGCCAGGCCCTGCAACGCCGGCATCAGCGCACGCAGGTGTTGGCCGGCGGCTTCGAGCTGGTGCGCCCAGCCTTCGAGCACCTGGCTCATGCGCACCGGCATCGCGTCCATCAAGTGCGTGCGTCCGGTCTTGACAAAGCGGTGCACGCTGCTCGCCTTGTGGCGGGTGACTTGCACCAGGTGGTCCAGCGCGGGCAACAGCTGCTGGTGCAGTTGCAGCGCCGCGCTCACATGCAAGGCGGTGGGAATCACATCGTTGCTGCTCTGGCCAGCATTCACATGGTCGTTGGGGCTCACCGGCTCGCCCAGCGCCGCGCCGGCCAGCGTGGCCACCACCTCGTTGGCGTTCATGTTGCTGCTGGTGCCCGAGCCGGTCTGGAACACGTCGATCGGGAAGTGCAGCATGCGCTCGGCGTCGCCCATGGCCAGCAGGCGCTGGCAGGCATCCACGATGGCATTGCCCACCGGCTGGGGCACTTGCTTGAGCCGCAGGTTGGCCAATGCCGCGGCCTGCTTGACCTGCAACAGCGCGCAGACAAAGGCGACCGGCATGCGTAGCCCGCTGATGGGAAAGTTGTCGACCGCACGCTGGGTCTGTGCACCGTAGAGCGCACCGGCCGGCACGGCCAGCGGGCCCATGCTGTCGTGCTCCATGCGGGTCTTGATCGGGGTGGCGTTCACAGCGGGCTCCTGATGACGGCCCCCAGGGCCGGGCTGCGCCCGGCCCGCCCCCGTGGGGGTCAAGGAAACTTGGGGCGGCCCGGCGTTTCCTTGAGGGAGAAACTGTGAACGAGTATCAGGCCGCCGGTTTCCCCAGCGGGGCCGATACCGGCGCACGCGACATGGTCTTGAAGAACCACTTGCGCCGCCCCTCCAGGTGAAACGGCTTCCACTCGTCGGGCTTCTGCGCCAGGCGATCGGCCAACGCGTACAGCGCCAGCGGGTTCATGCCCAGGCCCAGGTGGCTGGCATGCACGCCGATGTTTTCGGTGAGGGGCGAGTCTTCGTTCAGGCTGCACCGCCACGACACCACGCCGTCGGTGCGCGAGTAGATCGAGGTGGTGGGCACGGGCGGCGGCTTGCGCACCTGGTCGATGAGCGCATCGGCTTCGTCGAGCCGGTGGCCGCTGACCATCTCGTACAAGCGCCAGGCATTGTTGGCACGCGGGTGGCCGCTGAAGGGCGTGCCCAGTGTGACAACGCAGCGGGTTTGCTGCGGCAGCTCCTTGGCAATTTCGCGGGCGTAAACACCACCCAGGCTCCAGCCCACCAGGCTCACCGGCTCGCCATGCTTCTGGTAGATGGTGCTGGCGCGCTCGCGGCAGCGTTCGAGCACCCCTTCGCGCGGGCCGAGGTTGAAACCCTGCTCCCACTCGTACGGCTCGTAGCCACGGGCGCGCAAGAAGGTGCGCAGCGGCAAGGTGGTGACGTCGGGTGCGCTCAGGCCGGGAAACACCAGCACCGGGTGGCCGTCACCCGGCGGCAGGCGGTTGAACAAGGGCGTGGCCGCCAGCGTGGCCGCCAGTTCCCAGGGCGCACGCCCTTCGAGCAGCATCAACAGCGCGTTGGGGGCCTTGGGCTGGTCGGCATCTCGCACGGGGTGTCCGGGCATGTTCACGGGCCTGTTTCACGGGCCGGGGGTGAGGAAGCACCCATCCTAACCACCGTCCATGACATTTGGTTGGAGCTAAGGCCCTAGATCGCGCAGCGGGTGGGCGTGCGCCGGCCAGGGGCTGACGAAGAACGCGGCCACGTCTTCGGGTGTCACCGCTTCCAGTCGGGCCGGGTTCCAGCGGGGTTGGTGGTCTTTGTCGATGGCGAGCGCACGGATGCCTTCGGCCGTCTCGCTGGCCGCGCCCGGGCGCAGGTGGAAGCAGCGGCGCACCAGGTCGCGCTCCAGGCGCAGGTCGTCGGCCAGGCTCATGCCGCGTGCACGACGCACCTGCTGCAGGCTCACTTCGAGCATCAAGGGCGAACGTTTGCGCAACTCGGCAGCGGTGTGCCGTGCAAATGGGGTGTCACTCGCGGCGAGCGAGTTGACGATGGCCAAGGTGGTGGCATGGGCGAAGTGGGTGTCGATCTGCACAAGCTCTGCTGCCAAGGCCGAAGCAGGCGTCGTCTGCGCCCTCGCCTTCACGGCCGCGATCGCCTGGGCGCCCGTCTCAAGGGGCTGGTCGGCCAGGGCCTCGACCAGCGCGGGCAAGGTGGCCGCGTCGACAAACACATCGGCCAGGCCCATCGCGATGGCATCGGCCGCATGCATCACATGGCCGGTCAAGGCCAGGTACTCGCCCACATGCCCCGGGCAGCGTGACAGGAACCAGCCGCCACCCACATCGGGGAAAAGGCCGATGGTGGTCTCGGGCATGGCGAGCCGGCTGTGCTCGGTCACCACCCGCAGCGACGCGCCCTGTGCGAGGCCCATGCCACCGCCCATGGTGATGCCGTCCATCAAGGCAATGGTCGGCTTGGGGTAGTGGTGAACCAGGTGGTTGAGCGCGTATTCCTCGGTGAAGAAGTCTTCCAGCGTCGGGTCGCCCGAGAGTGCGGCCTGGTGGAAGAAGCGGATGTCGCCGCCCGCGCAGAACGCCGGGGCCTTGCCCTCACGGCCTGCACCACGCAACAGCACCGCAGTCACCTGCGCGTCATCGCGCCAGCGCAGCAAGGCGCTGGTGACCTCGCGCACCATGGCCAGTGACAGGGCATTCAAGGCCTGCGGCTTGTTGAGCGTGATCACGCCCAGGTTGCCTCGCACCTCGGTCAAGACAGTCATGGTTCAGGCTTCCCTGGGTCGCGGCTCGCGCAGAGCCATCAGTTCATTCGCTACCAGGGCACCGATCACCAGCGCCCCACCCGTGAGGGCGGTGGGGCCAGGCGCCTCGCCCGCGAACCACCAGGCCCACAACACACCGAAAATCACCTCCAGCAGGCCCAGCAACGACAGCTCGGGGGCCGGGAGCACGCGGCTCAGGCGAACCACCAGCAGGCAAGGAATGGCGAGCTGCACCACGCCCAGCAACGCGAGCCAGCCCACGTCGTGAAGCGACGCCTGGAAGGGGTAGGCCAGCGGCAAGGTCAGCAGCGACGAGGCCACAGCGCCGATCAGCACCGATGGCAGCATGTCCTGCGCGGCGTCGTCGCCGTGGTTCACGTGCTGCAACACCGTCCAGTTGATGGCGGCAGCAATTGGCACGGCCAAGGCCACCACGGTACCGAGCACCGAACCGCCACTGGCGCCCTGCCCGAACATCCAGGCGATGCCCGCACCGGCCACGCCAATGGCGGCCCAGGTGCGCCAAGCCAGTCGATGGTTCAGGAAAATGCGCGAGAACAGCGCCGTGATCAGCGGCCCGAGCGCCATCGTGATGAGCACGTTGGCCACGGTGGTCAGCGTGACAGCCACCATGAAGGCGGTGAACATCACCGTCCAGCAGGCGCCGGACACCCACACCGGCCAGGGTGAGCTGCGCAGATTGCGCCACAAGGCGGGGCCGCGCATCCAATGCAATGCGATGCCCAGAGCCAGCGCGTTGAACGCGCTACGCCAGAAGGTCACCTCGAAGCTGCGCGCCGAGTCGAGGTGGCGCACCACCACGCCCGCGATGCTCCACAACAGCGTGCACAACACCATGAGCGCGACGGCGCGCCCATGGGACATCGATGACGAGGTCAGCCGCAGGCTCCCCATGCCGAGAGAGATCAGGCCGCTTCGCGCGAAGCCTTCTTGCGGTCGTGCTCTTTCAGGTAGCGCTTGCGCACACGGATGCTCTTGGGCGTGATTTCGACCAGCTCGTCGTCGTCGATAAAGTCCACACCGTACTCCAGCGTCAGGTCGATCGGCGGCGTGATCTTGATCGCGTCTTCCTTGCCGGAGACGCGGAAGTTGGTCAGCTGCTTGGTGCGCGTCGCGTTGACCACGAGGTCGTTGTCGCGGCTGTGGATGCCGACGATCATGCCTTCGTAGACCGGGTCGTTCGGCTTCACGAACATGCGGCCACGGTCGTCCAGCTTGCCCAGCGCGTAGGTGAAGATCTCACCGTCGTCCATCGAGATCAGCACGCCGTTCTTGCGACCGCCGATCTCGCCCTTGTGGGGCTCGTAGCCGTCGAAGATCGAGGCGATCAGGCCGGAGCCACGGGTCAGGTTCATGAACTCGTTGCTGAAACCGATCAGGCCTCGCGCCGGAATGCGGTACTCGAGGCGCACGCGGCCACGGCCATCGGGTTCCATGTTGACCATCTCGCCCTTGCGCAGGCCCAGCGCCTGCATCACGCCGCCCTGGTGGATTTCTTCGACGTCGGCAGTGACCAGCTCCATCGGCTCGCACTTCTCGCCGTTGATCTCCTTGAACATCACGCGGGGCTTCGAAACAGCCAGCTCGTAGCCCTCGCGGCGCATGTTCTCCAGCAGGATGGTCAGGTGCAGTTCGCCCCGGCCCATCACCTCGAAGATGCCGTCTTCGCCGGTTTCTCTGACACGCAGCGCCACGTTGCTCTGCAGTTCTTTTTGCAGGCGGTCCCAGATCTGGCGGCTGGTGACGTACTTGCCTTCGCGGCCGGCCAGCGGGCTGGTGTTGACGCAGAAGTTCATCGTCAGCGTCGGCTCGTCAACCTTCAGCATGGGCAGCGGCATCGGGTTCTCACGGTCGGTGATCGTCACGCCGATGTTGATGTCTTCGATGCCGTTGATCAGCACGATGTCGCCCGGGCCGGCTTCGGTGACCTGCACGCGGTCCAGGCCCTGGAAGGTCAGCACGTTGTTGACGCGGCCTTTGACGGCCTTGCCGTCCGGGCCTTCCATGACCAGCACGTCCATCGACGGCTTGATGGTGCCCTGGCTGATGCGGCCCACACCGATGCGGCCAACGAAGGTCGAAAAATCGAGCGCCGAGATCTGCAGTTGCAGCGGAGCGGCCGGGTCACCGGTGTTCGGCGGCACGTGCTTCAGGATGGTGTTGAACAGGGCCGACATGTCGGGGCCCCATTGTTCGCCGGGCGCGCCTTCGGTCAACGACGTCCAGCCGTTGATACCCGATGCGTAGACCACGGGGAAGTCGAGCTGTTCGTCGTTGGCACCGAGCTTGTCGAACAAGTCGAAAGCGGCGTTGATGACAGCGTCGGGTTTTGATCCCGGCTTGTCGACCTTGTTGACGACGACGATGGGCTTGAGGCCCAGGGCCAAGGCCTTCTTGGTCACGAAGCGCGTCTGCGGCATCGGGCCTTCTTGCGCGTCGATCAGCAGCACCACGCCGTCGACCATCGACAGCGCGCGCTCCACTTCACCGCCGAAGTCCGCGTGGCCCGGGGTGTCGACGATGTTGATGTGGGTGCCTTCCCAGCTGACCGCGCAGTTCTTGGCCAGGATGGTGATGCCCCGCTCGCGTTCGATGGCGTTGCTGTCCATCACCGTGTCGACGATCTTCTCGTGCTCGGCGAAGGTGCCAGACTGGCGAAGCAGCTGGTCGACCATGGTGGTTTTGCCATGGTCAACGTGGGCAATGATGGCGATGTTGCGGATCTGTCGGGTCATAACGTGCTCTCTGCGGTTTCTGTATTCAGGAGGCCTTGCACCTCGATCGGGCTCAGGAGCCTGGTTGAAATCAGTTCGCCGCCCGCAATGTGGCCGCTCCCCAAAAATGCTTTCGGCTGCGGGCCGTAGACGCGCACCCGCGGCGCGTCGGCCAGCGGCAGGCGGCGGCGCACGCCGCTCAGGAAACGGCCTGCACCTTCGTCGTCGAGCCGAACCACGGGCCAGTCGGCCAGCAGGGTATCGGCTTGCAGCAAGTGGCTGTCGCGCTCGGCTTCGCTCATCGCGGCCAGTTGTTCCAGCGTGAAGGCGCCGTCCAGCGTCAGCGGGCCGCTGCCGGTGCGGCGCAGTGCGCTCAGGTGGGCGCCACAACCGAGTGCCTCGCCGATGTCTTCGGCCAGTGTGCGGATGTAGGTGCCCTTGCTGCAGCGCACGTCGATCGTCAGCTCGTCATGTTGCCAGTCGATGATGGCAATGGTGTGAATGGTGATGTGACGTGCTTCACGCTCGACCTCGATACCGGCGCGGGCGTATTCGTAAAGCGCCTTGCCGTCGCGTTTCAGCGCCGAATGCATCGGCGGCACCTGGGCGATCTCGCCGGTGAAGCGCTGGCAGGCGGCGTCGATCTGCTCACGAGTGACCTTCACCTCGCGCGTTTGCAGCACGTCGCCTTCGGCGTCGGCGGTGCTGGTCTTGACGCCCAGCTTCAGCGTGGCGCGGTAGGTCTTGTCGGCGTCCAGGCTGATCTGCGAAAACTTGGTGGCCGCACCAAAACACAGCGGCAAGAGCCCTGTGGCCAGCGGGTCGAGCGTGCCGGTGTGGCCGGCCTTCTCGGCGCGGTACAAGCGCTTCGCCTTCTGCAATGCATCGTTGCTCGACAGACCGAGCGGCTTGTCGAGCAGCAGCACGCCGTGGACGGCGCGCCTGGGGATGCGGGGGCGAAGCGAGTTCATCAGTCCTCTTTGGCTCGCGTGGAATTGGCTTGCGCGATCAGGGCGCTCAACTCGGCCGCACGCTCGGTGGTGCGGTCGAACTCGAAGTGCAGCGTCGGCACGGTGTGGATCTGCAGGCGCTTGAAGAGCCCGTTACGCAAGAAGCCTGCCGCTTCGTTCAGCGCGGTCTGGCATTCCTGCACGTCACCGACCAGCAGCGAGAAGAACACCTTCGCGTGCGCGTAGTCGGGCGTGACCTCGACCGCCTGCAACGTGATCATGCCGATGCGCGGGTCTTTCAGCTCGCGGATCAGCTCGGCCAGGTCGCGCTGGATCTGGTCGGCGATGCGGAAGCCGCGATTGGGGATGGATCGTTTGTGTCGCATGGGGTGTTCGCTCCTTCACAGGCCCTTGAAACACAAACCCCGCCGTCTTTTGGAGGGCGGGGTTTGCGTCCGAGGACATACCGCCTTTTACAAGGTTCGTGCGACCTCTTTCAGTTCGAAGAACTCCAACTGATCACCTTCCTTGATGTCGTTGTAGTTCTTCAGCTTGATACCGCACTCGAAGCCGGCAGCGACCTCGCGCACATCGTCTTTCAGGCGGCGCACCGATTCGACTTCGCCGGTGTAGACCACCACGTTGTCGCGCAGCAGGCGGAAGCGTGCATTGCGGCGAACGATGCCGGCGGTGACCATGGAGCCGGCCACCGTGCCGATCTTCGAAGCCACGAACACCGTGCGGATCTCGGCCGTACCGATGACCTCTTCACGCTGCTCGGGCGCGAGCATGCCCGTCATGGCCGCCTTCACATCGTCCACTGCGTCATAGATGATGTTGTAGTAGCGGATGTCGACGCCGTTGTTCTCGGCCAGCTTGCGCGCACCGGCATCGGCGCGCGTGTTGAAGCCGATGATCACCGCCTTGGAGGCGATCGCGAGGTTGACGTCCGACTCGCTGATGCCGCCCACCGCACCGTGAACGACCTGCACCTTGACTTCGTCGGTGCTGAGTTTCTGCAGCGACTGGACCAGCGCTTCCTGCGAGCCTTGCACATCGGCCTTGATGATCAGCGCCAGCGTCTGTGCCTGGCCTTCGCCCATGTTCTCGAACATGTTCTC
>NZ_JADMJX010000378.1 GCF_018780185.1 Rhizobacter sp.
CCACCATGGTGTCGGCCTCGCTGGTCGAGAAGCACGGCTGGAGCCCGGCGGTGGTGTTGCCGCTGGTGCTGTTGATGGGCACGGCCTTCGGCGCGTTGCAGGGCTTCCTGATCGAGCGCTTCCGGCTGCAGCCCTTCATCGTCACGCTGGCTGGCATGTTCCTCGCGCGCGGCCTGTGCTACCTGATCAGCGTCGACTCGATCAGCATCACCCACCCCACCTACACCGAGATCTCGCAGTGGCGCATCCCGGTGTGGGGCGACGCGTCGCTCTCGGTGGGCGCGGTGCTGGCGCTGGTGGTGATGGCGGTGGCCATCTTCATCGCCCACTACACGCAGTTCGGCCGCACGGTCTACGCCATCGGCGGCAGCGAACACTCGGCCGTGCTGATGGGCCTGCCGGTGCGCTCGACCGTGGTGGGCGTCTACACCTTCAGCGGCTTCTGCTCGGCGCTGGCGGGTGTGGTGTTCACCTTCTACATGCTCTCGGGCTACGGCCTGCATGCGGTGGGGCTGGAGCTGGATGCGATTGCCGCCGTGGTGATCGGCGGCACGCTGCTGACCGGCGGCGTGGGCTATGTGGCGGGCACGCTCTTCGGGGTGCTGATCCTCGGCATCATCCAGACGCTCATCATGTTCGACGGCACGCTCAGCTCGTGGTGGACGCGCATCGTCATCGGCGGGCTGCTGTTTGTGTTTTGCCTGTTGCAGCGGGTGTTCGAATCGAAACGCGTGAGGTGAGGGCATGGCACGCGGGCTGATCGGCATCGACTGGGGCACGACGCATCGCCGTGCCTACCTGCTCGGCGTGCAGGGGCAACTGCTCGCCGAGTACAGCGACGACCAAGGCCTGCTGGCGTCGCAGGGCCGTTTCGCAGAAAGCCTGGCCACCGTGCTGGCGCGCTGGCCGCACGGCTTGCCGGTGCTGATGTCGGGCATGGTCGGCGCGGCCTCGGGCTGGCAGGAAGCGCCTTACCTCGACGCCGCCACGCCGCTCACCATGCTGGCCCAGCGGCTGATGCCCTTGCGCGGGGCACCGGCCGGGCGCTCCTGCGTCATCGTGCCGGGTTACCGCTGGCGTGGCGCGGCGGGTGAGATCGACGTGATGCGCGGTGAAGAAACACAGTTGCTCGGCGCGCTGGCGTTGGGCCACGGCGACGGCTGGTACGTGTTGCCGGGCACGCACAGCAAATGGGTCAAGGTGGAGCAGGGTGCGGTGAGCCTGCTGCGCACCTACATGACCGGCGAGCTGTTCGGCCTGCTCGGCCAGCACGGCACGCTGGCGGGCATGGTGGACCCGCAGGCCACACACCCACCGGCCTTTCGCGATGGGCTGCAAGCCGCGGCCAGGGGCGCTCTGTCGCACACCCTGTTCGGTTGCCGCGCCCGTGTGGTGTCAGGCGACATGCCGGCGGCGCATGCGCGGTCTTACCTCTCCGGCCTCCTGATCGGTGCGGAGTGGTGTGACGCCGTGCAGCGCGCGCCCGATCTGCAGCAGGTGACCCTGATCGCCGCCGAGCACCTGGCCGAAGGCTACAAAACGGCAGCCCTTCACCACGGCTGCGCACTGAGCGTGCTCGACCCGCGCGAGGTCTACCTGGCCGCCTTGTGGGCCTTGCGTGAGGGGGTGGTCGCGTGAACGAGTTGCGCCGCTTTCAACCGCCGCTGGTGGCCATCTTGCGCGGGCTCACGCTGGCCGAGGTGCAGCCACTCGGGCGTGTGCTGTTCGATGCAGGCTTTCGCATGGTCGAGGTGCCGCTCAACCGCCCCGCGGCGCTCGCCTGCATCGCCGCGCTCAAGGCGATGGCGCCGGCCGACGCGCTGGTGGGCGGTGGCACCATGCTCACGCCCGCCGACGTCGACACCGTGCATGCAGTCGGCGGCCGGCTGATGGTGGCGCCGAACTGCGATGCCGAGGTGATCGGCCGCGCCCGTGAGCTCGGCATGCTCGCGGCCCCGGGTGTGGCGACGCCGACCGAGGCCTTCAACGCGCTGCGCTGGGGCGCTCATGCGCTCAAGATCTTCCCGGCCGACATGGTGGGCCCTGCGGGGCTGAAGGCCTTCAAGTCGGTGCTGCCAGCGGGCACGCCTTTGTGGCCGGTGGGCGGCGTCACGCCCGAAGGCATCGCCACGTGGGTGCATGCCGGCGCGACCGGCTTCGGCATCGGCGGCCAGCTGTTTCAACCGGGTGTGTCGCCGCAGGTGTTGGCGGTGCGGGCGCGGGCCTTCATCGCCGCCTGGGCGAGCGCGACGCCTGCCGCAGAATAGGCGCGACCCCGGGGCCTGGCTCGGGATGAGCCACGGAGTGCGCGGATGGAACAGGTCGATGCGGTGGTTGTCGGGGCCGGTGTGGTGGGGCTGGCCATTGGCCGCGCACTCGCGCAGCGCGGGCTCGAGACCTTGGTGCTGGAGAGCGAGAACGCCATCGGCACCGGCATCAGCTCGCGCAACAGCGAGGTCATCCACGCCGGCTTGTATTACCCCGCCGGCTCGCTGAAGGCGCGCTTGTGCGTGCAGGGCCGGCAGCTGCTCTATGCCTTCTGCGAATCGCACGGCGTGCCGCACCGGCGCTGCGGCAAGCTGGTGGTGGCCACCGATCACAGCCAGCTCGCCGGGCTCGATGCGCTGATGGGCAAGGCGGCGGCCAATGGCGTGCACGACCTGAAGCGACTGAGTCGAGAGGAAGCACTGGCGCTGGAGCCGCAGCTGGCTTGCGAGGGCGCGATCCTGTCGCCGTCCACCGGCATCGTCGACAGCCACGGTCTGATGCTGGCGCTGCAAGGTGACCTGCAGCGCGCAGGGGGCGACGTGGCCTTGTCGTCGCCGGTGCAGCGCATCGTGTGCGGCCCCGACCGTCATGTGCTGCAGGTCGGCGGCGACGAGCCGATGGAGCTGGCCGCGCGCACCGTCATCAACGCGGCGGGCCTGTGGGCACCACGATTGGCAGCGGCGACCGAAGGCTTGGACGCGGCCCACGTGCCGCGCGCGCATTTCAGCAAAGGCAACTACTACGCACTGGCCGGCCGGGCGCCGTTTTCACGGCTCGTCTACCCCTTGCCGCAAGACGCGTGGCTGGGGGTGCACTTGACGCTCGATCTCGGCGGACAGGCGCGTTTCGGGCCCGACGTGGAGTGGTTGCCTGACGAGGTGGCCAATGCGCCGCTCGACTACGTGGTCGACCCCGTTCGCGCTGCCGGGTTTTACGCCGACGTGCGCCGCTACTGGCCCGGCCTACCCGATGGTTCGTTGCAGCCCGCCTACAGCGGCATCCGCCCGAAGATCCATTCGCGCGACCAACCCGCACCCGACTTCCGCATCGACGGGCCACGCGAGCACGGCATGGCGGGGCTGGTGAATCTCTTTGGCATCGAGTCGCCCGGCCTCACCTCCAGCCTGGCGCTGGCGCAAGATGTCATGGCGCGCTTGGGCTGACGCCAGCGGGGAGCCTCCAGGCCGGCGCCCCTTTCCACGGCCCCGACGACGACGGCGCCACGGCCGAGAGCTGCGGCGCCGCAGCGCAAGCCAGCTGGGCATGCAGGCTGACCACGGTGCCGATGACGATCAACGCCGGTGTGCGCACACCGGCCTGCCGGGCCAGCGCTGGCAATGACTGCAATGTGCCCACCAGGGTGCGCTGGCCGGGCAGGGTGGCACGCTCGATCACCGCCGCCGGGGTGTCGGCGGCCAGCCCGTGCGCAATCAGCTGCGCACTGATCACCGGCAGCGCGGCCACCCCCATGTAGACCACCAGGGTTTGCCTCGCGCGCGCGAGTGCGGGCCAGTCCAGGCCCAGCTCGTCAGGCGTGTCGGCGCGCAGGTGGCCGGTGACGCACAGCACGCTGGCCGCGTGGTCGCGGTGCGTGAGCGGGATGCCCGCGCTGGCCGCCGCGCCCTGCGCCGCGCTGATGCCGGGGATCACCTCGAACTCGATGCCTGCCTCGGCGAGCGCCTGCGCTTCTTCACCACCGCGCCCGAAGATGTAGGGGTCGCCCCCCTTGAGCCGCAGCACCGGCCGGCCGCTGCGCGCCAGATTCAACATCAGCTCGATGATCTCTTCTTGAGGTAGCGCATGGCGTGCACTTTGTTTGCCGACATAGATGCAGTTGGCCTCGGCCGGCACCAGGGCCAGCACCTCGTCGGACACCAGGTGGTCGTAGAGCACGACCTCGGCCTGGGCCAGGGCACGCGCGGCCTTCACGGTGAGCAGGTCCGGGTCACCGGGGCCTGCGCCGACCAGTGTCACGCGGGCCGCTGAGGGCGCTGCGGTGCACGCACAGGCACCGATCAATCGCTCCATCGGTTCGAACTTGCTCATGGCCACCTCCGGGCTCGCGTCTGGACAAGACCATTGTGGAAACGAGGTGCCGACGCCGTCCTTGAACTGGTTCAAGGACAGCAAGGAGCGCTGTCGCAACCATGGCGACGGCACCAAACCGAATTTCATCAACCGCAGGAAGGAGTGCATAGCATGCGTGCACACAGCATCCCCCGCCTCGCCGCAGCCGCCGTGCTGATGGCGCTGGCCCTGGGCGTCAATGCCCAAGAGAAGAAGGGCGTCACCGAGCCCGAGCTCAAGTACCAGGCCGGCTCGTCGCCGCTGGTCAACGAGCCCATGTACCAGAGCGCCAACCCCAAGGCCCCGCCGATGACGCAGGCCGAGTTCGACGTCGGTCGCAAGACCTACTTCGAGCGCTGCGCCGGCTGCCACGGTGTGTTGCGCAAGGGCGCGACCGGCAAGCCGCTGACACCCGACATCACCCAGCCCAAGGGCACCGACTACCTCAAGGTCTTCATCGCCTACGGCTCGCCCGCAGGCATGCCCAACTGGCAGACCAGCGGTGAGATGGACGAGAAGACCGTTGACATCATGGCCCGCTACATCCAGCAAGACCCGCCGGTGCCGCCCGAGTTCGGCATGGCCGAGATGAAGGCCACCTGGAAGGTCATCGTGCCGCCCGAGAAGCGCCCGACGAAGAAGATGAACAACTACAACATCGAGAACATCTTCTCGACCACGCTGCGCGACACCGGCGAGGTGGCGCTGATCGACGGCGACACCAAGAAGATCATCAACATCGTCAAGACCGGCTACGCGGTGCACATCTCGCGCACCTCGGCCTCGGGGCGGTTCCTGTTCGTGATCGGGCGTGACGCCAAGATCAACATGATCGACCTGTGGATGCCCACCCCCGACAACGTGGCCGAGGTGCGCATCGGCCTCGAAGCGCGCTCGGTTGACACCAGCAAGTACAAAGGCAAGGACGGCGACTTCACCGACAAGCTCGCCATCGCCGGCGCCTATTGGCCGCCCCAGTACGTGATCATGAAGGGCGACACGCTGGAGCCGCTGAAGATCGTCGGCACGCGTGGCATGGTGGTCGGCTCGCAGGAGTACCACCCCGAGCCGCGAGTCGCCTCGATCGTGGCCTCGCACTTCAAGCCCGAGTTCCTGGTCAACGTGAAGGAAACCGGCAAGACGATGCTGGTCGACTACTCCGACCTCAATGCCTTGAAGGTCACCGAGATCGGCTCGGCCCCCTTCCTGCATGACGGTGGCTGGGATTCGAGCAAGCGCTACTTCATGGTCGCTGCCAACCAGAGCAACAAGATCTCGGTGATCGATGCCAAGGAGGGCAAGCTTTCCGCCATCGTCGAAGTCGGCAAGATCCCGCACCCGGGGCGTGGCGCCAACTTCATCCACCCGAAGTACGGCCCCGTGTGGTCCACGGGTCACCTGGGTGACGAGACGATCTCGCTGATTGGCACCGACCCGAAGAAGAACAAGCAGTACGCCTTCAAGAAGGTGGCCGAGCTGAAGGGCCAGGGCGGCGGGGCGCTGTTCATCAAGAGCCACCCCAAGAGCAAGCACCTCTATTCCGACACGCCCTTGAACCCCGACCCGAAAATCTCGCAGTCGGTGGTGGTGTACGACATCACCAACCTCGACAAGGGCTACGTCGTGCTGCCCATCGCCGAATGGGCGGGCATCTCGGACGACGGCGCCAAGCGCGTGGTGCAACCCGAGTTCAACAAGGCGGGCGACGAGGTGTGGTTCTCGGTCTGGTCGGCCAAGAACAAGCAGAGCGCGATGGTCATCGTGGATGACAAGACGCTCAAGCTCAAGGCCGTGATCAAGGACCCGCGCCTGATCACGCCGACCGGCCACTTCAACGTGCACAACACCCAGCACGACGTGTATTGATCCACTCGCGGGCGGCAGCCCAGTGCCTGCCGCCTGCGCCCGCTACAGGAGACTCCCATGAATCGAATGTTCATCCTTGCGGTGCTTGGCGCCTTTGGCACGGGCGCACAAGCCGGCCCCACCGAAGATGCCATGACCAAGGCCGGCTGCATGGCCTGCCACACCAAGGACAAGAAACTCGTCGGCCCGTCGTTCAAGGACATCGCCGCCAAGTACAAGGGCCAGGACGCCACGGCCAAGCTGATCGAGAAGGTTCGCAAGGGCGGCTCGGGCGTCTTTGGCCCGGTGCCGATGGCGCCCAACCCGCCCGAGAAGATCGACGACGCGAACCTGAAGGCCGCGGTCGAACTGATCTTGAAGAGCTGAAGGCCGGCCATGCGCAGCGGCGGCATGTCGTGTGTGTGGGTGGCGGCCACCGTGCTGCTGCCGGCCGCCGGATGCGCCGCTGAGTTGTCGATCGAGCCCGCGCGCCAGCAACAGCTGGTGCGCATGGTGCGGCAAGACTGCGGCTCCTGCCACGGCATGTTGCTCACCGGCGGCCTGGGGCCTGCGCTCACGCGCGAAGCCCTGGCCGACAAACCGGTGGCCGCCATGGCAGCCACCATCTTTCATGGCAGGCCGGGCACGCCGATGCCGGGCTGGAAGCCCATGCTCAGCGAGACCGAGGCACTGTGGATTGCCGAGAAACTGCTCGCAGGCTTCCCGGCCGAGACGAGGGCCGCACGATGAGGCGCCGCGATCTCGTCAAGGCCTTCGCTGCACTGCCCGTGCTGGGTGGTTGCGCCGCCTGGAGCGACCCACCGCGCGGCACCGGCGACCTGGGTGTCGTGATCGAGCGCGCCCGCGGCACGCTCGCGCTGGTCGACACCAGCGGCCGCACGCTGTTGGGCGAGGTCGAGGGGCTGGGCGATCTGTCGCACGCCTCGGTGGTGTTTTCGCGCGACGGGGCCAGCGCCTATGTGTTCGGCCGCGATGGTGGGCTCACCAAGGTCAACCTGCTCAGGCGCCGCATCGAGGCGCGTGTGATGCAGGCGGGCAACTCGATCGGCGGCGCGATCTCGCAAGACGGCAGCCTGGTCGTCGCACAGAACTACCAGCCCGGCGGCATCAAGGCCTTCGATGCCAAGACGCTGGCACTGGTGGCCGATATCCCGGCGCAGTACGCCGAGGGCAAGCTGTCACGCGTGGTGGGCCTGGTGGACTTGCCTGGACGGCGCTTCGCGTTCAGCCTCTTCGATGCCGATGCGATCTGGATCGCTGACCTGTCGGACGTGGCCGCGCCGAAGTTGACCAAGCTGAGCGGCATCGGCCACCAACCCTATGACGCGCTCGTCACGCCCAATGGCCGGCACTACATCGCCGGCCTGTTCGGCGAAGACGGCCTCGCGCTCGTCGACCTGTGGGACGAGAAACCCGTGGCGCGCCGCATCCTGGCCGGCTACGGGCGCGGCCAGCAGGCGCTGCCGGTCTACAAGATGCCGCACCTGCGCGGTTGGGCCGTGGCAGGGCGCCATGCGTACCTGCCGGCCATCGGGCGTCACGAGGTGCTGGTGGTCGACACCCACACCTGGCAAGAGGTGGGGCGCATCGCCGTGGCCGGCCAGCCGGTGTTCGTGATGGCGCGGCCCGATGGGCGGCAGGTGTGGGTCAACTTCGCCGTGCCCGACTACCACCGCGTGCAGGTGATCGACACCCCCTCGCAGCGCGTGATCCAGACGCTGGAGCCGGGCAAGGCGGTGCTGCACATGGAGTTCACGCCGCGCGGCGAGGCGGTGTGGATCAGCTCGC
>NZ_JADMJX010000110.1 GCF_018780185.1 Rhizobacter sp.
TGCCGATGAAGAGGTCGCGCAGGTCGTAGCCGGTGTTGTCCTTGCGCAGGCCGGCGAGGCCGTCCCAGACCTCGCCCTGCGCGGTCACGACCTCCAGCCCCAGGCACAGCTCCCGTGCATTGCCGTAGCGCAGCACCTGCGTGCCACCGGCATTGGTGGCGAGGTTGCCGCCGAGGGTGCAGCTGCCTTCGGCCGCCAGGCTCAGCGGGAACAGAAAACCTTGCGTGGCAGCAGCTTCTTGAACGGCTTGCAGCACGCAGCCGGCCTCCACCGTCAGCGTGAGGTTGGCGGCATCGAGGCCGCGCACACGGTTCATGCGCGAGAGGCTCAACAGCACCTGTGTGCCGCTGCCATCGGGCACCGAGCCGCCCACCAGGCCGGTATTGCCGCCTTGCGGCACCAGGCCCGCGCCGTGGCGTGCACACAGCTTGACCACGGCCGAGACTTCGATCGTGTTGGCCGGTCGCACCACGGCCAAGGCGCGGCCGCGGTAGCGCTTGCGCCAGTCTTGTTCGTAGGCTGACAGGTCGCCCTCGACCAGCACGTTGGCAGCGCCCACGGCGGTGCGCAGGGCGTTGATCAGCGGGTTCATGTCGTCGCCTTGGCACTGCGCAGGCGCCAGCGCACATGCAGCGCGCAGGCCGTGAAGAGTGCCAGGCACAGCAGCACCTCGATGATGGCCAGCGGCACACTGGGCCCACGGTCGCTGGTGGCACGCACCACGCCTTCGGTGAAATAGACCCACACCAGCAGGCTGACCCAGCGGTAGGTGTACATGCGGTTTTTCAGCAGGCCTGCGAGCGGCAGCGTCAACGGCAGCGCCTTGAGCACCAGCCAGGAGCCACCGGGTCGCAGCGGCGCAAGCCACAGCTCCCAGGCGACACACAACACGATCAAACCGAGCAGGCTCGCCACGGCGAGGGCGCGTGTGCGGCTGACGAAAGAGGGCAGAGCGGGGGAAAGAGGAGAGGTCATCGCTGGCTATGATGCCGCAAATGAATCTCCCGTCTCCGTTCAAGCTGGGTTGGAGGGCGCGTCTGACCGAGTTCTTGGACACGCTTCAGCACTGGCCCTGGCTCGACACGCTGCGCACCTTGCGCCAGCGTTTTCGCGAAGACCGGCTGGGCCTGACCGCCGGCAGCCTCACCTTCACCACGCTGATTTCACTGGTGCCGCTGGTCACGGTGATGCTGGCCTTGTTCACCGCGTTCCCCATGTTCTACAAGTTCCAGGACGCGCTGCAGAAGTACTTCTTGCAGGCCCTGGTCCCTGACACCATCGCGCGCCCGGTGCTGGGCGCGCTGACACAGTTTGCGAGCAAGGCCAACCGCCTGGGCACCTTTGGTCTGGTGGTGCTGGTGTTCACCGCGGTGGCGCTGATGCTCACCATCGACCGCACGCTCAACAGCATCTGGCGCGTGCGCAAGCCGAGGCCGGTGACGCAGCGGGTGCTGGTGTACTGGGCGGCGGTAACGCTCGGGCCCTTGCTGCTGGGTGTGAGCCTGACCTTCACCTCCTACGCCATCTCGGCCAGCAAGGGTTTCGTGGCCGACCTGCCGGGTGGGGTGAGCTTTCTGCTGAACACGCTGGAGTTCGTGCTGCTCTCGGGTGCGATGGCCGGGCTGTTTCACTACGTGCCCAACACCCATGTGCAGTGGCGGCATGCGCTGGCGGGCGGCGTGTTCGCGGCTGCGGGTTTCGAGTTGGCCAAGCGGGGCCTCGGTTGGTACCTGAGCAGTGTGCCCACCTACGCCAATGTGTACGGTGCCTTTGCCACCGTGCCGATTCTGCTGATCTGGATCTACCTCGGCTGGGTGATCGTGTTGCTGGGCGCGGTGATTGCGGCCTACGCCCCCAGCCTGCAGATGCGGGTGGTGCGCCGGCCATCGACCCCCGGCTACCGCTTTCAGCTGGTGGTCAGCATGTTGCGTGAACTGGCGCAGGCCCGAGCTCAAAGCGTGCATGGCATGAGCGCAGCGCAGCTGTCAGAAAAGATGCGCACCGACCCCCTGCAAATCGAGCCGTTGCTCGACACCCTGGTCGCCATCGACTGGGTGGGCCGGCTCGATGAAGAAGGCGCGGCCCGCTACGTGCTGCTGTGCGACCCGGCCACCACGCCGGCGCAGCCGCTGCTGGCGCAGGTGCTGCTCGACCCGTCACCCACCTTGCGCGGCTTCTGGCAGCAGGCCGGATTCGGGCAGATGACCCTGCAGCAGCTCATTCAGAATTGACGGCCTCGGGCGCCAGTGAGGCGCCGCCGTGCACCACGCAGTTCTTGCCGCGGTGTTTGGCCTCGTACATGGCCTCGTCGGCCAGTTGCAGCAGCTTGAGCGGTTGGTCTGCGTCGGACGGGGCCAGCGCGTAGCCGATGCTCGCGCTCACCGGCTGCGCCGTCACGCTGCGCACCGCGTCGAGCATGTGCAGCGCGAGCGCGTGGGCGCCGGCCTCGTCGCGCAGCGCGGCGAGCACCAGGAACTCGTCGCCGCCGAAACGCGCCACCGAGTCTTCCGCGCGCACCGCACTTTGCAGCGCTTGCGCCACGCCGACCAGCAGCGCGTCGCCCGCACGGTGACCCAGGCGGTCGTTGACGCCCTTGAAGCCGTCGAGGTCGACGAAGAACAGCGCGACCGGCGTTTCTTGCACGTTGACCAGCGCCGAATCCAGCCGATCCATCATGGCGCGACGGCTCAGCACGTCGGTGAGCGGGTCGCGTTCGACGCTGCGTTTGAGGTTCTCCTGGCTCAGCGTGAGGTCGTGCACGTCGACCGTCACCGTGTAGAGGCCCACCACGGTGCCGTCGGCATCGAAATCGGGCACGTAGCTGGTGCGCACCCAGCGCGGGCCCTGGGTGGCGAGGTTGACCATGCGCGTGTACTGGACCGTCTTGCCTTCGAGTGCGCGCTCGAAGTAGGTCTTGTGCTCCTCCCATCGTTTGGCGCCGCGCACGTCGCCGATGGGCAGGCCCACCAAGGTGTCGTATGGCTGGCCGGTGGCTTCGATGTAGGCCTTGTTGACGAACTGCAGCACGAAATGCCGGTCGACGTAGGTCAGCGGGTAGGGGATGTTTTCAGTGAAGTGCGCCAGGCGCTGCCGCGCGGCAGCGAGGGATTCACGTTCCACCACGTCCTGGTGGATGTCGAAGGCGATGGTGAACACGCTCTCCACCTCGCCGTGCGCATCGGTGTCGGGGAACACCTGGATGCGCGCCCAGCGCCCCGGCTGGCCGTTGTGCGTGAGGCGGCGCTCGTAGTTGACGGTGCGGCCCTCGAAGGCCTGCGCAAACGCGGGTTGGGCGATCTGCCACGCTGCGCTGCCAAACAATTGCTCCAGGGTGCAGCCCAGCAGCTCGTCGCGCGTGCGGCCCGTCCAGTGCAGGTAGGGCGTGTTGCAGAAGACCAGCCGGGCCTGCCGGTCCCAGCGCGCCATCGGCAGGTCGATCGCGTCAACCAGCCGCTCGATGTGCGCGAGCCGCTGCAGTGGGGATGACGGCGGAGCGTTCATCGTTTACCGCACCACAGGTTCAGAGCGGGATCTTGCCGACCCAGATGTCCTTGTACATGACCCAGTCACCCATGAAGCTGAACAAGGGGCGCTTGAACGACGCGGGCTTGTTCTTCTCGAACCCGAAGTGGCCGAGCCAGGCAAAGCCGTAGCCGCACAGCAGGCCGTAGAGCAGATAAACCGGTTGCCCACGCGCTACCGCCGTGATGAGGCAGAGCAACGCAAGAGTCGAGCCCACGAAGTGCAGGCGGCGGCAGGTGCGGTTGCTGTGTTCGCTCAGATAGAAGGGGTAGAACTCGGCAAAAGTCTTGAGCGTTTTGGGATCGACGGCGCTGGTGTTCACGGCTGGCTCCGGGCAAGAAATGACCGGAGTTCATTCAACACCCCGTCGGGGGCTTCTCCCATCAGGGAATGTCCGGCGGGCAGTGTGACGCAGTTGGCATTCAGGGCGTCGGCCAGCGGTTTAGCGCTCTTGGGCGGGGTCATCTGATCGCTTTCGCCCAGGATCAGCAGCGACGGGCAGCGCACCTGGGCCGCCGCTTCGATCCCCGCGGTGTAGCCATCACAGACCCGGAAATCGTGATGAAAAAGGTTGCCCTGGCCAGTCGCGGCATAGGCCGACTGCAAGCGCCGCATCAGCGCCCGGTTGCCACCACGCAGCCAGCTGCCCGGCCCCGGTGAAGAGGGTTTGGCGCCAAGTGTGGAGTGCGAAAAGGCGTTCACCATGTCGATGGCCTTGAGCGGCGCTTCGAGCGAGGTGCTCAGCAAGGCGGGCGACACCTTCATCGGGAAGGCGGTACCGACCAGCACCAGATGGGTCGCACGTGCACCGAGCTGGGCCGCGGTCTCCAGCGCGATCAGCGAACCCAGGCTGTGGCCGACCAGCGCGGCGCGCTGCACGCCGGCGGCGGCCAGCAGGTCGATCACCCAACTTGCTGCGGCCTCGACGCTCGCTGGCGCGGGGCCGGCGCTGCGGCCATGGCCTGGCAGGTCGACTGCCAGCACGGCATGGCCGTGGTGGGCGAGGTAGCGGGTCTGCAGGGCCCACACGCTGTGGTCGTTCAACGCGCCGTGGATGAACACCACCACCGGTAAGGTGGCGTCGAACACCTTGCCGCCGGTGTAGGCATAGGCCTCTTGGCCGTTCACGCTGAGCTTCATGCGCCCGCCTTCTGCGCTGCCTTCAGCGCGCGCGACAGGTCGTCGAGCAGGTCGTCGGCGTCTTCCAGCCCGATCGACAGGCGGATGGTGCCTTGCGTGATGCCGGCTTGCGCGAGCGCCGCATCGTCCATGCGGAAGTGAGTGGTCGACGCGGGGTGGATCACCAGCGAGCGGCAGTCGCCCACGTTGGCGAGGTGCGAAAACACCTTCAGGGCTTCGATGAAGGCCTTGCCCTGCGCGCGGTTGCCTTTCAGGTTGAAGCTGAACACCGAGCCGCAGCCTTTCGGCAGCAGCGCTTTGGCGAGCGCGTGACTGGGGTGATTCGGCAACTCGGGGTAGCCCACGCTCTCGACCATCGGGTGTGCCGCCAGGTGCGCCACCACCTTGCGCGCATTGCCCACATGGCGCTCCATGCGCAGCGACAGCGTCTCGATGCCTTGCAGGATCAACCACGCCGTGTGCGGGCTCATGCAGGCGCCGAAGTCACGCAAACCCTCGCGCCGTGCACGCAGCAAGAAGGCGCCGACGGTGCTCTCTTCGCTGAACACCATGTTGTGAAAGCCGGCATAGGGCTGGTTCAGCTCGGGGAAGTGCGGCGAGGCACTCCAGTCAAACTGCCCGCTGTCGACCAGCACACCGCCCACCACGGTGCCGTGCCCACTCAGGAACTTGGTGGCCGAGTGGTAGACCAGGTCGGCGCCGTGGTCGAAGGGCTTGATGAGGTAGGGCGAGGTCAGGGTGGAGTCGACCAGCAGCGGCAGCCCATGCTCATGGGCGATGGCGCTGATGGTCGGGATGTCGAGCACGTCGAGGCCGGGGTTGCCGAGTGTTTCGCCGAACAGCAGTTTGGTGTCGGGCCGGATGGCGGCGCGCCAGCCGTCGATGTCACCCGGTTTGACAAAGGTGGTGCTGATGCCGAAGCGCGCCAGTGTGTAGTGCAGAAGGTTGTGCGAGCCACCATACAGCGCGCTGCTGGAGACGATGTGCGAGCCCGCACCCGCCAGCGTGGCGATGGCCAGGTGCAGCGCCGCCTGGCCGCTCGCGGTGGCGATCGCGCCGACACCGCCTTCGAGCGCGGCCACCCGCTCTTCGAGCACGGCGGTGGTGGGGTTCGAGATGCGGCTGTAGACGTGCCCCGAGCGCTCCATGTTGAACAGCGAAGCGGCGTGGTCGCTGCTCTCGAAGACAAAACTCGTGCTCAGGTAGATGGGCACCGCGCGCGCGCCGGTGGTGGGGTCGGGGGCTGCACCGGCATGCAGCGACAAGGTGTCGAATCCGGGGTCGGAATGGCCAGGCATCGGGGGTTCTCCGGGCAGGAAATGCGGGCTGTTGCTCGCGGAGATTGTGGGCTATATTGGTCCGTCACCTGCCACGGGAGAGCACCCATGAAAGTCGCAGACATCCTGCGTGTCAAAGGCGGCACGCTGTTCACTGTGTCGCCTGAACAAGCGCTTGGCGAAGCGCTCCAAACCATGTCCGAGCGCGACATCGGCTCCCTGGTGGTCATGGACCATGGCGAACTGGTGGGCATGCTGACCTTCCGCGAGGTCATCCTCGCCGTGGTCAAGAACGGCGGCTCGGTCGGCAACACCACCGTGCGTGGCGTGATGGACGACCACCCGCTCACCTGCACCCCCGAAACCGAGATCGACGAAGTGCGCCGCATGATGCTCGAGCGCCATGCGCGCTACATGCCGGTGATGACCCAGCGCACGCTGATGGGCGTGATCTCGTTCTACGACGTGGCCAAGGCCGTGGTCGAGAGCCAGGACTTCGAGAACCGCATGCTCAAGGCCTACATCCGCGACTGGCCGGTCGACGAGCCGCAAAACGCGCAAGTCCAGAGCTGACCACACAAAAAAGGCCCGCCCTGTTGCCAGGGCAGGCCATAAGGAGGTCGCATGACCTCTTGTTCAACCGGTGTGAATGATCAGAAGCTGTGGCGCACGCCGAGCGCGAGCTCGGTGATGTCGCGGTCGCTGGCGCTGGTCAGGTTGGCGGGCAGGCTGGTGGCCCAGCGGTTGGCGTAGCCGGTGCCTTCGTTCTTGAAGCGTGTCAGCGACGAGTAGAGCGCGGTGCGCTTCGACAGGTCGTACTGGTAGCCGGCGCCCAGCGCCTGGGTCTTGCCCTCGGCCACGTTCTCGGCCTTGTTCTGCACGTATTGAGCCTTGATCAGATGCGCGCCCGAGCGGTAGTCGGCGCCGATCCAGTAGCCCTGGCCGTCGGCATCGGTGGCACGCTTGTCGTCGACCGAGACCACGCCGGCCGTCACACGTGCCGGGCCGAAGCTGTAGGCGGCGGCGCCCGAGATGCTGCGCACCTGCAGGCTGGCGGCTTCGGCCTTGTCGTCGACCACCGACAGCATGGCGTCGAACGGGCCCGCGGTGTAGCGCGCCCAGACGTCGGCCACGCGGTTGCGCGTGGTGCCGCCGGTCACTTCACCCATGCCCCACAAGGCGCCGACCTTCAGGCCGCCGAACGAGGCGCTTTCCACCCGCACCGAGTTGTTCACACGGGCCGGGCCGCCATTGAGCGTGGCCGAGGTGGCGCCGCCGCGCACCGGCTCGTAGCCACCGAAGCCGCCGATCACGGCCGTGCTCGGGCCGTAGTTGCCGTTGGAGAACTCGCTGAAGTCACCGGTCAGCGCGTAGAGGCTGCCGTACTGGCGGCCGAGGGTGACCTGGCCGATGCCGGCGGAGCCGATGCCGACGAAGGCCTGGCGGCCCCAGAAGGCGCCCTGGCCATTGGTGCCGTCGTCGAGGTTGATGCCGCTCTCCAACGTGAACAGGCCGCGCAGACCGCCGCCCAGGTCTTCTGTGCCGCGGAACCCGATGCGCGAGCCGGCCAGGCCGCCCGAGGTGACGCGGGTCAGCCGGTTGGCGCTGTCGGCAAACTGCACGTACGCGTCGGCCACGCCGTACAGCGTGACATTGGTGGTGGGGGTCTGAGCGATGGCACTGCCGCCGGCGGCGAGGGCGATGGCGGTGAGAGCGAGATTCTTCTTGAACGTCATTTCAAACTTCTCCAGTCAGTAACGGAACCCACATGGGCCGTGCGACGAATGCTAAGAAGATGCTGCGCTGCGACAAAGGTGCGCCGCAGCAAGAGGCACTTGCCGATCTCGCAACAATCGCCGGGCTTGAGATCGCCTTCGTTGCCCCAAGAGGCATGCCAGCCAGGCCCGTAAAATCGCGGCTTCCCGCACGCCCTCTTCAAGGCCCCCATGTCCGGCAGCACCCTTGGCACCCTGTTTTGCGTCACCAACTTCGGTGAATCCCACGGCCCGGCCATCGGCT
>NZ_JADMJX010000096.1 GCF_018780185.1 Rhizobacter sp.
CGCGACCCCTTGCACCCCATGCAAGTGCGCTACCAGGCTGCGCTACACCCCGACGTAAGCCGCGCAGTATAGCCTGAAACAGCAGGGGTTCAGACCACCAGCAGCCCTCGAATGGAGATGAGCTCCTGGCGCATCTGGATCATCGAGACCTCGGTGGTGATCACCTCGGGCACGGGAACCTTTTCCGTCTGAGCAGAAGAGGCGTCGTCCGTCACCATGTCGTTGGCGTCGGCCAAATCGATCGGATCGGGCTCTTTCTCATTGAGCCCGGGAGCATCAGCCCGCGAATGAACCAGCTCGGTCAGCCGGTTGCGCGCGCCGCTGATGGTGAAACCCTGTTCGTACAGCAGTTCGCGGATCCGACGTATCAGCAACACCTCATGGTGCTGGTAATAGCGGCGGTTACCGCGACGTTTCATGGGCTTGAGCTGCGTGAACTCCTGTTCCCAATAGCGCAGCACGTACGGCTTCACGCCGCACAAATCGCTCACTTCTCCAATGGTGAAGTAGCGTTTGGCAGGGATGGCGGGAAGCGCTTTCTCCATGTAAATCAATAAGATCGGAAGAGAAAGCTAGACTTTACTCGAACTCCTCTCCCGCCAGTGGAGCGCTTTCGCGATTTGTTCCCGCCGATCTGCGGGGGCCGACCACAGCGCAAATTTCGCTCTCGCCGTCTCCCAAGTCACGGTGCGTGACTTCCGGCACGGCAGTTGGCCGCGCCCCTGGCGTTAAGCCGCATTGCGGACTACCCCTCGGATTTCACACCCCGGGGAAACCCCAGGCATCAAGCAGATCAGTCCGCAGTGGCTTGAACCGGGCGCGGGACGGGCAAAGCACCGACAGCGGCCTTGAGCTCTCGCGCCTCGGGCACCCGATCGAAGCGGAGCACCTGGTACCCGGCTTCCATCAGCATCGCATCGCTGGCCGCATCGGCTTCGGCATCGGCCTTGTGGTTGGCGTCATCCAGCTCGACGACCGCCAGCACATCAAACGACGGGGTGCACAGCAGAAAATCGGCGACCTTGCGATCGAAGGTGCTTTGGGTGGTCTTGCTGCGGCTGTTGATCAGCGACGAGACCGCCACTTGGGCCAGCACCACGTGCTCGGGAAAGGTTTCACGCAGCCTGAAATACATTGGCTGCTCGTTCTTGGACAGCAGGCGGCGGCGCCAGATCTTGTCTCTGTCTCCCGCGGTTCTCGTCTTGCCGCGCATCAAGAACGCCATGGCCACGATGGCCAGCAAGACCACGGCAATGATCACAAGTAGGGTCATTTCCTCTCCGGTTTTGTTCGAGGGAAGACGCTACTCGAAATCATCTCCCGCCGGTATATCCCCCTGCACCACGCCCTTGAGTTTGTGGCTCGCATGAAACGTGACCACGTTGCGCGCCTTGATGGGGATGGCTTCACCCGTCCTGGGGTTGCGCCCCGGTCTCGGCGCCTTGCGGCGAATGTTGAAGTTGCCAAAGCCCGACATCTTGACGTCGTCTCCCGTCACCAAGGTGCCGTGGATGATGTCGAAGAAGGCCTCGACCATGTCCTTCGACTCACGCTTGTTGAGGCCCAGGCGCTCGAACAGCAACTCCGCCAACTCGGCCTTGGTCAGCGTCGGCGTTTCGAGCGTCGGCAACAGCATCACGCGCTCTGGCGGTTTGTCGGGTGGGGTGGTGGTCATTCGGGTGCTTTGTTTTCAACCACGCAGGCGCACGCCAAGGCGCGACTGCAGCGCCTTGAGCACGTCGGCCTTGACGGCCTCGATGCGTTCATCGGTCAGGGTAGCGGTGTCGTCGAGCACTTCCAGGCGAAGGGCCAGGCTGCGCTCGCCCGGGGCCATGTCGGCAGGGGTCACGGCGGGCTTGTAGACGTCGAACAGCTTCACCGAGCGGATCAGACTGGCCTCGGCCGACTTGACCGTGTCGATCAACGCCTCGTGCGTGACCTGCTCGCCCGCGATCACCGCGATGTCCCGCCACGCCGACTGCTGGCGGGGAATGTGCTGGAACACCGGCACATCGCGCTGCTGCAAGGCATCGGCTTCCAGCTCGAAGACGATGGGCGCCACCGGCAGCTCGTAGCCTTGGCGCCAGCGCGGGTGCAGTTCGCCGACAAAACCGATGGCACGCCCGTCCACTTCAATGCGAGCAGATCGCCCGGGGTGCAGGGCTGGGTGTTCGGCCGGGACGAAACGCGCCTGGCGAGGTGCAAGCAGTGCTTCGATGTCGCCTTTGACGTCGAAGAAATCAACCGGGCGTTCCTTGGCCGCCCACTGCACGTCGTCGGCGCTGCCATGCGCCAGACCGGCCAAGTGCATCGGCTGCGAGATACCGGTCACTGAGAAATCACCGCCGTGAACTTGAGCGTCGCGTTTGAACACGCGGCCCACCTCGAACACGCGCACACGCGTGGCTTTGCGGGCGAGGTTGAAACGCAGCACCGACACGAGGCTGCCAATGAGGCTGGAGCGCATCACCGACAAGGGGCTGGCGATCGGGTTGAGCACGCGGATCGGTTGCTCGTTGCCGGCCAGTTCACGCTCCCAGCGCTCTTCGACGAAGCTGAAGTTGATCGTCTCCTGGTAGTCCAGGCCGGCGAGCTGGTGCCGCAAGGTGTGCAGGCTGAGGCTCGCTTCACTGCGCACCCGCGCCGTGATGGGCGCGAGTGGCGGTGTGGCAGGCAGCGTGTGGTAGCCCAGCACACGAATCACTTCTTCGATCAGGTCTTCTTCGATTTGCAGATCGAAGCGCCAGCTCGGTGGCGTGACGGTCAACACACCCGCGGCCTCCGACACCGGCAGGCCCAGACGCTGCAACACGCCCACACACTGCGCTTGCGTGACCGGCATGCCGATCACCTTGGCGGCGCGCGCCACGCGCAGGCTGACGGGCTTGGCCTCGGGCACATTGACCAGCTGGTCGTCCATCACCGAGGGCTCGCCACCACAGATGTCGAGGATCAATTGCGTGATGCGCTCGATGTGTTCGACCGTCAAGGCCGGGTCGACGCCCCGCTCGAAACGGTGGCTCGCATCGGTGCTGAAGCTGTAGCGGCGGGCGCGGCCAGCCACCGACTCGGGCCACCAAAATGCGGCCTCGACGTATACATGGCGCGTGTCGTCCGACACCGCGGTGGCGTCGCCGCCCATGATGCCGGCCAGTGACTCGACCGCCTGGTCATCGGCGATCACACCCACCGTGGCGTCGAGCTCGATGGTGTTGCCGTTGAGCAGCTTGAGCGTCTCGCCGGCACGCCCCCAGCGCACGGTGAGGCCACCATGAATCTTGTCGAGATCGAAGATGTGCGAAGGCCGGCCGTACTCGAACATCACATAGTTCGAAATGTCGACCAGGGCCGTGACCGAGCGCTGCCCACAACGCGCGAGCCGATCGACCATCCACGCAGGCGTGGCCGCCTTGGTATTGACGTTGCGGATGATGCGGCCCGAAAACCGGCCGCACAGGTCAGGCGCCTGCACCTTCACCGGCAGCTTGTCGGCATGCACGGTGCGTGCAGCCGGGAAGCTGGCACGCAGCAGCGGCGAGCCCGTCAAGGCCGACACTTCTCGTGCGATGCCGTAGACGCTCAGGCAATGACCCAGGTTGGGCGTGAGCTTCAGCGTGAACAGCGTGTCGTCAAGACGCAGGTGGTCGCGAATGGAGGCGCCTACCGGGGCGTCGTCCGCCAGGATCAGCAACCCGCTCTGGTCTTCAGACAGCTTGAGCTCGCGCGCCGAGCACAACATGCCCTGGCTCTCGACACCACGCAGCTTGCCGAGCTTGATCTGGAAAGGCGCACCACCCTCCTCGGCCGGTGGCAACTGCGCGCCGACCAGAGCGCAGGGCACCTTGATGCCCACACGCACATTGGGCGCACCGCACACGATGTTGAGCGCCGCAGTGCCGCCCACGCTGACGCGGCACACGTTCAGGCGGTCGGCATCAGGGTGGCGTGTCACCTCCAGCACTTCGGCCACCACGACCTGGCTGAAAGGCGGCGCCACCGGGCGCAGCTCTTCGACCTCCATGCCGGCCATGGTCAGCGTGTCGGCCAGCTGCGCAGTGGAAATGGGTGGGTTGCAGAACTCGCGCAACCAAGACTCAGGGAATTGCATCTCGTGTCTCTGCCTTACTTGAACTGCTTTATTTGAACTGAGACAAAAAGCGCAGGTCGCCTTCGAAGTACAGGCGCAAATCATTCACGCCATAGCGCAGCATGGCCAACCTGTCGATGCCCGAGCCGAACGCAAAGCCGATGTAGCGCTCAGGGTCCAGCCCCATGTTGCGAATGACCTGAGGGTGCACCTGGCCCGACCCCGAGACCTCCAACCAGCGCCCGGTGAGCGGCCCACGCTCGAACATGATGTCGATCTCGGCGCTGGGTTCGGTGAAGGGGAAGTAGCTGGGTCGAAAGCGCAACTTGAGATCGGTGGTCTCGAAGAAGGCCTGGATGAAATCGAGGTACATCGACTTCAGGTCCTTGAAGCTCACGTTCTCACCCACCCACAGGCCTTCGACCTGGTGGAACATCGGCGAGTGCGTGGCGTCGCTGTCGACTCGGTAGGTGCGACCCGGCACGATCACGCGGATGTCGGGCATGTGCGCCTGCCCTGCATATTTCTGGGCGTGCGCACGCGCGTAACGCACCTGCATCGGCGAGGTGTGCGGGCGCAAGTTGAGCCAACGGCCTTCAGCGTCTTTCATGTCGACGTAGAACGTGTCTTGCATCGACCGAGCCGGGTGGTTCTCGGGGTTGTTCAGCGCAGTGAAGCTGTACCAATCGGTTTCGATTTCGGGGCCGTCGGCCACGTCGAAACCCATGGAGCCAAAGATTGCCTCGATGCGCTCCATCGTCCGCGTGATCGGGTGCATGCTGCCGACACCGCGCTTGCGGCCCGGCAGCGTGACATCGAGCGATTCGGCCTTGAGCTGCGAAGCAAGCTCGGCATCGGCCAGGGCCTGGCGGCGGGTGTTCAGCGCGGCCTCCACCCGCTGCTTGGCGCCGTTGATGTCAGCACCCCGGGTCTTCTTCTCTTCGGGCGTGAGGGTCGCCAAGCCCTTGAGCAGCTCGGTCAGACGACCAGCCTTGCCCAGGTAGCGCGCCTTGGCGTTTTCAAGATCGGCGGGTGCTTCGGCCAGCGCGAAGTCGGCTTGCGCGGCTTGCACCAGTTGATCGAGGTCGTTCATCGGTTCAGTGGTCTGTTCTCACAACAACAAAAAAGGCCGCACACGAAGTCGGCCTTTGAGAGCTTGCCCCGGTCAGCCAAAACCAACCGAGGACTTGCTGTGACGCCGGGTTGAATAACACCCGGCGCGGTTCACGGCATTCAAGCGAGCTGGGCCTTCACCTTCTCGACGATGCTGCCAAAAGCGGCAGGATCATTCACGGCCATGTCGGCAAGAACCTTGCGGTCGATGTCGATGTTGGCCTTCTTCAAGCCAGCCATGAACTTGCTGTAGGTGACACCCAGACCCCGGCTCGCCGCGTTGATACGGGCAATCCAGAGCTGACGGAACACACGCTTCTTCGTGCGGCGATCGCGATAGGCATATTGCCCAGCGCGCATGACCGCTTGTTTGGCGATGCGGAATACGTTCTTGCGGCGGCCACGGTAACCCTTGGCGAGTGCGAGAACTTTCTTGTGACGAGCACGTGCGGTTACACCACGTTTAACGCGAGGCATGTCTTTTCCCTTCTAGAAGTAGTACTGAGACAGCTGGTCAGAGACCGGCGAAAGGCAACATCTTGGTGATGCCGCCCATGTCTGTCTTGTGAACGGAGGTCGCACCACGCAGGTGGCGCTTGGTCTTCGTCGACTTCTTCGTCAGGATGTGGCGCTTGAACGCTTGACCGCGTTTGACGGTGCCACCAGGACGCACGCGAAAGCGCTTTTTGGCGCTGCTCTTGGTCTTCATTTTGGGCATGAACTGCTCCTTTTAAATTGCTCCTGCAGGCGCCCGCAAAACAACTTGCGGTCTTGTGAGCCTGCAGAGGCTTCTTGCGACCCCCTGGCGACCAAACCAGGGCGTCGAACTCTCAAATCGATCTATCGCTTCTTCGGGCCCAGCACCATGATCATCTGGCGCCCTTCCAACTTCGGCATGTTCTCGACCACCGCGCAATCTGCCAGATCGTCGCGAATGCGCTCCAGCAGGCGCATGCCGATGTCCTGGTGGGTGATCTCGCGGCCGCGGTAGCGCAGCGTGACCTTGCCCTTGTCACCGTCTTCTTCAATGAACCGGCGCAGGTTGCGCATCTTGATCTGGTAGTCGCCTTCGTCCGTGCCCGGGCGGAATTTGACTTCCTTGATTTCGATGACCTTCTGCTTCGACTTCGCTTCCGCAGCGCGCTTTTGCTCCTGGTACTTGAACTTGCCGTAGTCCATCAGGCGGCACACAGGCGGGTCAGCCTGGGCTGCGATCTCGACCAAGTCGACGTCCAGTTCACCCGCCATGCGCAAGGCTTCTTGCGTGGAGACGATACCCAGCGGTTCGTTCTCTACGCCATTGAGCCGGACTTCCGGCGCCATGATCTCGCGGTTGAGGCGGTGCTTGCGCTCCACATTGGGAGTACGGCGGTCAGCAAAAGTAGCGATAGTTCAAATCCTTCAGCGGACTCCAAGGCATAAGAATCCAAAAAAAATCAATCGCGTGCCCAGCTGTCAGACCCGATTGGCAATGTCATTCGCGATCTTCGATTGGAAGTCTGCGAGGGGCATCACTCCGAGGTCTTGGTTGCCACGAGCGCGCACGGCAACGGCCCCGTTTGCCTTCTCCTTGTCGCCAACGACCAAGAGGAACGGAACCTTTTGCATGGAATGCTCGCGGATTTTACGAGTAATTTTCTCGTTGCGCAAATCACATTCAACTCTAAGCCCTTGTTTTTGAAGCGTTTTCGCTACTTCCTGGGCGTAAGCGGCCTGATCGTCGGTGATATTCATCACCACTGCCTGCACCGGGGCCAGCCAAGCCGGCAGCGCACCGGCATGCTGCTCGATCAGGATGCCGATGAAACGCTCCAGGCTGCCGACGATGGCGCGGTGCAGCATGAGTGGTGTGCGGCGCTCGCCGGTTTCGTCCACGTACTCGGCACCCAGGCGCTCGGGCATGTTGGGGTCGACCTGGATCGTGCCGCATTGCCATTGGCGGCCGAGTGCGTCTTTCAGGGTGTATTCGACCTTGGGCCCGTAGAAGGCACCTTCGCCGGCCGCGATCTCGAACTGGCAGCCGGAGCGACGCAGGCTTTCCATCAGCGCGTTCTCAGCCTTGTCCCAGGCCTCATCGCTGCCGATGCGAGCCTCCGGTCGCGTGGCGACCTTGTAGATGATGTCGGTGAAGCCGAAATCCTTGTAGACCCTCTGCAGCAGCGCCGTGAAATCCGCGCACTCCTGCAGGATCTGGTCTTCGGTGCAGAAGATGTGGCCGTCATCCTGCGTGAAACCACGCACGCGCATGATGCCGTGCAGCCCGCCCGTGGGCTCGTTGCGGTGGCACTGGCCAAATTCGCCAAAGCGCAGCGGCAGCTCGCGGTAGCTCTTGATGCCTTGCTTGAAGATCAGGATGTGCCCGGGGCAGTTCATCGGCTTGAGCGCGTAGTCGCGCTTCTCCGATTCGGTCGTGAACATGTTGTCGCGGTACTTGCCCCAGTGGCCGGTCTTCTCCCAGAGCGACTGGTCGAGGATCTGCGGGCCTTTCACTTCCTTGTAGCCGTTGTCGCGGTACACACGGCGCATGTACTGCTCCACCTCCTGCCACACCGACCAACCCTTGGGGTGCCAGAACACCGTGCCTGGTGAATGCTCGTCGATGTGGAAAAGATCGAGTTCGCGCCCCAGCTTGCGGTGGTCGCGCTTCTCGGCCTCTTCGAGCATGTGCAGGTACTGGGTCAGATCTTCCTTCGTGGCCCAGGCCGTGCCGTAGATGCGTTGCAGCATCTCGTTGCGGTGGTCGCCGCGCCAGTAGGC
>NZ_JADMJX010000070.1 GCF_018780185.1 Rhizobacter sp.
CACCATGGTCATCTTCATCAACCAGATCCGCATGAAGATCGGCGTGATGTTCGGCTCGCCCGAAACCACCACCGGCGGCAATGCGCTCAAGTTCTACGCCTCGGTGCGGCTCGACATCCGCCGCATCGGCTCCATCAAGAAGGGCGAAGAGGTCATCGGCAACGAAACCAAGGTCAAGGTGGTCAAGAACAAGGTCTCGCCGCCGTTCAAGACCGCCGAGTTCGACATCCTTTACGGCCAGGGCATCAGCCGCGAGGGCGAGATCATCGACATGGGCGTCGAGGCCAAGGTGCTGGAGAAGTCGGGCTCCTGGTACGCCTACAACGGCGAAAAGATCGGCCAGGGCAAGGACAACGCCCGCGAGTTCCTGAAAGAGAACCCGGCCTTGTCGGTCGAGATCGAAAACAAGGTGCGTGATGCGGTCGGCATCCCACTGCTGCCGCTTGGTGAGGCTGAAGCCGCGACGCCGGCCAAGAAGCCACGCGCCGCCAAGGAGCCGGCGGCCGCTCAGGAGGTATGAGACCGCGGCTGTCGCTCAAGGGGCGGGGCCTGCAGATCCTGGCCCAGCGCGAGCACAGCCGCAGCGAGTTGCGGCGCAAGCTGCTGGCCCATGCGCAGAAAGACGAGGCCGAAGCGGGCTCCGCCATCGAGCAGGTCGAGGCGGTGCTCGACTGGCTGCAGGCCAACCGCTACCTCTGTGAAGAGCGTTTTGTCGAAAGCCGGGTGCATGCCCGCGCCTCGCGCTACGGCAACCTGCGCATCCGCCAGGAGCTGGCCCAGCATGGGGTGGCACTGACGGCCGACACGGCCCAGCAGCTCAAAGACAGCGAGTTGGCCCGTGCCCGCGAGGTGTGGTCGCGCAAGTTCGGCCAGCCCGCGGCCGACGCCGCCCAGCGGGCCCGCCAGATGCGGTTTCTGGCCGGGCGCGGCTTCTCCAGCGAGGTGATCCGCCAGGTGGCGCGAGGGGTGGAGGACGACTGAGCCCGGGTCGCCAGCCGCACACCCGTCCCAAATTGCTGCGGTGCAGAATGCTACATTTCTGGGGTTTGCCATGAGGGCGCCACGCCTTCCGGCCGCGTCAATCCCCACACCCACCACCTGCTTCGATGGCCCTGCCCCCCGCCGCGCCCGAGCGCCAGCTCAAGCACACCCGTCGCATCGATGTGCAGATCTATGCACGCGGCGCAGGGCTGTGGGAAGTCGATGCGGTCATCACCGACGTCAAGACGCGTGACGCCGACCTCGCCAACGGTGTGCGCCGTGCCGGCGAGCCCATCCATGACATGCTGTTGCGCCTGGTCATCGACGAGCGGTTCAACGTGCTCGAAGCCGGCTCCGAAACCCGTGCCATGCCCTACCCCGGCGAGTGCGACCAGCTGGGTGACGTGTATGGCCGCCTGGTCGGCCTGAACCTGCTGAAGGGTTTTCGCTTCGCCGTGCTCGAACGCCTGGGCGGCGTGACCGGCTGCACGCACATCACCGAGTTGGCGCAGGTGCTGCCCACCGCGGTGGTGCAGGCGTTTGCCGGCGACGTGATCAACACCCGTGGCGATGGCGCCAACGCCAAACAACCTTTTCAGCTCGACCGTTGCCATGCCTTGCGCACCGATGGCAACGTGGTGCGCAGCTACTACCCACGCTGGTACAAGCCGGCCGTCGCCCCCGAATCCCACCCGCCGTCAACCGTTCCCCGAACCTGAGTGAAGAGAGTCCGCGATGAAAATTCATGAATACCAAGGCAAGGAAATCTTGCGCCAAGCCGGTGTGCCGGTTCCGCGTGGTTACCCCGCGTTCAGCGTGCAAGAGGCGACCGAAGCCGCGCAGAAGCTGGGCGGCCCGGTGTGGGTGGTGAAGGCGCAGATCCACGCGGGTGGCCGCGGCAAGGGCGGTGGCGTGAAGCTGGCCCGCTCGCTGGACGAAGTGAAAAAGCTGTCGGGCGAGATCCTCGGCATGCAGCTGAAGACCCACCAGACCGGCCCCGAGGGCCAGAAGGTGCGCCGCCTGCTGATCGAAGAAGGCGCCGACATCAAGAAAGAGTATTACGTGGCCGCGGTCACCGACCGTGCGACGCAGAAGGTCGCGATGATGGCCAGCAGCGAAGGCGGCATGGACATCGAAGAGGTGGCCCACAACACGCCTGAGAAGATCATCAAGGTCTTCATCGACCCGCTGACCGGCATGACCGACGCACAAGGCAAGGAGCTGGCCAACGGCATTGGCGTGCCGGCTGCCTCGCAAGCCCAGGCGATCGACGTGTTCAAGAAGCTGTACCAGGTCTACATGGACACCGATTCGTCGCTGGCCGAGATCAACCCGCTGATTCTCGAAGGCAACGGCAACATCAAGGCGCTCGACGCGAAGTTCAACTTCGACAGCAACGCCCTCTTCCGCCACCCCGAGATCGTGGCCTACCGCGATCTCGACGAAGAAGACCCGGCCGAGATCGAGGCCAGCAAGTTCGACCTGGCCTACATCCAGCTCGACGGCAACATCGGCTGCCTGGTCAACGGCGCCGGTCTGGCGATGGCGACCATGGACACCATCAAGCTCTTCGGCGGCGAGCCGGCGAACTTCCTGGACGTGGGTGGCGGCGCTACCGCCGAGAAGGTGACCGAAGCCTTCAAGATCATGCTCAAGAGCCCCAAGGTCAAGGCGATTCTCGTCAACATCTTCGGCGGCATCATGCGCTGCGACACCATTGCCGAAGGCGTGATCGCCGCGTGCAAGGCCGTCAATCTCTCCGTGCCGCTGGTCGTGCGCATGAAGGGCACGAACGAGGAGCTCGGCAAGAAGATGCTGAAGGAATCGGGCCTGCCCATCATCAGCGCCGATTCGATGGCCGAAGCGGCCCAAAAAGTGATGGCTGCCCTCAAGTAAGCCGAGCAGCCCACAAGGAACACACCATGAGCATCCTGATCAACAAAGACACCAAGGTCATCACCCAAGGCATCACCGGCAAGACGGGCCAGTTCCACACCCGCATGTGCCGTGACTACGCGAACGGCAAGAACTGCTTCGTCGCGGGCGTGAACCCCAAGAAGGCCGGCGAAGACTTCGAAGGCATCCCCATTTACGCGAGCGTCAAGGACGCGGCCAAGAACACCGGCGCCACCGTCAGCGTGATCTACGTGCCGCCGGCGGGCGCCGCCGCGGCGATCTGGGAGGCCGTCGAGGCCGACCTCGATCTCGCCATCTGCATCACCGAAGGCATCCCCGTCAAGGACATGCTGGAAGTGCGCAACAAGATGAAGCAGAAAGAAGCCAAGGGCGGCAAGAAGACGCTGCTGCTGGGCCCCAACTGCCCGGGGCTCATCACCCCCGACGAAATCAAGATCGGCATCATGCCGGGCCACATCCACCGCGCCGGCCGCATCGGCGTGGTCAGCCGCTCGGGCACGCTGACCTATGAAGCAGTGGCACAGCTCACCGAGCTGGGCATCGGCCAGTCGAGCGCGGTCGGCATCGGCGGCGACCCGATCAATGGCTTGAAGCACATCGACGTGATGAAGCTCTTCAACGACGACCCGAACACCGACGCGGTCATCATGATCGGTGAGATCGGCGGCCCCGACGAAGCCGAAGCGGCCCGCTGGTGCCAGAAGAACATGAAGAAGCCCATCGTCGGCTTCATCGCGGGCGTGACCGCGCCTCCGGGCAAGCGCATGGGCCACGCCGGCGCGCTGATCTCGGGCGGTGCCGACACCGCCGACGCCAAGCTCGCCATCATGGAAGAGTGCGGTTTCACCGTGACGCGCAACCCCTCGGAGATGGGCCGTCTGCTCAAGGGCCTGATCTGACCCTGCGGCTTGGTTGATGCCCACAAGGCCGCGCTGCACGCGCGGCCTTTTCGCTGGTGGGCCACGTAGTTCCACGCACCCCGAAGCCTTGAGCCGGCTCCTACACTTTTGACCGCCAAAACGAGAAAGACCCGCAGATGGAACAGTTCATGACGCCCGAGTTCTGGATCGCCGTCGGCCAGATCATCATGATCGACATCCTGCTGGGTGGCGACAACGCGGTGGTGATTGCGCTGGCTTGCCGCCAGCTGCCGCCCAAGCAGCGCACCAAGGGCATCCTGTGGGGCACGGCGGGTGCCATCGTGCTGCGGGTGGTGCTGATCTTCTTCGCGCTCACGCTGCTCGCCATCCCGTACCTCAAGCTCGTGGGTGCGGCGCTGCTGCTGTGGATCGGCGTCAAGCTGCTGGCGCCCGAAGAGGAGGAAGGCCACGCCAACATCCAGGCCAGCGACAAGCTGTGGGCTGCCGTCAAGACCGTGATCGTGGCCGACTTCGTGATGAGCCTGGACAACGTCATCGCGATTGCCGGCGCGGCCCAGGCTGCGGGCGGCGACCACCAGATGCCGTTGGTGATCTTCGGCCTCCTGGTCAGCATCCCGATCATCGTGTGGGGCAGCCAGCTCGTCATCAAGCTGATGGACCGCTTCCCGCTGATCATCACGCTGGGCGGCATGCTGCTGGGCTGGATCGCCGGCACCATGGCCATCACCGACCCGGCGGTGGCGCCCCATGTGCCGAGCCATGACTGGCTGCGTTACACCGCTGGCGCGGCCGGTGCAGCGCTGGTCTGGGTGATCGGCGTGGTGATCAAGATGCGGCGCAGCAAGACCGCCTGATTTCCGGCGTGCCTGTGATACCGTGCCGGCTCCAAGCGGCAAGGTGAGGCAACGGGTTTTGGGCATCACGGAGCACCTCTTCCGAACGACGGGAACCGGCTGGGCGCTGAGCGCACTGGCCCTGCTGCTGGTGCTCGGCGAACTGGGTTGGCTGCTGCCCCGCTTGCGCCGCGAGGCGGCGATTGCCGTCTCGGTGATCCTGGCCAGCAGCGTGATCGCCGTGGGCGCCTTGTTGTGGTGGCAGTTGTCGGTGCCGATGGGCTGGGTGTTCCACGTCGTGCTGGCCTTGGTCTTCGGTCACATCGGCTGGGCGCTGGGCCAGCGACTGCCCCGGCTGCCGGCCGTGCAGCGCACGGCCCCCGCGCCCGCCGCCGCACAACCGCAGCGCCCTGCCAGTGCTGGCGTGCCGGATCGTTCCACCCTCGGGCGCTACCGCATCGAGCGCGAGCTGGGCCGTGGCGCCATGGGGGCGGTGTACCTCGGGCGCGACCCCAAGATCGGCCGCCAGGTGGCCATCAAGACCATGGCGCTGAGCCGCGAGTTTGCGGGCGACGAGCTGGTCGAGGCACGCGAGCGCTTCTTCCGCGAAGCCGAAACCGCCGGGCGATTGCAGCACCCCGACATCGTCACCATCTTCGATGCCGGCGAAGACCAGGAGCTCGCCTACATCGCCATGGAATACCTTAAGGGCGACGACCTGGAGGTCTACACCCAGGCACCCAAGCTGCTGCCGGTGGCCACGGTGCTCAACGTGGTCGCCCGCATTGCCGACGCCCTGGCCTACGCGCACAGCCAGGGTGTGGTGCACCGTGACATCAAACCGGCCAACGTGATGGTCGATCTGTCGGGCGATGCGGTCAAAGTCACCGACTTCGGCATCGCCCGCGTGGCCGACTCGGCCCGTACCCGCACAGGCATGGTGTTAGGCACTCCGTCGTACATGTCGCCCGAGCAGATGGCGGGCCGTCGGGTGGATGGCCGCAGCGACCTCTACTCGCTGGGGGTGCTGTTGTTCCAGCTGCTCACTGGCCGGCTGCCGCACCGCTCGGACTCGATGGCCACACTCATGCACCAGATCGCCAACGATCCGGCGCCTGATGTGCGCAGCCTGCGCCCCGATCTGCCCGAAGGCCTGGCGCGCGTGGTGGCGCTGGCACTCGAAAAGCGGCCCGAAGCCCGCTACCCCAGTGGCCAGCAACTGGCGGCCGACCTGCGCGCGGTGGCCGCCCGCCTGCAGGCTGCGGGGGTGCAGCCGAAGCCGGTGGATGCGAGCGCGGCCCCCCCCGATTCCAGCGGATTCGCCGCCACCGTGAAAATGGACCGTGCCGATACAGGGCACAATTCCAGTCTCTGATGGGTTTGAAAGCTCGATGAATCTCCCCGCGCTCGCCACCGCCATGTCGCTAGAGTTCTTCAGTGCCACGGACACCGGTCGCGCCCGCAACAACAACGAAGATTCGATCGCTGTTCAAGAGGCCGCCGGGCTCGTGGTGCTGGCCGACGGCATGGGTGGCTACAACGCCGGTGAAGTGGCGAGCGGCATGGCCACCTCGTTCATCAAGACCGAGCTCGGGCGCTGGCTGCAAGAGGCCTCGGGCAATGCGTCCGACACCGATGTGCGCCGCGCGATGGACATCTGCGTCGACAACGCCAACCGCGCCATCTTCAACGCTGCCAATTCCAACCCGCAGTACGCCGGCATGGGCACCACGCTGGTCGTGGGCGCTTTCCGCGATGGTCGCCTGCTGATGGGGCACGTGGGCGATTCACGTGGTTACCGCTTCCGGGGTGGTCGCCTGGTGCAGATCACCCATGACCACTCGCTGTTGCAAGAGCAGATCGATTCCGGCCTCATCACGCCCGAACAAGCCGCGTTCTCGACCAACAAGAACCTGGTGACTCGCGCCGTGGGCGTTGAAGACACCGTGCTGCTCGAGACCCACCTGCACGACATCATGCCGGGGGACATCTACCTGTTGTGCTCCGACGGCTTGTCAGACATGCTGGACGACGACGGCATTGCGCAAGTGTTGCAGGCGCACGACTCGCTGGAAGAGGCGGGCGCCGGGCTGATTGACGCGGCCAATGACGCGGGTGGAAAGGATAATATCGCGGTGGTGTTGGTGCGGGTGCGGGGGCAAAACAGCCCGCCCCGTTCGTGGTGGCCGTTCAGGCGCTAGGGCGCGACACTGCCAATTTCGGCCGCCAAGTGGGCCAAGAAACAGATAGATAAGAGACTGAGGTCAAGCATGGGCAAGCTGGTCGTATCGCTCGACGGTGTGGTGATCAAGGAAGTGCAGATCACCAAGGACAAGACGACCCTCGGCCGCAGGCCCTACAACGACATCGTGATCGACAACCTCGCAGTCAGCGGCGAGCACGCCGTGCTGCAGATGGTGGGCACCGACGTCTTCATCGAAGACCTCAACAGCACCAACGGCACCTACATCAATGGCAAGGCCGTCAAGAAGCAGCTGCTGACCCACAACGACACGGTCGAGATTGGCAAGTACAAGATCAAGTACCTCGTGGACGACGGCACCGACTACGAGAAGACCATGATCATGAAGCAGGGTGCCCCGGCGCCTGCCAGCTACAGCCATGGTTTTGCCCACACCTCGGCCCAGGGTGGCCCAACTTCTGGGTTTGGCGGCCTTGGCCAGAGCGTCGTGCCGGGCACCATCAAGGTACTCAACGGCGCTGCGGCTGGCCGTGAAGTAGCCCTCACCAAGGTGGTCACCACGGTGGGCAAGCCCGGCGTGCAGGTGGCCTCCATCACCAAGCGCCCCGGCGGTTATGTGTTTGCCCACGTGGAAGGTGCCAGCCGCCCCACCATCAACGGCAACCCACTGGTGGGGGACACTTTGCATCTGAAGAACGGCGACGTGATCGAACTCGCTGGCACGCAGATGCAGTTCATCCAGGTTTGAGTGCGCTGCGGGCGGCGTGACGCTTTTCACGCCGCAGGCTTGCGAGTGGTCGCGCTGCGGCGGTTTCACCGCGAAATGCGACATTGGCACCTTGCAGTGTCGCGCGGGTGACCTCAGCATTGCATTGCAGCGCCTCGCGCGCGCCCCACTGCGGCCCAGCCCCTTCTCCGACCCATGAAAATTCGCGTTCTCGGCTGCTCCGGCGCCATCGCCGAAGGCAGCCGAACCACCTCTTTTTTGGTCGACCACGATGTGCTGGTCGACGCGGGGACGGGGGTGGGCGATCTGCCGCTCGAAGCGCTGGCGCAGATCGATCACATCCTCATCAGTCACTCACACCTCGACCACGTGCTGGCCATCGGCCTGCTGGCCGACAGCGTGATGCGCCTGCG
>NZ_JADMJX010000274.1 GCF_018780185.1 Rhizobacter sp.
AGCACGGCTCGGGTCAGAACTGACGTCAGCGCAGTGACTGGTGCCTGCGTTGGTGGCGCGATTGTAACCGCGCGGGTGGCGATGCGCGCTGGCGCGCTTCCATCAGCAGGTACATCACGGTGGCGAGCAGCAGCGGCAGCAGGTAGTACAGCGCTCGGTAAGTGAGCAGGGCGCCGAGCAATTCGGGCCGCGGCACCTGCGCGCCGAGCAGCGCGATGAAGACCGCCTCGAGCACGCCGAGCCCGGCCGGGATGTGCGTCAGCACGCCCGCCACCGCGGCCACCAGCAAGGTGCCCAGCACCAGCGGGTAGTCGACACGGCCCTGCAGCAACACGTAGACCACGCCACCGATGGTGGCCCAGTTGGCGGCCGACATCACCAGTTGCAGGATCGCGATGCGACCGCTGGGCAGCGTGAACTCGTGGCCGCGCAACGACAGGCTGCGCCCCGGCGAAAACGCGCAGGCCAGCACATAGGCCGCTGCCGTCGCCAGCAGGGCCACGCCGAGCCCTTGCAGCGCGACGGCGCCGATCTTCCATCCCTCGGGCGGCGTGATCGTCCGCGTGGCGAACACGGCACCGGCCAGCGCCAGGTAGCCCAGCCAGTTGGTTGCGAGGCTCATGCCCACCACGCGGGTGATCGTGTCGAGGGGGAGCCCGAGGCGCGAATAGAGCCGGTAGCGCATGGCCAGCCCGCCCACCAGCGAGCCCAGGTTGAGGTTGAAGGCATAACAGACGAAGGTGAGGGGCATCACCTGCCGCAATGGCAGGCGGTGCCGCGTCCAATGGCGCCCGAACAGGTCAATGCCGCTGTAGAGCGCGTGGCTCAACGCGGCGAGTGCCGCGGCGGCCAGCAGCGTCGTGACGGGGTAGGCGCGCATGGCGGCACCGACAGCGGCCCACTCGATCTGGCGCGCCTGCGACCACAACAATGCGGCCACGATCACGAAGAACGCGACTGTGCCGACGCGCCGCAGCGTGGGCCACCAGCGCCGCCAGCCCGTGCTCGTCGGCACGATGCTCGCGCTCATGACAACGGCCTCGCACCGGGTTCGCTGATCGGCTGCGCGCCCGCCTGCTGCGTCGACGCGGCCTTGACCTCGTCGCTGCCCAGGCGCTTGAGCGCCGGCTGGTGCGCCGGCAGCCAACCCGCCCAGGCGGGAAAGCGGCGCAGGAAGTGGAACACCAGATAGCTCAGCACCATCTGGCCCCAGGCGCGGTTGCGGCCGCTCGGGGCGGGCACTTCCTTGCAACTGGTTTCGATCAGGTCTTCCAGCCGCTCGCGCAGGTGCTGGTTGAAGGCGCGGTCGTGGATGATGAGATTGGCTTCGAGGTTGAGCGACAGGCTCAGCGGGTCGAGGTTGCTCGACCCCACCGTCGACCATTCGTCATCGGCCAGCGCCACCTTGCCGTGCAGCGGCCGTGCGCAGTATTCGTAGATCTGCACACCGGCGCGCTGCAGGTGGGCGTACAGCATGCGCGCCGCCAACTTCACCACCGGCATGTCGGGCTGGCCCTGCAGGATCAGGCGCACCTTCACCCCGCGGCGTGCGGCGCGGCGAAGGTCTTTCAGAAAGAGGTAGCCCGGGAAGAAGTAGGCGTTGGCGATGATCACCTCACTCCGCGCCGAACGCAGGGCAACACGGTACTGGCGCTCGATGTCGTTGCGGTGCTCGTGGTTGTCGCGGGTCACGAACACCGCATCGGCCTCGCCCGAGTGGGGCGCGTGGGCCGTGGTGGCCTGCTCGGGCGGGCGGCGGCGAAACCAGCGGCGCGCTGGGGTTGCTGCCTGTGGCGCGACCGCCTCCAGCGCAAAGCGGTGGATCTCGTCGACGATCGGGCCGCAGACTTCGACCGAGTAATCCTGCTTGGCCTGCGGGCCGAAGTCGGCCAGGTGATCGGCCGAGTAGTTGATGCCCCCGACGAAGGCCCGCACACCATCGACGACCACGATCTTGCGGTGCATGCGGCGGAACACGTTGAGGCGCACACCCAGCAGCGGGGGCTGCGGGTCGAACACATGGAAGCGCACACCCGCTGAGGTGAGCGCACCCACAAAGTCGCTTGACAGGTTGGGCGAGCCGAAGCCGTCGACGGTGATGTCGATCTGCACGCCTCGCCGGGCCGCCTGCAGCACCGCTTCGTGCAGTGCCAGGCCGACCTTGTCTTCGAACAGGATGAAGGTCTCGATCAGCACCTCGCGCTCGGCCGCGGCCACCGCCTCGAACACGGCGGGGAAGAACTCCTCGCCGTTTTCCAGCAAGCGCACGCGATTGCCGCTGGCCCAGCGTGACTTCGCGCTCACAGCGTGATCTCCGCCGCCAGCGGCGCGTGGTCAGACAGGTGCGACCACGGCCGGCGCGGCAGCACCACCGGCTTGTGCACGCCGGCATTGCGCACATAGATGCGGTCGAGCTGCAGCATCGGAAAGCGCGCTGGGAAGGTCTTGGCCGCGCGCCCGTTGGCATGCACGAACACCTCGCGCAGCCCGGCGCAGCGCTTGAGCACGCTGTGCGCACGCACGCGCCAGTCGTTGAAGTCACCGGCGATCAGCAGCGGCGCCTCGGCCGGCACGTCGCGCTCGACGATCTTGAGCAGCAGCTCCAGCTGCTTGCGGCGATGCGACTCTTGCAGCCCCAGGTGCACGCAGATGGCGTGCAGCCGCTGCGTGCGACCGGGAATTTGCAACACGCAGTGCAACAGGCCACGCTTCTCGGGCCCGCTGATCGACACGTCATGGTTCTCGTAGCGCTCGATCGGGAACTTGGACAACACCGCGTTGCCATGGTGTCCGCTCGGGTAGACGGCGTTGCGGCCGTAGGCGAAGTCGCTCCAGATGCTGTCGGCCAGGAACTCGTAGTGCGGCGCTTCCGGCCAATTGGCATGGCGTGCGGGGTGCAGGGCGTGGGTGCCGAGCACCTCTTGCAGGAACACGATGTCAGCGCCCACGCCCCGCACGGCTTCGCGCAGTTCATGCAGGATGAATTTGCGGTTGAAGAAGGAGAAGCCTTTGTGCGTGTTCACGGTCAATACGCGAAAGGACGAGGTTTTGGGTCGAGAGGTCATGCAGAGGGGGCGGGGGTTCACCGGGTGGGCCCGTGTGTTTATGGCTTCCCCTGTTTGTAAACAAAGGCTCTGCGTGGCGCTGTAGGAAGACGGCGCGACGCTGTGTCGGCGCGGCTTGTCTGCGCCGGGTTCTTACAGTCTGTAGCGTGCCCGGGGCGGGCTTGCCCCAACATGCACGCTGGCCACCCCGAGAACCCGGCGAAAAACATGACCAGCGTCCTGCACCCCCCCACACTGCAATCAGCCGGCTGCGCGCATCGCCTGCACACGCTGGCTGCGCTGAGCGCATTGGTGGCGTTGACGGCTTGTGGTGGCAACGACGCACAAGACACCAGCACCCCGATCAGCCGGCCGCCTGCTTCCGCACCGGCACCTGCACCGGCACCTGCACCGGCACCTGCACCGGCACCTGCACCTGCACCTGCACCTGCACCGGCACCGGCACCGGCACCGGCACCTGCACCTGCACCCGCACCCGCACCCGCACCCGCACCGGTTTCAGCCGCCCGCATCGCGGGCGTCGAGCTCGCGCAGTCCCTGGTGTTCCCGAGCGGCGACAGCGCCCTCGTGCTCGTGGCCAACAAGGCGGTGCTGGTGCGAGTGAATGCCATCACCACCAATGCGCAGGAAGCCAAGCCCGCCGGTGTGCTGCGGGTGGAAACCTCCACCGGGCAGCTGGTTCAGCAGCTCGCACTCACGGCACCCACGGGCAGCCTGCCCTCGGCCGTGCCTGCCGCGCCGACCAGCACCAATGCCTACAGCGCCGTGGTGCCGGCCAATCTGGTGCGCACGGGCCTGCGTCTCACGGCCAGCCTGGCCAATGGCCAGCCGCCCACCACCGTCAACCCACGGGTGGGCGGCGGTGTCGCGATGCGGCTGGTAGCGGTGCCGATCCAGATCGCGGGCACCGCCGGGCAGGTGGTCAGCGGGCCCGCCAGCTACCTCCAGGCCCGCGCGCCACTGGCCAGCGTCACGCTGCAGGTGCACGCACCCTATGTGCCGCGGGGCGTCACGGCGCTGCCCACGACCGAGGACGAGTGGGACACCGCGTTCGGCAAGGTGTTGTCGGAGCTGTCGAACCTGCACATGCTGGAGCAGGCCTCCGACGAGTCGTACTACTACGGCTTCATGCCCAAGCGCACCTACGGGCTGTCGGGCCTGGGTTACCGGCCTGGCAACGCCGCAGTCGGCTTCGACCTGCCGAGCAACCCGACGGCCGTTCGCGAAACGCTCGCGCACGAGCTGGGGCACAACTTCAGCCTGCCGCACGCACCTTGCGGCGGCCCCGCCAACCCCGACCCCGACTACCCCTATGCCAACGCGCAACTGGGGGCCACCGGTCGCTACATTTGGGGCTACAACTTCGAGACCTCGACCTTTGTCGACCCCCGAAGAACGAACATCCACGACATGATGAGCTACTGCGACGGAGACACCTTCTCCGACTACAACTACCGCAAGATCCAGGTCTACCTCACGCCGGCCGACCGCTCGGTGCAGGTGGCCTCGGCCTCGGGGGCGGTGTCGGTGGCGAGCGGGCCGCAAGAGCTGCTGCTGGTCAGCGGCCAGATCGCGGCGGGCAAGGCCGAGTTCATGCCGGCCAAATCGCTGTTCGGCGAGCCCCGCCTGCCGCAGCGCGGGCCCTACACCTTGCGCATCGTCACCGCGCAGGGCGTGGTCGAGTACCCGTTCGCGACCCGCGAGCTCGATCACGTGGCCTCGGCGCAGCACTTCGGCTTCACCATCCCGCACCCGGGCTCGATCTTCAGCATGTCGGTCGTCAAGGACGGCCAGACGCTGACGCAAAGCGAGGCCCGGCGTGCGACCGCTGCATCGGCCACCACGCAGACCGAGCGTGCGGCCAGTGCGGGCATGCAGCTGCAGGTGAGCGAGCAGGCTGGCGTGCTGCGCCTGAGCTGGGACCACGCCAGGTACCCCTACCTGACCGTCACCCACCTGGGCGCGCAGCGCTCGACGCTCGCGCAAGACCTCCAAGGCGGCAGCGCCGCGCTGCCGCTCGGTTCACTGCCAGCGGGCGGCAGCTACGAGTTCAGCCTCTCCGATGGCTTGAACACGGTGCGGGTCACGCGGGCGCGCTGACACTCGCACGCGGGCCTTCCAGCTCGGCGCGCAGCCTCGGCAGGGCCTCGGGATGCTGGCGCGCGATGAAGGCGATCAGCGCCTCGCGCAGCTCGCAACGCAAGTCGAAGTTCTGGCCCGACGACGCCGAGCTCACCAGCACACGCAGCTGCATGCCACGCTCGTTGGCGTCGGTCACCTGCACCTTGCACACGCGCCGGTCCCAGTCGGGTGAGGCGTCGCACAGGCGCTGCGCCTCGGCGCGCAGGGGTTCGAGCGGCAGGGTGTAGTCGACCCACAGCATCACCGTGCCCAGGATGTCGGCGCTCTGGCGCGTCCAGTTCTGGAACGGGTTTTCGATGAACCATTGCAGCGGCACGATCAACCGCCGCTCATCCCAGAGTCGCAGCACGACGTAAGAGCCAGTGATCTCTTCGACGCGGCCCCATTCGCCGGTGACGACCAGCACGTCGTCGATGCGGATGGGCTGCGACAGCGCGATCTGCAGCCCGGCGATCAGGTTGCTGAACACCGGCTTGGCCGCCAGGCCGATGACGAGACCTGCCACGCCGGCCGAGGCCAGCAGGCTGGCCCCCAGCTGGCGCACGCCGGGGAAGGTCATCAGGATGAACGACAGCCCGGCCACCAGCAGCACGCCGATGGCGGTGCGCGAGAGCACCCGTGTTTGCGTGAGGACGCGCCGTGCCTGCAGGTTGTCGGCCACGTCGCTCGGGTGCAGCTTGATCACACCCTCGGCCAGGCCGCGCACAGCCGACGTGGCGAGCCAGGTGAACAAGGCGATCAGCAGCACGCCGTTCCAGTGGCGCAGCGGGCCGATGCCGCGCAGCTCGTCGGCCGCGCCATGCCACACGATCTGCAGCGCCAGCACCGGCAGCACGAAGCCGGCGGGCCGGTCGATGCGGTGCACCACGCTCGCCAGCAGCGCCGAGAAGCGGACCACGCGCAACATCACGGCGCGGCCGATGACGTGCACGGTCAGCGCGGCCAGCACCGCCAGCAGCGCCGTCACCGCCGTGCCGAACCACGGCAGGCTGCTCAGCTGGGCCCACAACGTGGGCATCAGTCGACGTCGACGCTGTTGAGCGCCGACAAGAACTCCTGGCGCCACCAGTGCACGTCGTGGGTGCGGATGGTCGCCAGCAGGCGCTCGTGCCGCATCACACGCTCTTCGAGCGGCATGCGCAGCGCACGCTGGATGGTGTCGGCCGTGCCCTGGATGTCGTACGGGTTGACCAGCAAGGCGTCGCGCAACTGCTCGGCGGCGCCGGCAAAACGCGACAGCACCAGCACGCCTGGGTCGGCGGGGTCTTGTGCCACCACGAACTCCTTGGCCACCAGGTTCATGCCGTCGCGCAAGGGCGTGATGAGCGCCACGCGCCCGGCGCGGCACAGGCCCGGCAGGCGCTTGCGCGCCAGGGTGCGGTGGATGTAGCGCACCGGCATCCAGTCGAGCTCGCCATAGTCGCCGTTGATCTCGCCACACAGGCTCTCGAGCTCGTGGCGGATGTCGACGTAGGCGTCGACGTCTTCGCGCGACGGCGAGGCGATCTGGATCAGCGTGGCGCTGTCACGGTTCTCGGGGTACTTCTGCAGCAGCTCCTTGAAGGCGCGGATGCGGTGCGGCAGGCCCTTGGAGTAGTCGAGCCGATCGATGCCGATCAAGAGGCGGCGCTTGGCGTACTGCTCGATCAGCATCGCGTGGTTGTCGGTCGACTCCTTGCCGCGCCCGAGCTCGATGAATTCGTCGACGTCGATGCCGATCGGGAAGGCGCGGGCCACCACCGTGTGCTTGAAGGCGCGGTAGCGCCCACCGGGCAAGGCCTCGGCGCCGGCCTCGGTGAGCACGTAGCGCTCGAAGTGGGTCACGTCGGTCTCGCTCTGGAAGCCGATCAGGTCGTACGAGAACAGCGAGCGGATGAACCACTCATGGCCGGGAATGGCCGCCAGGATCTGCTGCGGCGGCAGCGGGATGTGCAGAAAGAAGCCGATGCGGTGCTTGCTGCCGAGCGCGCGCAGCTCGGCCGCCAACGGGATCAGGTGGTAGTCGTGCACCCACACCACGTCGTCGTCTTTCAGCTGGTCCATCAGCTTGCGCGCGAACATGCGGTTCACGCGCCGGTAGGTGGCCAGGCTCTCGGGGCTGAACACCGCGAGGTCGAGCCGGTAGTGAAACACCGGCCACAGCACGCGGTTGGAGTACCCGAGGTAATAGCCGTCGTGGTCTTCGCGGCAGAGGTCGACGGTGACGAGCTTCACGTCGCCGGCGCGGTGTTCGGTGACCGCACCCTCGCCGGGCGTGCCGCCGTCGGCGGCTTCGACGATCTTGCCGCTCCAGCCGAACCACAGGCCGCCGGTGCGTTGCAGCGTTTCACCGAGGGCCACGGCCAGGCCGCCGGCGGCGGGCTTGCGCGGGTCGGCCAGGCGGTTGGAGACAACGACGAGGCGGCTCATATGACGGAATCCCAAGGTGCCGACAGGCGCACGGCGCCGTTGATCAGGCCGACCATCGAGTAGGTCTGCGGGTAGTTGCCCCACATCTCGCCGGTGACGGGGTGGGTGTCTTCTGACAGCAGGCCCACGTGGTTGCGTGCCGCCAGCATGGCCTCGAAGATCTCGCGCGCCTGCTGCTTGCGGCCGATGCGCGCCAG
>NZ_JADMJX010000248.1:0-1030 GCF_018780185.1 Rhizobacter sp.
GGCTCAGTGCGAACGGATGCGGCCGACCCGATCGCGCTGCACCCGGCGATGCGCCACAACCTGCTGCGCCAGCGTGCGCTGCTTGAAGGCGGCCGCTTGCTGGCGTATGAAACCTCGCACCTGCTCGACGTGGCCGAGCAGCACCCCGACGCCAGCGCGCGCAGCACCGCGCACGGCGAGGCCTCGCTGCTCACGCCCATCGTCAAGGCCTTCCTCACCGACAACGGTTTTGCGGGCGCGCAGGCGGCGCAACAGGTGTTCGGTGGCCACGGGTATGTGCACGACTTCGGCGCCGAGCAGTGTGTGCGCGACAGCCGCATTTCGCGCATCTACGAAGGCACCAACGAAATCCAGGCGATCGACCTGCTGGTGCGCAAGGTGGTGCCCGATGGCGGCGCCAGGCTGGAGGCGCTGATCGTGCGCCTCGATGCCGCGCTGCCCGAGGGCGCGCTGTCGGTGCTTGCGCGGCAGGCCTTGTCGCAGTGGCAAGCCGTGACACGCCAGATCGTGCAGCAGGCCGCTACTGACAGCGAGCTGCCCTACCGCGTGGCCGATGACTACCTGCGCCTGGCCGGCCTCACGCTGCTGGCGCAGGGCTGGGCACGTGCCGACGCGGTGGCCGCGCGAAGCGACTCCGACTTCCACCGGGCCAAGCGCGAGACTGCCCACTATTACTTTGACTTTGTGCTGCCCGAGGCAGGCCTGTGCCTGGCGCACATCGGCGCAGGGCAAAATCCGTTGCCACATCTGCAAGCCCCCTTCGCATGACCGCTACCCGACTCGCTGACGACACGCTCGAACCCAAGGCGCGGCCTGCCGCGCTCGACCAGACGCGCTTGACGCACCTGGTGGGCTATGCCGCCACCCGAGCCTCGGTGGAGCTGAAGAAGTCGTTCACCAAGCACATGGGGCCGCTTGAGTTGAAGGCGGTGGAGTTCTCCATCCTGGTGTTGGTCGCCTCGAACGAGCAGGTGAATCAGAAGCAGCTCGGCCAGGCGCTCGACGTCTCGCCGCCCAACCTGGCCGTCAC
>NZ_JADMJX010000248.1:1040-46779 GCF_018780185.1 Rhizobacter sp.
CCCGCGGCTGGGTCGAGCGCGTGCGCAGCACCGAAGACCGCCGCTCGCAGATCGTGGTGCTCACCGCCTCGGGCCAGAAGCTGGTGCAGCGCGCCGAGAAGATCGCCGCCACGATGGAAAACGAGACGCTGCAGGTGCTGTCGGCGGCCGAGCGGCTGCTGCTGCTGGAGCTCTTGCTGAAGGTGGCCCGAGGCCGCCGCAGCCCGCGCGCCTGACCCGCCGGCCCCCTCGGGCCGCGCGCCCCAAACCCTGTCGACAAGCCGGCGCCTGCCAATGCGCAGGCGCGCGCGTGCCTGCGCCAGGTGACGCGGCTTGGCAAGCACCTGGGTGTCAGCCAGCGCATCAGGCATACCCGGATGGTTGGTCTGGGCCTGCGCTCCTATAAACGAAAACAAACGAGCAATAAAGAAAACGATGTAGTGCTTGATGTGTGCACAAACGCAATCAAGCGCGCAGATCGTTCCTTGGCGGAGGCCCCGCCATCCATCAGGAGACGACACCCATGACACCTCGCCCCACCCATTTCTTGCGCTGGCTTCAACGCATGGCGTCGTGCGCCGCGCTGTGCGCCGCGTCGCTTGCCGCGCCGCTGACCGCCCAGGCGGGCACGCCGCTGCCCAGCATCACCGGGCCGATCCCGGCCACGGCGAGCTCCTACCCCTTCGGCGCGGCCGACCACACGCTGCGGCCCGAGAAGCTGAGCCGGCAGGGTTATGTGGAAGAGGAGTTCTTCGCCAGCGGCAAGGCCAACGTCTACACCTGGCCTGCGCCCGGCCCGGCGGTGGTGCGCACAGCGGACGCGCCCTACACCACGCGGGTGCTGGTGCGCCGGCCCGCCCATGGCCACCGCTTCAGCGGCAACGTGATCGTTGAGTTGCTGAACCCGTCGAACCTGTTCGACCTCAACATCGGGTGGGGCTTGTCGGGCGACCACTTCATGCGCAACGGTGACGTGTGGGTCGGCATCACCGTGAAGCCCGTGTCGATGGTCACGCTGCAGACCTTCAACCCCACGCGCTACGCCGCACTGTCGCTGGCCAACCCGTTGCCACTCACTGACCCGGCCAACTGCGCCACCGTGGCGGCCGACAGCTCGCGCAGCACCGAAAACGGCCTGGTGTGGGACATCTTCAGCCAGGTGGGTGCCTGGCTCAAGAGCCAGGACCGCAGCAACCCGCTGCGTTACGCGAAGGGCTTCAAGGTGCAGCAGCTCTACGGCTTTGGCTACTCGCAGACCGGCGGCTACCTCTACAACTACATCAACGCCATCCACCCGCTCGAAGTGCAGCGCAACGGTGGGCCCACCTACGACGGCTACATCGTCGCGGTGGCCGGCGGCCGCTTCGTCGGCGCGGTGCCGATGAACCAGTGCGAGCCCGCACCGCCGCTCAACGACCCACGCCGTCAGTTCAGCCACGTCGGCGTGCCCATCATCCACATCATGTCGCAGTCGGATTACCTGATCGGCATCGGCGCGCGCCGCCCCGACAGCGACGTGTTCAGCGACCGTTTCCGCCACTACGAGATGGCCGGCGCCGGCCACGCCACGCCCGAAGAGCTGTACTCGGCCGCAGCGCCGGCCGACATCATTGCGGGCGGGCGCGCCGTGCCGCCGCTCGCCTGCAACGAGGGCCCGCGCAGCCACTTCCCTTCGGGCATCCATTTCAACGCGGTATTCCAGAACCTCGACCAGTGGGTGCGACGCGGCACCCCGCCGCCGCACGCAGCGCCCATCGAGGTGGTGAACGGCCAGCCGGTGCTCGACCAGTTCGGCAACGTGGTCGGTGGCCTGCGTTCGCCGTATGTCGATGTGCCCACGAGCCGGTGGTCGGGCAGCTCGACCGGCGCGAGCTTCTGCTTCATCGCCGGCCACGAGGTGCCGCTGAGTGACGCCGTGCTGCAGCAGCTCTACCGCAACGACCTCGACTACGACCTGCGCGTGGCCGCCAACGTGCGCCAGCTGTTGCGCGAACGCTTTCTCACGCCGCCCGACGCGGCCCGGCTGCTGATCGAGGCGGTGAAGTTCGACGTGCCCTGAACGGGGGTGGCGAAGCCTGGCGCGCGCGATACCCGCGACGGCATCAGGCTTCACCCGCCCCACCTATGCTGGCCGGCTTCAACGCTTGACGGAGCCTCACCACCATGCGCCACCACCCCCTCGGCCGAACCGGCCTGTTCGTGTCTGAACTGTGCCTCGGCACCATGACCTTCGGCGGCACCGACGAAACCCTGTGGGGCAAGATCGGCACGCTGCAGCAGAGCGAGGCCGAGCGCCTGGTCGGCCAGGCGCTCGATGCCGGTGTGAACTTCATCGACACCGCCAATGTGTATGCCAACGGCGTCTCGGAGCAGATCACCGGCCAGGCGCTGAAGAACCTGAAGATCCCGCGCGAGAACGTGGTCGTGGCGACCAAGGTGTTCGGTGACATGGGCCGCGGCCCCAACGCCCGCGGCAACTCGCGCGGCCACATTCTTGACAGTGTGAAAGCGAGCTTGAAGCGCCTGCAGCTCGATCACATCGACCTGTACCAGATCCACGGTTTCGACCCCGCCACGCCGATCGAAGAGACCGTGCGTGCGCTCGACCAGCTGGTGCGCGACGGCCATGTGCGCTACGTCGGCGTGTCGAACTGGGCGGCGTGGCAGATCGTCAAGGCGCTGGGTGTCTCTGAGCGGCTGGGCCTGTCGCGGTTCGAGTCACTGCAGGCCTACTACACCGTGGCCGGGCGCGACCTGGAGCGTGAGCTCATCCCCATGCTCAAGAGCGAAGGTGTGGGCCTGATGGTGTGGAGCCCGCTCGCCGGCGGGTTGCTGAGCGGCAAGTTCGGGCGTGACCAGCCCGGCGAAGAGGGCAGCCGCCGCGTGGGCTTCGACTTCCCGCCGGTGCACAAGGAGCGGGCCTGGAAATGCATCGACGTCATGCGCCCGATCGCCGAGGCCAAAGACGTGTCGGTGGCCCAGGTGGCGCTGGCCTGGCTGCTGCACCAGCCGCAGGTCACCAGCGTGATCGTCGGCGCCAAGCGGCCCGAGCAGCTGGCCGACAACCTGGCGGCGACCCAGCTGAAGCTGAGCGCCGACGAGCTGAGCGCCATCGACGACGTGAGCCGCCTGCCGGCCGAGTACCCGGGCTGGATGTTCGAGCGGCAGGGTGACATCCGGCGCAAGCAGTTGGCCGAGGCCCGCCGCCCGTGACGGGGCCACCGGGGTCGCGCCTGCGGCCGGGGCCCTCTGAAGAGTGCGCATGGATCCGTCGAAAGAGCCAATTTATTGGCGTGTTGTGCCCTTGAACGGTGCATGACCGGGGTCAAAATCCGCTGCTGAAGAGTCGATGAGGCAGGGGGGTCGGCAACACGTCGAACACCCTCGCATCTCGAAACAAGGCGATCAGGCATGTGGTTCGATAGGAGGCAGCGACCCTTCGCGTTCTGGCTCGTGGTCGTGCAGCTGGCTTCGGTGCTTCCGCTGCTGGCGTTTGCCACGCTGCTGACCTATCGCTTGATCGACGCCCAGGAAGATGACGCGATCGTCCGCTTGCAGCAGAAAGTGTCGGTGGCCGCTGACGCGATGGCCCGCGAGGGCGACCGTATTCGCACCCGACTGGAGCTGCTGGCGACGCAAGAGTCGGCGCTGCGTGGCGATGTGGCCGAGGTGCGCAAGCTGGCCGCTCGGCTCGTTGCGATCGACGGGTCCATTGCGGCCGCTTCGGCGCTGGATCGGACCGGCCAGCTGGTCTTCACGACCCGCCTTCCCGAAGGCTCACCGCTTCCGCAGCGACCGCTCCCCCCAGGTGCATCGCCTGTATTCGAGCGCGGCGAGACCTACATCAGCCCATTGACGCCAGGTGGCTTGGACCATGTCGTGGTGATCGGCTATGCCGTTCCGTGGCGGGTCGATGGCGAGATCCGGTACTCGCTTCGCATGTCGATCAAGCCTGCCGCCCTGGGCGAACTCTTGCGAGAGCAGCGTTGGCCACCGAGCTGGACCGCAGCGCTCCTTGACCAGAAGATGAACATCGTCGCCCGCTCGCGCGACGAGGCGCAATACTTCGGCAAACCCGCAACGGCCTCCTTGCAGCAGGTGATTGCCAACCGCGGTGCGGGAATCGGGTTCTCGACCACCAAGGAGGGCACGGAAGTCATCACGGCGGTGGCACAGGTTCCCGGCACGCCATGGTGGCTGGTCGCGGGCCTCCCGAGGGCAGAACTCCAGCGGCAGGCGTCGGGCCCGATGCGCCAGCTGCTGATCGGTGGTGCAGTGCTGGTCGTGGCGGGTGTTGCCTTGTCCTTTGCACTCGGGCGCCGCCTCAACAAGAGCGTGCAAGCCGCTGCGAGTGGGGGTTCCGCTGCGCCTTCAGAGATCAGCGAGTTTCGATTCGTCGAGATTCAGCGGCTGATGCTCGAGAACGACCTCATTGGCATGGTGAGGCTGAAAGACCGCAAAGCCGTTTGGTACAACCCGGCGCTTGAGCGGATCTTTGGCTACGCGCCGGGCGAGCTCGAGGGGCATTCGCCCAGACTCATGCATATCGACGACGTCACCTTCGCCAACTTTGGAGAGGAGGCCTACGTCGCGATGAGTGCGGGCCGGCCCTACCGCGCGCAGCTCGAGATGGTCCGCAAGGACGGCGCACGCATCTGGGTCGACGTGAGCGGCATCCGGCTTTCGTCGGATGAGACGCTGTGGATCATCATGGACATCAGTGCTCTCAAGGCCGAGCAGGCGAGGGTCGAGCAACTCGCTTTCCGCGACCACCTCACGGGCCTGCCGAACCGGGCGCTGTTGGTCGACCGCCTCACGCAGTCGCTCGAGTCACGCGAGCGCTCGGGCGATTCGCTGGCCGTGTGCTTCATCGACTTGAACGGCTTCAAGGCCGTGAATGACGCCCACGGGCACGCCGCCGGTGACACGCTTCTGAAAACGATCGCCGGGCGGCTCCAAGAATGTGTGCGACCCCAAGACACCGTGGCGCGGTTGGGCGGTGACGAGTTTGTGCTGTTGCTGAGCCAGTTGACCCAAGTGCAGGAAGCCGATGCCATCCTGGCACGTGTGCGCCACGTGATTGCGCAGGCCGTGGAGGTGGCAGGAGGGCAATGCGCCGTGACCGCCGCGATCGGTGTCGCCTATTGCCCTGGCGACGCAAGCGACGCCGAGGCCTTGTTGGCGATCGCCGACCGGCGCATGTACGGCGACAAGCTGGAACTCAAGCAGGACGATCGCGCCTGAAAACGTGGGTCGGCGGTCACCGCCAGGCCCCGGATCAGCCTGGGGCCGACGGGCTCTGCGCCGACAAGGGCAGGCCGAACACCGCGTCGAAAGCCCAGGTGAAGGCGAAGCTGTAGACCAGAAAGAACACCATCAGGCCCAGGTCCATCACCAGGGCCTGCCACAGGCCGACGCCCAGCCACCAGGCGATCAGCGGCACCAGCAGCACGACCAGGCCCCCCTCGAAGCCCACGGCATGGGCGATGCGCCGCTTCAGGCTGCGGCCCGGCGTGGCCTGGCGCGCTTCCCAGCGCTCGAAGAGGCGATTGAACACGGCGTTCCAGGCGACCGCGACGGCCGAGGTGGCCACCGCCAGCGCGCCACTGTCGAACACGCCCTTGCCCGACATCAGCATCAACCCCGCGCTCGCCATCACGATGGCGATGAGTTCGTACAGGCCGACGTAGACGACGCGCCTCCAGGGTCCTTGCATATCCGGGCTTCAATGTGGGGTTGGAGGCACTTTATGGCAGTGATGCTGATATAAAAAGTCATGTCCTATCAACTGGATTGACAGATGGCCTTCGACACCGAATCCCTCAAGGTCTTCCTCGCGGTGCTGGACCACGGTTCCTTCTCGGCGGCGGCCCGCTCGCTCGGGCGGGTGCCGTCGGCCGTCAGCATGGCCATTGCCAACCTGGAAGCCCAGCTCGACCTGCCGCTGTTCGACCGCAGCGGGCGCGAACCCCGGCCCACGGCACAGGCCTTGTCGCTCTTGCCGCAGGCGCGGCTGCTGGCCACGCAGCTGCAGCGGCTGCAGATGCACGCACTCGCGCTGACCCAGGGCCTGGAGACCAGCCTCACGATCGTGGTGGTGCCCGAGTTGCTGGCCTCCTCACCCTGGAGCGAGGCCTTGGCGACGCTGTCGGTCGAGTACCCGCTGCTCGAAGTCGAGGTGCTCGCCGCACCCCAGGCCGACGCGCTGGGCATGCTGCACAGCGCCCGCGCGCAGCTGGCCCTCGTCTTCGAACGTTCGGGGCTGGACGCCAACGAGGGCTTCCAGGAGGTGGGGCATGAAACCCTGGTGGCCGTGGTGGCCCCGTCGCACGCCTTGATGTGCGCGCCAGGGCCCTTGCGCGAAGAGCACCTCGGCGCCGAGCGGCAGATCGTGGTGGCGGGGCGCCACTCGGGCAATGTGGACGCGCGGGTCGTGATGTCGCGCCACCAGTGGCGCACCGACACGCCGGTCGCCGCACTCGGCATGGTGATCGCGGGGCTGGGCTGGGGCTGGTTGCCGCGCAGCTTCGTGCAGGGCCCGGTGGCGGCCGGGCAGCTGGTCGAGATTCCGCTGCAGAACTTCTCCAACACCATGCAACTGTGGGTCGACGTGGTGTGGTCCAGGGCGCGGCCGCTCGGGCTGGCGGCGCGGCGCTTCGTCGCGCTGATGGAGCGGGAGCGCGGCAGCGCGCGTGGGGTCTCCGGCGGGGTTGAGGGAATGACAGCGCCCGAATGAGTTTCACCCCGTTCGCCGGGCCCGGCCGTAGAAGAGGTGTGTCCCACCCGATCCACACCCCCATGCGAACCTTCCTGCCCGGCGTGCTGGCCGCCGTCATCGTGCTCTTGAGCCCACTCACCTTTGCTCAATCGAGCCAGAGCCAACAGCCCGAACCCATGCCCCGCCTCGTGGTGCGCGATGCGCGCCTGCCGGTGCGGCTGGAGTCGGTCAACCTGCGCGCCGAGGTCATCGGCCATGCGGTGCAAACCCGTGTCGAGCTGGTGTTTCGCAACCCCAACGACCGCGTGCTCGAAGGTGAGCTGCAGTTTCCGCTGCGCGAAGGCCAGATCGTCAGCGGCTTTGCGCTCGACATCAACGGCGAGCTGCGCCCCGCCGTGCCGGTCGACAAGGCCAAAGGTCAGCAGGTGTTTGAAGACGTGATCCGTGCGCGCGTCGACCCGGCGCTGCTGGAGGTGACCCATGGCAACAACTACAAGCTGCGTGTCTACCCGCTGCCGCCGCAGGGCACACGGCGTGTGGTGTTGCACCTGGCGCAAACACTGGGGCGCGACGCGCGCCTGGAGCTGCCGCTGAAGTTTGCCGACAGCGTGCCGCTGCTGAATGTGGAGGTACTGGTGGCCGATGCCGACGCGAGCACGCTCGTGGCCACGGCGCCCGGGCTGCCGCCGCAGGCCTTCACCCGCAGCCAGCACGCCAACGGCTGGGCGCAGCTCTCGCTGCAGCAGGCTGACTTTGCCGGCGCTGCGGGCTTGAGCATCCGCCTGCCCGCGCGCAGCCAGCCGCTGGTGGCCACCCAGGTCGCTGGTCCCCAAACCTATTTCTACGCCGAGCTGCCGGTAGCCGCCCGCAGAGCGGCCCGCGCGGCACCCCGGCAGATCGCACTGCTGTGGGATGCCTCGGGTTCCGGCGCACAGCGCGACCACGGCCGCGAGTTCGCCTTGCTCGACGCCTACTTCCGCGCGCTGCGCGACGTGGAGGTGTCGCTGCGTGTAGGCCGCGACGTGGCCGAGCCGGTGCAGCGGTTCAGCGTCAAGGGAGGCCGTTGGGTCGAGCTGCGCCGCGTGCTCGCGGGCCTGGCCTACGACGGGGCGAGCAACCTGCCCGCGCTGGTCGCGCCTGAAGGCCACGAGCTCGCGCTGCTGTTCAGCGACGGGCTCTCCAACTGGGGCCTATCGGGCGTGATGGCGCCGAGCCGCGTGCCGCTCTATGCGCTGAGTGCGGCCCACAGCGTGGACGCCGCCCGCTTGCGCCAGCTCGCCGAGCGCAGTGGCGGTGAGTGGCTCGACTTGAGCGCCATGCCCACCGCCGACGCCACCCGTGCGCTGCAAACCCGCAAGGCGCGCCTGCTTGGCCTGCACAGCAACAACGCGCGCCAGTTGGTGGCCGCGTCGCCCTATGCGCACGACGGCCACCTGGCGATCGCCGGGGTGATGCGCGAGGCGCGCGCCGAGCTCACGCTGGAGTTCGAGCTGCCCAACGGCCGCATCGAGCGCCAACAGATCACGGTGACCCCGCGTGGCAGCGCCACCCAGGTGGTGCAGCAATGGGCCCGCCTGCGGGTGGCCGAGCTGGAGGCCGAGCACGACGAACACCGCGGCGAGATCCGCCGCATCGGCAAGGCCTTCGGCCTGGTCACGCGCGAGACCTCGCTGATCGTGCTCGACGCGGTGGCCGACTACGTGCGCTTCGAGATCGAGCCGCCCGCGTCGCTGCGCGCCGAATACGAGCGCCAGGTGGCACAACAAGGCCAGCGCAGCAAGCTCGCTCAGGCGAGCCACCTCGACCGCGTGCTGGCGCGCTTCAACGAGCAGGTGGCGTGGTGGGAAAAGGCCTTCCCGAAAGACGAGCTGCGTGCGCCCCCAGCGCAAGACAAGCTCTCGGCCAACGAGGCCCTGGCCGGCTCGATGGGCCGCCAGGAGATGGCCTCGCCGCCACGCCCGTCACCCGCGCCCGCCGCAGCGCCCATGCGGGCCGAGCGCGCACGTGAATCGAGCGACTCGGCGCAGCGCAAGTCCAAGGGCGCAGGCAGCGACGACAACGGCTCCGCGCCCGCGACCATCCACCTCACCCCCTGGGCGCCCGACACGCCCTATGCACGCCGCCTGCGTGCCGCGCCGCCCGAAGCCGTGTACCAGCGCTACCTCGACGAGCGCCCCGACTTCACCCACAGCACCGCCTTCTTTCTCGACGCGGCCGACGTGCTCTTCGCCAAGGGCCGCCCTGAGCTGGCGTTGCGGGTGTTGTCGAACCTGGCCGAGATGGAGCTGGAGAACCGCCACATCCTGCGCGTGCTCGGCTACCGATTGCTGCAGGCCAGGCAGCCGCAGCTCGCCATCCCTGTGCTGCGCACGGTGCAACGCCTGAGCCCCAACGAGCCGCAGTCGTACCGCGACCTCGGCCTCGCGCACCACGATGCCGGCCAGTGGCAAGACAGTGCCGGCCAGCTGTGGCAGGTGGTGTCGCGCCCGTGGGATGGCCGCTTCCCTGACATCGACATGACCGCGCTCGCCGAGCTCAACATGGTGATCGATCGCGCCGCACGCAGCGGCCCACCGTTGCGCACCGAGGCCTACGACAAACGCCTGCTGCGCCACCTGCCGCTTGACCTGCGCATCACGCTCGCCTGGGACGCCGACAACACCGACATCGACCTCTGGGTCACCGACCCCAACGGCGAGAAGACCTACTACGGTCACCGCCTGAGCTACCAGGGTGGCCGCGTCTCACGCGACGTGACCGGCGGCTACGGCCCCGAAGAGTTTGCGCTGCGTGTGGCCAAGCCCGGCCGCTACACCGTGCAGGCCCAGTTCTACGGCCACCGCCAGCAGGTGGTGGCCCCGGCCACCACGCTGATGCTGCGGCTGACCACCGGTTTCGGCCGGGCCGATCAGAAGGACGAGCTCGTCACGCTGCGGTTGGCCGGGGCGTCAGAGATGGTGACGGTGGGCAGCTTCGAGGTGGGTCGCTGAGGGCGCCCGTGCCGCCACAATGTTGTGATGCAGAAGACGAGTGTGCGTTCAATCGGTGCGGGCGCTGTGGCGCTCGCGTTGTGGTGGGTGTGTGGCCTGGCGATGGCGGGCGACGGCAATGCCTGGCGCTGGTTCGAAGGCGGGCGGCCGACGCCGCAGGCGCACGAGGCCGTCGAGCTGTTGCTGGGCGCGGCCAGCCATGGGCTGGAGCCAGAAGACTACGGCGCCAGCGCCTTGCAGCAGCACCTGGCGCGCGCCGCGCAGGCCGACCCGCTGGGGGCGCAGGCCATCGCGCCGCTGGACCAGGCGCTCACGCAAGGCATGGAGCGCTACCTGTCCGACCTGTACCGCGGGCGTGTGGACCCGCGCCGAATCCACGAGAACTACTCCGTCGCCTGGCCGCGCGATTTCGATGCCGCCGCCGCGCTGCAGGGGGCCTTGTCGGCCGGGCGCCTGAGTGCATCGGCGCGCGAGCTGTGGCCGCGCCTGCCCATCTACGAGCGTTTTCGCGAGGCGCTCGCGCGCTACCGCGCTTTGGGCGATCACCCCGCCTGGAAAGAGCCGCTGCCGCCCTTGCCGGGCAGCAAGCCGGGCCATGTCGGCAAACTGGAGCCAGGCATGCCCTGGGGCGGCACGGCGCTGCTGGCGCAGCGCCTGGCTGCGCTTGGCGACTTGCCCGAGCAGCAGCCTGCGACCACGCCGCCGGCTGAAACGACGCCGCCGCCAGCACCACCAGCACCGCCAGCACCGACGTACTACGAAAGCCCGCTGGTCAACGCCGTGCAGGCCTTCCAGCAGCGCCACGGCATCGCGGCCGACGGCGTGATCGGCCGCGGCACCTGGGCGGCGCTGCAGGTCACCCCGGCCCAGCGTGCGCGGCAGATCGAGCTCACGCTCGAACGCATGCGCTGGACGCCGCTGATGCAGGGGTCGCGCATGGTCGTCGTCAACATCCCCGAGTTCGTGCTGCGTGCCTACGAGGTGATCGAGGGCCAGATCGTGGTGCGCGAAGAGATGAAGGTCATCGTCGGCAAGGTACTCGACACGCGCACGCCCCTGTTCGACGAAGACATGCGCTACATCGAGTTCGCGCCCTACTGGAATGTGCCGCCCTCGATCGCGCGCGACGAGACCGTGCCGCGCTTGCGCCGCGACCCGGGCTACTGGGGCCGCGAGGGCTTCGAGTTCGTGTGGGGTTCGGGCGAGGTGCAGACCACCCTCTCGGCGGCGGGGCTCGACGCGACGCTGGCCGGGCGTGCGCGCATCCGCCAGCGGCCCGGGCCGAAGAATGCGCTGGGCGACATCAAGTTCGTCTTCCCCAACAGCAGCAACATCTACTTACATCACACGCCGTCGGTCGGGTTGTTCGAGCGCGAGCGGCGCGACTTCAGCCACGGCTGCATCCGGGTCGAAAAGCCCGTCGAATTGGCAAAATTCGTGCTGAAAGACATGCCGGAGTGGACCGAAGCGCGCATTCTGGAGGCCATGGGCAAGGAGGAATCCTTCACACTCAAGCTGACAGAACCGGTGCCGGTTCTCATTACCTATGGAACCACCCTCGTGCGAGACGGTCGTATCTTCTTCTTTGACGATATCTACGGTCATGACCGCCTGCTCGACGCCGCCTTGCGCGCTCGCTCGGCCGGGCCACTGAAGAGGGAGGCCACGCGCCCATGAGCATCACCCCCATCGGCGCCGCGCGGCGTCGTTTCCTGCGCCGTGGCGCGCACTTGGCCGCAGCCGGCAGTCTGGCCGCCGTCGGTGTGCCGGCCCGCGCCGCGGCCGCCCCGCGCAGCCTGGCTTTTGCCCACACCCACACGGGCGAAGTGATCACGCTCACCTACGCCGAACAGCACAGCTACCTGCCCGACGCACTGCAGCGTCTCAACCGCTTCCTGCGCGACCACTACAGCGGCGAGGTCGGTCACATGGACCCGGCCTTGTTCGACCAGTTGTACCAAGTGCAACAGGCGCTGGGTGCGCGTGGGTCGTACCAGGTCATCTCGGGTTACCGCTGCCCCGCCACCAACAACAAGCTGCGCGAGACGGGCGGCGGCGGCGTGGCCAAGCGCAGCCTGCACATGGACGGCCGTGCCATCGACGTGCGCTTGCCGGGCGTGCCGCTCGCCGAGCTGCGCGACGCGGCGCTGTCGATGCGTGCCGGTGGCGTGGGCTACTACCCCGGCCAGGAGTTCGTGCACATCGACACCGGGCGCGTGCGCAGCTGGTGACCCGAGTGCGCGGCACGAAGAACCTCCCGTGAGCGTGGAGCCCGCTGCACCCCAGGACCCCGAGCTCTTGCGCCGCCTGCTGCGCGCCAAGGACCGCATGGACGCCGCCTCGCACGAGGCCTGGCCCGTGCAGCGACTGGCCAGCGTGAGCGGCGTCTCCGAAGCCCACTTCGCAAGGTCGTTCAAGCAGGCCTTCGGCACCCCACCGCACCGCTACCTGCTCACCCGGCGCATCGAACGCGCCACCGCGCTGCTGCGCGACACCGATCTGCCCATCACCGAGATCGCCTTCCAGACCGGCTGGGAGAGCCTGGGCACCTTCGGGCGCACCTTCCGCGACATCACCGGCGAGAACCCGAGTGCGGTGCGCGCGCAAGCGCAGGGCGCCGCACATGAGCTGGGCCGCGTGCCCGCCTGCATCGTCAGCGCTGCGCACCGCCCCGACCTCACGACCGCAGTTTCGGAGAAGCGCCGCCGCGAGGCCGCCGGTATAAACCGCTCCATCAACAAGGAGCGACCATGACGCAAGGTGTTCAAGTGGTGGGTGTGTACGTGCGAGACCAAGACGAAGCGCTCGCCTTCTATGTCGACAAACTCGGCTTTCGGGTCCACACCGATGTGCGCAACGGCGACTATCGCTGGCTCACGGTGCAGCACCCGGGGCAGCCCTCGTTCCAGCTCGGCCTGTTCACACCCGGGCCGCCGGTGCTCGACGCGGCCACCGCACAAACGCTGCGTGCCATCGTGGCCAAGGGCGCGATGCCGCCGCTGGTGATGAACGTCGACGACTGCCGCGCCACCTATGAGCGCCTGCTCGAGCGCGGCGTGGAGTTCACCCAGGAGCCGGTGAGCCGCTACGGCAACGTCGACGCCGGTTTTCGCGACCCGTCGGGCAACGGCTGGAAGATGATCGAGGCCCGGGCATCATGAAGAAGGGTGTGTCGACGGAGGTGGGGTCTGCCTCCGAACTCATCGACGACAAGATCGCGGGCCTGGCCGACTGGCGCGGCGAGATGCTCGCGCAACTGCGCGCCTTGATCAAGGCGGCGGTGCCCGAGGTCGTCGAAGAGTGGAAATGGGCGACGCCCGTGTGGTCACACCACGGCATCATCTGCACCGGTGAGACCTACAAGAAGGCGGTGAAGATGACCTTCGCCAAGGGCGCCTCGGTGCCCGACCCGGCGGGGCTCTTCAACTCCAGTCTTGATGGCAATGTGAGGCGTGCCATCGACTTCCACGAAGGCGACAAGCTCGACAAGAAGGCGCTGACGGCGCTCATCCGGGCTGCGGCGGCGTTGAACAAGGCCTAGGCGGCTTCGGCGAAGGAGTGCGTCGATACCGCCCCGGGCCGAGATCATTCACCACCTCCGTTCGGGCTGAGCCTGTCGAAGCCAGCGCCGTGCGGTGTGAACCGAATGCGTTCAGGGCCGGGTCTGCGGCGTATAGGTGCCCGTCGCGGTGCTGGCCGCCTGTGCCGGCGCCTCGCGCGGCTGCTGCGTGGCGTTGATGCATTTCCCATTGCCGCGCTCGGCGCGTATGTCGCCTCGTGCTCGCTTGCGCACCGCCTGCGAGCCCTCTTGCAGCGAGGCGATCACGTCGACCTTCAGCGTGCGGTAGTGGTTCTGGATGTTGATGAACTGATGCTCCAGGTGGCAGCGGTTGCTGTTGGCGCCCCAGGTGCCCTTCTTCGACAGCGGCACGCCGATCTTTTCCCACGCGAAGGTTGTGCAGTCGGCATTCGTGCAGCGCTCACCCCAGGCCACGGCCGAGAGCCTCGCCTTGCTGCACTGCGCCTGCGTGAGCTGTTGGTCACCCCAGGTGGCCTTCAGCGTGTAGCGCTTCCAATTGAGCTTCAAGTCGCCCAGGGGCCCGAATGCCACCACGAAGCCACCACACGAACCGCCGTTGCTGGGCCCGGCCGATGTGGCCTCGTAGTGCTGGTAGTAGTCGCAGCTGTCTTCCTGCACCGCCACCGGCTGCGTGGGCAGGGCATCGGCGTTCTGCGGCTGGTCGCACAGGCCGAAGGTCGCGAGCTTTTTCTTGGCCTCTACTTCTTGCAGCGTGTACTGGCGCTCTGAAGAAATGACGGCGCCGACGTCGTTGGGGCCCGCATGCGCGGCACCCGAGGCAAGGATGAACAGGGCCGGCAAGACGATGAAGGGGAAGGAGCGGATCATCGGGGGTCTCCTGGAGTCACCAGGGATGCTAGCGGGTGATTGACAGGGATGGAACTGTCGGGCGAAGCGACTGCTTCCGGGCAGGAGCGGTCTTCGTCACTCGCTGACCGACCAGTCCGACTTCCAGGGTTCGCCGGCATCGAGAGCAAAGCCGGAACGCAGGACGCTCGCGATCGTTCTTGCAGTGACTGGTCGTCGTTCCCTTGTGCTCTACTCTGACGACTTCACGGACAACAGGAGTTGCCATGAACCTTCACGCTTCACGGCTCGTGGCATTGGCATTGGTTCTCGGCGCGCACATCGTCCGAGCCGCCCCCGAGGCGGCCAGCCCGCGGTCCGACTTCCCGGATGCGCAGGCCAGTGACCCGGCCAAGCTGGGCTGGATGGTTGGCTCTCCGCCGCCGCCGGACCGCATCATCCGATTCGAAGACGGCTCGTACTGGCGCTTCCCGGCCATGCGCTGGACCGCGTCGAACTTTCGTCAGCTGATGCCCACCGTCAACGTCTCGCGCGGGCTCGGTCCGATAGCGCCTTTGCCTGTCGCGCATCGCGACGACATCGACGGTGTGCGCTTCACGCCGCTGGGGACGAATCGGGCCATGACCTGGCGGCAGTCGCTGGACGCCAACTACACCGACGGCATCATCGTGCTGCATCGGGGCCGTATCGTCTACGAGCGCTACTTCGGTGTTCTCAAGCCTGAAGGCGAGCATGGCGCGATGTCGGTCACCAAGACCTTCGTGGGCACGCTGGCCGCGATGCTCGTCGCCGAGGGCACACTGGACGCCAGCAAGCGCGTGGACCACTACGTGCCGGAACTGGCTGCCTCGGCCTTCGGCAGCGCGACGCTGCGCCAGGTCATGGACATGACCACGGGCATCAAGTTCAGTGAGAACTACGCCGATCCGGATGCCGAGGTGTGGGCCCACGGCGCGGCCGGCAATCCCCTGCCCAAACCCAAGGACTACTCCGGCCCGCGCAGCTACTACGAGTTCCTACAGGGCGTGAAGCCCGAAGGCGTGCATGGCGAGGCGTTCCACTACCGCACCGCCAACACCGACGCGCTGGGCTGGATCCTGGCACGCGTCACAGGCAGGTCGGTCGCGCAGTTGCTGTCCGAGCGCATCTGGGGGCCCATGGGCGCCGAGAAGGACGCCTACATGTCGGTCGATTCGATCGGCACGCCTTTCGCAGGTGGTGGCCTGAGCGCCGGGCTTCGCGACCTGGCGCGCTTCGGCGAGATGATCCGCAATAACGGGACCTTCAACGGGCGCCAGATCGTGCCGCCGATGGCGGTGGCCGACATCCGGCGCGGCGGCAGCCAGGCCGATTTCGCGAAGGCGGGCTACCAGCAGTTGCCCAGCTGGAGCTACCGCAACATGTGGTGGATCACGCACAACGAGCATGGCGCTTTCGCGGCGCGCGGGGTGCACGGGCAGACGGTCTACATCGATCCAAAGGCAGAGATGGTGATCGTGCGATTCGCGTCGCACCCGGTGGCGGGCAATGCAGCCATCGACCCGACGTCACTGCCCGCCTACCACGCGCTGGCCCGCCACCTGATTCAGGCGGGCCGCTAATGCGGCGGGCGACCGCTTTGGGTCGAGGCTGTGTGAGAACACTGCTTGGCACGGCTGACGCCCGCAGGCGCTCGGTGACCCGAGCTGAGCTGTCAACACTGTCCAGTAGGTGCAGTCGGCGTTGTGAAGGCTGAGGGCCGGCAAGTCGAGCTGCGAGTGGTCTGAGGTCGGTCGTGGAGGCCTCAGACCGCCGCCAACTTCATGGCCTTCAGCGTCTTGGCAATACCCAAGATGCCGATCAAGCGCTTGAGGTTATATGCAAGGACGTGCAAGCTCATTTCAGTGCCGACGTGGCGGAGTGTCTTCATGAGGAAGTGCGCCGAACCCATCCTGTGCTTCAGCGTTCCGAAGACGTGCTCGATCGTGCGCCGTCGCACTTTCATCGCGTCAGGCTTTCGATCCAAACTTCCAGCTTGTCTTTGCCGACGGCCTCACGCGCCTTCGTCGCCATCGACCAGAGTTCGCCACGGTCGCTGCCTACAGTGACTACATCGTGAGCGACGACCAAGTGATGCTTGGTATCGGTGGCCATCTGCACGTTGTAGCCAACCATGCCGGTGCCGCGCCCGCTGGTGGCCATCGAGCGCGCGTCCGGATCGGTCAGCGACAGCTGCTTGTCGGGTTGGTCCTGCAGCCTGTGTTCAATCTCTCGAAGCTGCTGCATTTGCGTCCTGAGCTAGCTCAGCTTCTCGTTCAACCGCGCGGTCTTGAGTTCGAGATCGGCAGGCTGCGTTCGGTCCGCCGTGTCGAGCGCGCCGAGATAGCGCTCAATGCTCTCTTCGACTTGCCGCATGCGCTGCTCAAGCTTATGCGGTGTGAAGTTGCGATCCCGGTTGTTGACCGCCTTGAACTTGCTGCCATTTCAAATAGCCGTAGATGTAGATCTTCAGCAGCACCGAGGGGTGGTACGACGGTCGACCCGTGTCCGCGGGTTCAACGCCTTCAAAGCCAAGAGCCTGCAGATCGAGTTCTTCGACGAATGCATCGACTACTCGCACCGGGTTGTCCTCGGCAATGTAGTCGTCCAGACACTCAGGCAGCAACGTGACCTGGCTCCGTTCCTCTCCTTCGACGAATCGCTTCATGTGGCAGCCCGCTCTGTCGCGTTGCCACAATTTAGGCGAGCACCTTCAGGCAATCAAAGCGTTTTCACACAGCCTCGGTCGTGAGCCGCCCAACCCGATCGACACCAGCGCCTCCAGCTCCCCCTCACCCCACCCCATACCGCGCCATCAACAACCCCACCACCACCAACGCCAGCACCAGCGACACGCTCTTCCAGAACAACACCGGGTTGCGCTCTACCAGCGCCGGCCGGGTCTTGCTGAGGTAGGCCGGGTTGGGGTGGTGCAGGTCGTGCACAAACTCCGACAGGCTCTCGTAGCGTTTGAGCGGGTCGGGTTGCAGGGCCTTGTGCAACACGCTGTCGATCCATGCAGGCGTCTCGCGGTCGTCGGCCAGCACCGAGTCGTAGCGCAGCCTGCGCTGCGCGGCGGGGGTTCTTGATTTCGACACCTCGGTGCCATAAGGCAAGCGCCCGCCCGAGAGCATCTGGTAGGTGATGACGGCGAGCGAGAACATGTCGGAGCGGAAGTCGCCCTCTTGCCCCAGAAAGTATTCGGGCGCGGTGTACTGCGCCGTGCCAAGAATTTCGCTGCGGTCGAGTGGCGTGCTCATCTCGGCGACGCCGGCCACGCGGGTGGCGCCGAAGTCGATGATCTTCACCGTGCCGGTGCGGTCGATCATGATGTTTTCGGGCCGCAGGTCCTGGTGCAGCATCTCCAGCCGGTGAAAGGCCTGCAGCCCCTTGGCGACCTGCGCCACGATGCCGCGCACCATGTCGAGCGAAGGCTTGGGGTGGTCGATCATCCACTGCGTCAAGGTCTGGCCATCGATGAACTCGGTGGCCACGTAGAGGTGGTGGCGCTCGCGCGTTTGCGCGCAGGGCTTGAGCACGTGGGGGCTGTTGATGCGCCGCGCCACCCACTCTTCCATCAAGAAGCGCTCCAGGTAGGCGGCGTCGCCGCCGAGGTCGATCGACGGGGTCTTGATGATCACCTGCTCGCTGGTCTCGGTGTCGACGGCGAGGTAGATGTGGCTGCGGCTGCTGGCGTGCACCTCGCGCACGATGGTGTAGCCGTCGAAGCTCGCGCGCGCTTCGAGCACCGGCGGCAGCGGCAGCTCCGACACCCGCTGGTGCAGCTCGCTGGCGTTGTGCGGCGGCAGCGTGTCGACCACCACGATCTGCGCGGTGAGGTTGTCGGTGCTGCCGCGCTCGTAGGCTTCGTCGACGAGCTGGCGCGCCGCCATGTCGAGGTTGGTGCGGCCGGCCTCGATCACGCCAGCGATGAAGGCCTCGTCGAGGTGCTCGTACACGCCGTCAGACGCGAGCAGGAAGGTGTCGCCCACGGCCACCTGCAGCGAGAGGTAGTCGATGTCGATGCGTGGGTTGAAGCCCACCGCGCGGCTCAGGTAGCTCTGGGTTTCAGAGATGCGCACCCGGTGGTCTTGCGTGAGCTGCTCCAGGCCGCTGGCGTGCACGCGGTAGATGCGCGTGTCGCCCACATGGAAGATGTGCGCGGTGGTCGACTTGATCACCAGCGCGCTCAAGGTGCAGACGTAGCCCTTGTCCTTGTCGTAGCGGTAGGCGCTTTGCTGGGTCTTCGCATGCAGCCACGAGTTGGTGGCGCTGAGCACGCGCTCCACCGACTTCTTGACCGACCACGCTTCCGAGGTGCAGTAGTAGTCGTCGATCAGGCCGCGCACCGCGAACTCGGCAGCGATCTGGCTCACCTCGCTGCTGCCGATGCCGTCGGCCACGGCCACCACGATGCCCTTGGAGCCGAGCAGCGGCGGCTTTGGGTTGGCGGCGCCGTAGAAGTCCTGGTTGACCTCTTTGCGGCCCTTGTCGGAGTGCTGACCGAGCGAGATCTTCAGTGCGTTGGCCATGGCTTCGGGGCGATGGAAAAGAGCCTCGGGCCCTTGGCGGGCCGAGGCTCTTCGAATGTACGGGACCGCCTTGCTCGCTCAGATGGCCCGGCGCTTGGCACCCGTGCGCAAGTGGGTCGAGTACAGCGTGAGGCCGGTGAAGGCCAGGCCGCCCACCAGGTTGCCGAGCACGGTGGGGATCTCGTTCCAGATCAGGTAGTCGATCAGCGAGAACTTGGCACCGAGCAGCAGGCCCGAAGGGAACAGGAACATGTTGACGATCGAGTGTTCGAAGGTCATGTAGAAGAACAGCATGATGGGCATCCACATCGCGATCACCTTGCCGCTGACCGAGGTGGAGACCATGGCGCCCACGACGCCGGCAGACACCATCCAGTTGCACAGCACGCCGCGAATGAAGAGCGTGAGCATGCCGGCCGCGCCGTATTGCGCATAGCCGAGCGTGCGGCTTTCACCGATCACGCCGATGGCGTGACCCACGGCGTTGGGCGGGGTCGAGAAGCCGAAGGTGGTGACGGTGGCCATCATCACGGCCACCGTGCAGGCGCCAGCGAGGTTGCCGGTGAAGACGAGGCCCCAGTTGCGCAGCACGCCGCCCACGGTGACCCCGGGGCGCTTGTCGATCAGCGCGAGCGGGCACAACACGAACACGCCGGTCAGCAGGTCGAAGCCGAACAGGTACAGGATGCAAAAGCCCACCGGGAACAGCACCGCGCCGAGCAGCGGCTGGCCGGTGTTGACCGAGATCGTCACGGCGAACCACGCGGCCAGCGCCAGGATGGCGCCGGCCATGTAAGCGCGGATCAGGGTGTCTCGGGTGGACATGAAGATCTTGGACTCTCCCGCGTCCACCATCTTGGTCACAAACTCCGAAGGGATCAGATACGACATGTCTCGTTCCTTGTTGTGGTGCAAAGCCGTTGAAAGCGGTGCACGGACGCAAGAAGCGAGCCAAAGTTGGTGCGCGCTGGCGCAAGGCCCGAGCGGCCCGCTTTTCCGTGGTGCAAACAAGGCGGGCTGTCGATGCGCGGGGGTGGGCGACTGCGCACCACCCCGAGACAAAAGCGTCGTGGTGGTGCCAGCGGCCGCACCACAAGCGGGACGCGGCGCGCCGCCTTGCCGGGCTCAGGGCACCGGTCGACCCGCGACGCTCATGCGCGCTTCGCGCTCGGCCTGTGCAGCCGGGTCCCACACATGGCGCGGGCCGATGAAGGCACCCCCGTCGACCAGCAGGTGCTCGCCGGTCACGAAGGCCGAGTCGTCCGACGCGAAGAACAACACCGCTTTGGCGATGTCTTCGGGCAAGCCGGCCTTGGCAATGGGCTGCGCGTTGGGTGCGCCCTTGGCCATGGCGGCCTTCACGGCCGGGGCGGCGGCCGGTGGCACGCGCTCGGGGTTGGCGGTGAAGATGTTGGTCAAGATCAGCCCCGGGCACACCGCGTTGACGCGGATGCCGCTGCGCGCGAGTTCGGCGCCGGCAATGCGCGTGAGGTGGATCACCCCGGCCTTGGCCACCGAGTAGGCGATCGGTGCCGCGCCCGACTGCACGCCGGCGATCGACGCGGTGTTGATGATCGCGCCGCCGCCCCGCGCTTTCATGTGCGGCACGGCGTAGCGGATGCCCAGCGCCACCGAGCGCAGCAAGAGGCTCTGGGTGCGGTCCCAGCCTTCGCCGGTCATCTCGTCGATGCGGGCGGGGGTGCCGCCGGCGCCGGCGTTGTTGAACACGATGTCGAGCCCGCCGAAGCGCGCCACGGCGGCGGCCATCAGCGCTTCGATCTGCGTCTCTTCCATCACGTTGCAGTGCCGGTAGGCCACTTGGCCGTCAAAGCGCGCTTCGAGCGCGGCGCCAGCCTGGTCGTCGATGTCTCCCACCATCACCTTCGCACCTTCGGCCACGAAGCGCTCCACCGTGCCCAGGCCGATGCCTGAGCAGCCGCCGGTGATGACGGCCACCTTGTTCTTCAAACGATCCACCTGGTGCTCCTCGAATGTTGTTGTTCAGCGAGGGCTTTTTTATCACGCTCGACGTGAGTTACTTGTCGACCGACAAGTATTTGTGACGGCCGGGGAGGTGGCGTCAGGTTCGGGCCTATACAAGTGCATGGCCTACGGCCATTCAGGGCTTGTCGCAGTGCTGTCACACTCGGCTCATTCTTCACAACGAGATCAGAGGAGACCCATGGACGCTTTCTACTACTGGAGAAACTACGAGCAGGACCTGAAAGCAGGGCTGCCGGGCTACTTCAAGTCCAGCTCCGACAAGCTGCAGGTCCTGGCCGACGGCCAGCCCGAGTACATCTGGGTGTTCAAGACACCGCAAGGCCGCAAGGGCCAGCTTCAGCTGCTGGGCCGCCTGCACTGGCGCGAGGCGCCGACCAAGGGCTTTCGCAAGGAAGCGGGCTACTTCTACATCCACTACGACGCAGCGCACCCCACATCGGTGCTGTTCACCGACAGCGGCACCGATGCTGCGCTCGACGTCACCACCACCTGGGCCTCGCGCCACTTCCAGCAGATGCGCACCGCCAACTTCAATGGTGTGCACGGCCAAGAGGCCTTGCGTGGCCAGCCGCTGAAGGAGCTGGAGGCCCAGGCGCGTGGCTTCCAGCGCCGACCGGTGGTGGTGCCGGCGCAAGGTGATGAGGTGGTGCAGGCCTGATCGCGCCGCGCAGGCGGTATCGTGCGGGGCCCAGCCCGCACGAGAAGGCCGCCGATGCAAATCACCTGCTCCCTCCTGCTGGCCAGCTTGCTGGCAGCCTGCTGGCCTGCCGCGTGGGGCGCAGGCACCACGCTTGGCGTGGGCTCCAAACGGTTCACCGAGTCGTACATCCTCGGTGAAATCGTCACCCAGACGGCGCAGAGCGCGGGCACACCTGCCGAACACCGGCAGGGCCTGGGCAACACCGCGGTGGTGTTCGAGGCCTTGAAGGCCGGCGCGATCGACGTGTACCCCGAATACCTCGGCACCATCGACGCCGAGATCCTCAAACACCCGCAGCCCACCAGCCTCGCCACGATGCGCGCCGAGCTCGCCCGGCAAGGCCTGGGCGTGGCGGTGCCGCTCGGCTTCGCCAACGGGTATGCGCTGGCCATGCGCGAGGCCGACAGCCAGCGGCTGGGCATCACGCGCCTGAGCGACCTGAAAGCGCACCCTCGGCTGGTGCCGGGCTTGTCGCACGAATTCCTGGGCCGGCAAGACGGCTGGCCGGGGCTTGCGAAAAGGTATGGCCTGGTGCACCAGCCGGTGGGCATCGACCATGGCATTGCGTATGAGGCCTTGGCGAGCGGGCGCATCGCGCTCACCGACATCTACTCCACCGACGCCAAGATCGCCCAGCTGAAACTGGTGGTGCTCGACGATGACCTCGCCTTCTTCCCGCGTTACGACGCGGTGCTGCTGTACCGGCTGGATGTGGTGCAGCGCTTCCCGGCCGCGTGGAAAGCGATTGCGGCACTCGAAGGCCGCATCGGGCCGGCCGCGATGATCGCGATGAATGGCGAGGCCGAGCTGCAAGGGCGAGCGTTCGCGCAGGTGGCGAGCGGCTTCCTGGCGCCGCAGCCGGGGCGAGGTGCGGCGGCGCAAGGCGGCCTGATGCAGCGGCTCTTTGCCGACGACCTGGGTCGGCTGGCCACGCAGCACCTGCTGCTGGTGGCCGTGGCGGTGCTGGCAGCGTGTGCCATCGGCATCCCGCTGGGGGCGGGTGCGGCGGCGCTGCCGCGACTCGAGCAACCCTTGATGGCCGTGGTGGGCCTGTTGCAGACCGTGCCCGCGCTTGCACTGCTGGCGATGCTGATCCCGTTGATGGGGCGCATCGGGACCGTGCCGGCCTTGGTGGCGCTGGCGCTGTACGCCCTGCTGCCCATCGTGCGCAACACCACCACCGGTCTCACGCAAGTACCCGTCGGCCTGCGCGATGCCGGCACGGCACTGGGGCTCACCCGCACCCAGCGCTGGCGCGCCGTGGACCTGCCACTGGCCGCGCCGGTCATCCTGGCCGGTGTGAAGACGGCGGCGGTGATCACGGTCGGCACCGCCACCATCGCCGCCTTCATCGGCGCTGGCGGTTTTGGCGAGCGCATCGTGACCGGGCTCGCGCTGAACGACCATCTGGCGCTGTTGTCCGGGGCGATTCCCGCGGCGGTGCTGGCGGTGTTGATGCAGCTGCTGTTCGAGCTGGCCGAGCGCTGGCTGCGCCATGCGCCTGCGACGCGCGAGCAACGCCGGTAGATCGGCGGTTTCTCGGCGCTTTTCCACCGTTTGGCGCGTCGACCACGCGCCACACTGGGCACACGATTCGATGATCCTGCGGGCGCCTTGCCCGCTTTGCCCGGAGTGTTGTTGTGCTCGGCCTGGTGAGTGCGCTGTACGCGCTGTTTGGCGTGGTGTTCGTGGTGGCCTACGTGCCGCAGCTGCGCGCCGTCTGGCGCAGCCGCAATGGCGCGGCCGACGTGTCGCTCGGCACCTGGGGTGTGTGGTGCGCGTCGTCCACCGTGTCTTTGCTGTACGCCCACCTCGTGAACCACGACCTGAGCTACACGCTGGTGTGCCTGGGCAACGTGGCGGGCTGTTATGCCGTCACGGGCGTGGCGTTGCTGCGCCGCCAGCGCCATGCGGGCGCTGCAGTGGCCGGTTAGGAGCCATCGCTCTCCTCAGGGCGATCCACCGCACCAGGCGATTCGGATTATTCTTTCGGCTCAACCAAGGAGCCGCCGTGACACTTGCTGCCAAGACCGTTCGCATTGCCTTGTTGCTTGCCGTGACTGCCCTGGCCTTGACTGCTTGCGGTGGGGGTGACAGCACCGACATCACTGTCACGCCGAACCTGGCCAACCCGGCCGTGACACGCCAGCTCAGCGCGGTCGACGCCATCGGTGTGGGCGGCGCGGGCCTGCTGAGCAGCAACCCGGCGTACGCTGACCTGCAACTGCGCGCCAACCGCGCCGGGGGCACGGTGCAGCTGCGCTTCTCGTGCACCGGCTGCAGCCTCACGGTGAGTGCGGGGGGTGCCACGGTGGGCGCCAACCAGTACATCAGCGTGCCCTTTGCCACCCTGGAGGCCGCGTCGAACGCCCCCGTCACCGTCACCGACAACGTGAGTGGCGCGGTCGCCACCTACACCTTGCACGCGCGCCCGCTCGACCACGCGCCCTACACGATCGGCACCAACAGCAACCCCGAGCCCGGCGACCTCTACCTCACGCCCTTCGACCCTTACGGCCACGGCGCGGGCTTCGCCTACATCGTGGGCACCGATGGCGCGCTGAAGTACTACTACCGCAACCCGCCCGGCCACGACATCCTCGACTTCAAGAAGACGGTGATCCCCGGCGGCGCCACGCGCTACAGCTTCTACGACCAGGCGGTGGCCGGCATCCGCGTGATGGACGCCAGCTTCACCACGCTCACGGTGGTGCAGGCCTTGCCCTTCCCCGATGGCAATACCTACGCGATCGATGGCCACGACCACGTGATCGTCGACGATGGCCACACCATCGTGGGCGTGTATGCGGCCAAGACGGTCAACAACATCCCGTCGCTGCCCGGCCAGTCGCTGTTTGTCACCGGCACCGGCTTGCAAGAGATCGTGGGCGGCGCGGCGGTGTTCAGCTGGTTGTCGACCGACCACCCGCAGCTCTATGCCTGCTCGGCGCGCGACAACGCCTACACCGCCAACAACGGCGCCGACTACGCACACTGGAATGCGCTCGCGGTCGATGGCGACGGCGATTGGCTGGCCACCTTCCGCCACTTCGATGCGGTGTTGAAGATCAACCGCAGCACTGGCGCCGTGCGCTGGGTACTGGGCGGCACGTGCGACGAGTTCGGCCTCACCGCGGCGCAACGCTTCAGCAGCCCGCACGACGCACGCCGCGCACCCGATGGCCGGCTGACGCTGTTCGACGTGGGCGCGGCCAACGTCTTGTCGCGTGTGGCGGCCTTCAGCCTCGACGAGGCCGGCAAGACGGTGAGCACCTTCACGCCCTACACCACCGATGCCCATTCGAGCTACAACCTCGGCAGCGCGCAGCTCTTCGCGAGCGGCCGTGCGCTGGTCGGCTGGGGTGAGTTCAACGGCTACGACAGCGACGTGTCGGAGTACGACCTCGCCACCGGCACGCTGTCGTTCGAGCTGACGCTGTTGCCGAGCTACCGCACAAACGGCTACTTCTCGTACCGGGCGCGCAAGGCGTTGTAAGCCTCGCACCCCGTTCGGGCTGAGCCTGTCGAAGCCAGCGCGTAACTCGGTGCAGGCACTTCGACAGGCTCAGTGCGAACGGCGTGTTGTGCCGCGCTGGCCGAGGTGATCTCGCCGACGATCTCGGTCACGCGTGGCGCTGGCCACCTGCTTGCCCGCCGGGCGGATGGCCGAGGTGGTTCGGGTGCCGTGATCAGAAGCCCAGGCCGTACCAGCCCAGGCCCACGGTCCAGGCGGTGCTCGTGCCGCTGCTGCGGTGGGCGGTGAGGTCGAGGCCGAGGCGGTCTTTTTGCAGCCACCAGCGGGCGCCGGTGCTGTGCACGGCGTTGCCAAACACCTCGCGGCGGTTGTTGGTCTGGGTTTCGGCGAACAGCAGCGCCTGTTCGATCGGTGCCCAGGTGACGGCCAGGTTGAGCAGGCGCGCGGTGGTGTCGCTCGCGCGGTCTTGTGCGGCGCCGAGGTTGGCGTGCACCGCCCAGTCGGCATGGGGTTGCCAGGTGGCCAGGCCGAGCAGGCCGGCGCCAGTGCGTTGCCAGCTGGAGCCCGACGCTCGCTCGTAGCCTGCGTTCAGCTTGAGGCCGAAGGCCAGCTCGCCCGCGCCGGTGGCGAGGGCCCATGACGCTGGCGCCCATTTGAGGGCCAGGCCACCCGCGCTGGGCGCGCCGTCACGGGGGTGGGGCTGGGTGTAGTCGGCGCCCAGCTCGACGCCGGCGACGAGGCCGCAGGCGGGGGCGAGCGTCAGCGCCTTCTGGCCTTCGGCGCGCGCGACCCAGGTTTCAATCTGACAGGTGCGTGGGTCGGTGGTGGCGGCGTCATCGCTGGCCAGTGGTCGGCCGGCCCAGCAGGGCAGGGTGCAGGCCCAGAGGGCGGGGGCCAGGCAGGCGGCAAATCGGGTGTTCACGGGCGGTGGCGGGTGAAGTGGAGTCACTTCACATCATCGCCGTGGTTCCCTTTCGCTGATCGACCAAACATAGCGGAGATGGCTGCAAGTCGTTTCAGCGCGTGACAGTGCTCGACCTCAGCCACCGGGGCTTCATGCACAGCGGCCCTCGATGGGCGTGCGACAGTGCTCAAGCACTGTCACACGTCGGACCTCAGCCCCAGACCTCCTGGGCTGTCTCGACCACCAGCTTCAGCTTGGCGCGCTGCGCTTCCACCGCGATGTTGTTGCCGTGCACGGTGCTCGAGAAGCCGCATTGCGGCGACAGGCACAGCTGCTCCAGCGGCGCGTACTGCGCGGCTTCGTCGATGCGGCGCTTCAGCGCGTCCTTGCTTTCCATCTCGCCGAACTTGGTGGTGACGAGACCGAGCACCACGATCTTGCCCTTGGGCAAGAAGCGCAACGGGCGGAAGTCGCCCGAGCGGTCGTCGTCGTATTCGAGGAAGTAGGCGTCGAGGTTCATCTCCGACAACAGCGCCTCGGCCACCGGCTCGTAGTTGCCGGCCGCCGCGTGCGTGCTCTTGAAGTTGCCGCGGCACAGATGCATGGCCAGCGTCATGCCGGCGGGCTTGTGCGCCACCACCTTGTTGATGAACTGGGCGTAGCGGTGCGGCAGTTCGTTCGGGTCGTCGCCACGGCTGCGGGCGGCTTCGCGCATGCGCTCGTCGCACAGGTAGGCCATGTTGGTGTCGTCCATCTGCACATAGGTGCAGCCGGCGGCGGCGAGAGAGCGCAGCTCGTCGCCGTAGGCATTGGCCACGTCTTGGTAGAAGCTGGGTTCCAGCTCGGGGTAGTGCTGCTTGCTGATGCCCGCGCGCCCGCCGCGGAAGTGCAGCATCGTCGGCGAGGGGATGGTCACCTTGGCCACGCTGCCGGCGCTAAGCTGGCTCTTGAGGTATTGAAAGTCGGCGAGCTGGATGTCCTTCACGTGGCGCACCTTGTCGATCACCTTCATCACCGGCGGGGCCAGCTCTTCGCTGCCGTCGGGGCGAATGATGGTCACCGGGATGTCGGTCTTCACGCCCCCGAGTTGTTCGAGAAAGTCGATGTGGAAATAGGTGCGGCGGAACTCGCCGTCGGTGATGCTCTTGAGCCCCACGTCTTGCTGGAACTTCACGATCTCGGTGATGCACTCGTCTTCAACTTTTCGCAGCTCGGCGGCCGAGATCTCGCCCTTGGCCTTTTTCTCGCGGGCATCGAGCAGGCGCTTGGGGCGCAGAAAACTGCCCACGTGGTCGGCGCGGAAAGGGGGCGTGGTGCGGGCGCTCATGGCATCTCCAGGGTCGTTGGGAAAACGGGAATCTTAGTGACCGGCACTGCCAATGAATACAGGATTAGCCACGGAGTGCGGGTAAACCCTTGCTATGTGGGATCTGGATGGGCGAATAGACTTGCGCTGTATACAACGCGTATTCAGAAAGTCGCCGCCATGCCATCCGCTGTTCCGTCCGCTCTGCCGTCGTTCCCGCTCAACGCCTGGTATGCCGCCGCCTACGACGTGGAGGTCAAGGCGGCCCTGCTGAGCCGCACCATCTGCGGCCAAAAGATGGTGATGTTCCGCCGCAAAGATGCGTCGGTGGCTGCGCTCGAAGACGCCTGCTGGCACCGCCTGCTGCCGCTCAGCAAGGGCACGCTGCACGACGACGAGATCACTTGCGGCTACCACGGTCTGGTGTTCAACGGCGACGGGCGCTGCACCCACATGCCCTCGCAGGAAACCATCAACCCCTCGGCCTGCGTGAGGTCGTACCCGGTGGTGCAGAAGCACCGCTTCATCTGGGTCTGGCCTGGCGACCCGGCGCTGGCCGACGAAAGCAAGGTGCCCGACCTGCACTGGAACGACGACCCGGCCTGGGCCGGTGACGGCAAGCTGATTCAAGTGAAGTGCGACTACCGCCTGGTGCTCGACAACCTGATGGACCTGACACATGAGACCTTCGTGCACGGCTCGTCCATCGGCCAGCGCGCCGTGGCCGAGGCGCCCTTCGTTGCGACGCATGGTGACAAGACGGCCACCGTCACCCGCTGGATGGAAGGCATCGACGCGCCGCCCTTCTGGGCCGGCCAGTTGAAACACGCCACGGGCTACGAGGGTGCGGTGGACCGCTGGCAGATCATCCGATTCGAGGCGCCGTGCACGATTGCCATCGACGTTGGCGTGGCACCCACCGGCACCGGCGCGCCGCAAGGCGATCGCTCCCAAGGGGTGAACGGCTTCGTGCTCAACACCATCACCCCCGAGACCGACGGCACCTGCCACTACTTCTGGGCCTTTGCGCGCAACTACTGCCTGGGTGAGCAGCGCCTGACGCACGAGTTGCGCGAAGGTGTGGCCAGCATCTTCCGTGAGGACGAGTTGATTCTGGAAGCGCAACAGCAAGCCATCGACGAGCACCCGGGCTACAGCTTCTACAACCTCAACATCGACGCCGGCTCGATGTGGGCGCGCAAGTTGATCGAGAAGATGGTGAAAGCCGAGGCACCACCGCCCGGCACGCCGAAGGTGATTCCGCTGCGGACGGCCGCATGAGCGCCCGTCTCGACGCGGCCGAAGACCCCGCCACCTCGCAAACCGTCCGCACCCAGCTCAAGCTCAGAGAGCTGATCGTCGGCGGCGAGCTCAAGCCCGGCAGCCGCATCGCCGAGCTGGCGCTGGTCGAGCTGCTGGGCGCCTCGCGCACGCCGATCCGCATGGCGCTGGTGCGTTTGCAGGAAGAAGGTTTGCTCGAAGCCCTGCCCAACGGCGGCTTCGCGGTGAAAGACTTTTCCGAGGCCGACATCCACGACGCGATCGAAGTGCGCGGCACGCTCGAAGGCCTGGCCGCGCGCTTCGCCGCCGAGCGTGGCGTGACCTCGGTGCTGCTGGCCGAAGCGCGCGATTGCATTGCGCGCATCGACGAGCTGCTGGCCGAGCCTGAGCTGACCGAAGCGTCGTTCAGCGGCTACGTCGAACAGAACGGCCGCTTTCACGACCTGTTGTCCGAAATGGCGGGCAGCGACCTGGTCGCGCGCCAGCTCGAACGCGCCAAGACGCTGCCCTTCGCCTCACCCAACGGCTTCGTGATGGCGCGCTCCACCGGCCCCGGCGCGCGCGACATCCTGGTCGTGGCGCAAGAGCAGCACCGCAGCGTGATCGAGGCCATCGTGCAGCGCGAAGGTGCGCGCGCCGAAGCCCTGATGCGCGAACACGCGCGCATTGCCCACCAGAACCTGAAGCAGGCGCTGCAAAGCCACCAGAGCCTGCAAAAGTTGCCCGGCGCGAGCCTGATCCGCCGGCGCGCCACGCTTTCCCACCGTTCGTCGTAGTTCTCCGTTCGCCCTGAGCCTGTCGAAGGGGGCGCCGTGCACTGCGCTGGCTTCGACAGGCTCAGCCCGAACGGAGTGAATTGAGAGGCAACTGCATGAAGAACAGCCAGACCTGGCACCCCGCCCACATCCGCGCCCACCGCGACCTGAGCCCGACGGTGCGCGAGTTCGAGATCCGCCCCGAGGGCGGCGTGAAGCCCTGGACGGTGGGCAGCCACCTGAAGCTGCGTGTGCTGGTCGACGGCCGCGAAGAGACACGCTCGTACTCGCTGGTCGGCCTTCACGACAAAGAGGTCTACCGCATCGCCGTCAAACGCGCCGAGCCCGGCCGCGGCGGCTCGCGCTACATGTGGGGCCTGGAGGCGGGCGCCGAGCTGATGATCGGCGAGCCCAACAACCATTTCGAGCTGGCCTTCAACGCGCCGCAGTTCCTGTTGGTGGCGGGTGGCATCGGCATCACGCCCCTGGTGGGGATGGCGCAGCTGCTGCAGGCCAAAGGCGCCGACGTGCGCATGCGCTACGCCGCCCGCTCGGACCGAGAGCTGGTGCTGGCCGACGTGTTGCGGCAATCGCTGGGTGAACGTTTGCAGACGTTTTGCGGCGACCGAGGCCAGCGCCTGAACCTCGACGCCGAAATCGCCACGCTCGCCCCCCACGCGCAGATGCTGGTGTGCGGCCCGATCGGCCTGCTCGACGCGGCACGCGCGGCCTGGGAGCGCGCCCAACGCCCGCTCGCCGACCTGCGCTTCGAGACCTTCGGCAACAGCGGCCACCACCAAGCGCAACCGTTCTGGGTGGAGCTGCCGCGCCACAAGCTGCGCATCGAGGTGCCGGCCGACCGCAGCCTGCTCGACGTGTTGAACGAAGCCGGCGTCGAAACCCTCTTCGACTGCTGCCGCGGCGAGTGTGGCCTGTGCGCGATGGACGTGCTCTCGGTGCAGGGCGAGATCGACCACCGCGACGTCTTTTTCAGCCCCCACGAACAACAGGCCAACCAACGCCTGTGCGCCTGCGTTTCTCGGGTCAGCGGCGGCGGGGTGGTGCTCGACACGGCCTATCGCGCCGACTAGGGTTCTCACCATCAGTCATGCCACAACGGCATAGCTGCTAGTCGATCACCCCAATTGCCCGATAGCGTGCGCATGCCGCACATTCACCACATTCATCGCCCTCACGTTGGAGACAAACCCCATGCAAAAACGCCAAGTCCTGAAAGGGCTCATTCCCGTTGCGCTCGCCCTGTGCCTGCCCTCGGGCTTTGCGCAGACTGCGCCGTTCAAGATCGGTTTCATCCTGCCGATGACGGGCCAGCAAGCCTCCACAGGCCGCCAGATCGAAGCCGCGGTCAAGCTCTACATGGCGCAAAACGGCAGCACCGTCGCCGGCCGCAAGATCGAGCTGATCATCAAGGACGACGCGGCCGTGGCCGACACCACCCGCCGCCTTGCGCAAGAGCTGGTGGTCAATGACAAGGTCGACGTGATCGCCGGTTTCGGCATCACCCCCACCGCGATGGCCACCGCGCCGATCGCCACCCAGAGCAAGACGCCGATGATCGTGACGGCCGCGGCCACCTCGGTCATCACCACCGCCTCGCCCTACATCGTGCGCACCAGCTTCACCCTGCCGCAGGCGGCGGTGAGCATTGCCGACTGGGCTGCCAAGAACAAGATCAAGCGCGTGGTCACCCTGGTGAGCGACTACGCCCCGGGCATCGACGCTGAGAAGTTCTTCAAGAGCCAGTTCACCGCCAAGGGTGGGCAGGTGATCGCCGAGATCCGCGCGCCGCTGAAGGCGCCCGACTTCGCCCCCTTCCTGCAGAAGGTGCGTGACGAGAAGCCCGATGCGGTCTATGTGTTCCTGCCCTCGGGCCAGGGCGCGGCCTTCATGAAGCAGTTTGCCGAGCGCGGGCTCGACAAGTCGGGCATCAAGCTCATCGGCACCGGCGACATCACCGACGACGACCAGCTGAACGACATGGGCGACGTGGCGCTCGGCGTGGTCACTTCGCACCACTACTCGGCCCACCACAACTCGGCGCTGAACAAGAAGTTTGTGGCCGAATTCGAAGCCGCCAACAAGTTCCGCCCCAACTTCATGGGCGTGGCCGGCTACGACGGCATGGCGCTGATCTACAAGGCGCTGGCCGCCACCAAGGGCCAGGGCGGTGGCGATGCGCTGGTCGCTGCGATGAAGGGCATGAGCTTCGAGAGCCCGCGCGGCATGATCACCATCGACCCCGAGACGCGTGACGTGATCCACGACATGCACATCCGCCGTGTCGAGCGTGTGGGCGGGCAGCTGCACAACGTCGAGTTCGACGTCGAGAAGCAGGTCAAGGACCCGGGCAAGGCTGCGGCGAAGTAAGCTGTCTCTCCCCCCGAGTCCCCACCCCTCTGTTCGCCCTGAGCCTGTCGAAGGGTGCGCCTGTGCACAGCGCCGGCTTCGACAGGCCCAGCCCGAACGGAGGGGTCGCTGAAGAGGTTTTGCGGCCTCTTTTCACCATCGAACCGCCCGCATGCTGACCCTCCTCTTCGACGGCATCGCCTACGGCATGCTGCTTTTCGTGCTGTCCGTCGGTCTGGCCGTCACCATGGGCTTGATGAACTTCATCAACTTGGCCCATGGCGCTTTCGCGATGGCCGGTGGCTACACCACCGTGCTCTTGATGAACAAGCTGGGCGTGCCCTTTCTCGCCACGCTGCCCATCGCCTTCGCGCTCACCGCGCTGGTGGGTGCGCTGGCCGAGCGCACGCTGTATCGGCCCATGTACAAGCGACCGCACCTCGACCAGGTGCTGTTCTCCATCGGCCTCGTCTTCATGGCGGTGACGGCGGTCGACTACTTCATCGGCTCGCAGCAGCAGATGATCTCGGTGCCCGAGTGGTTGCGTGGCCGCTTCGACTTCGCGGCGGTGGGCATCGGCAAGTACCGCCTGTTCATCATCGTGGTCTGCGGCCTGCTCACGGTGGCGCTGCAACTGGTGCTGGCACGCACACGCTTCGGCAGCCGCCTGCGCGCGGCCGTTGACGACCCGCGTGTCGCGCAAGGCCTGGGCATCAACGTCAACCAGGTGTTCCTGTTCACCTTCGCCGTGGGCTCGGGCCTGGCGGGCCTGGGCGGTGCGTTGGGTGCCGAAGTGCTGGGCCTGGACCCGACCTTCCCGCTCAAGTTCATGGTGTACTTTTTGATCGTGGTGTCGGTGGGGGGCACCACCACCATCACCGGCCCGCTGCTGGCGGCCTTGCTGCTGGGCATCGCCGACGTGTTCGGCAAGTACTACGCACCCAAGCTCGGCTCCTTCATCGTCTACACGCTGATGATCGTCATCCTCACGCTGCGACCGCAGGGCCTCTTTGGCCAGAAGGGGTCGAAATGAGCGCGGTGCAAAACTCGTTGCGTGGTGACTCGCGCTGGCGCTGGTGGGAGATGGCGCTCGGCGCGGTGGCCGTCGTGTCGCTGTTCATCCCCGGTGGCCACGTGCTGCTGTTGAACGAGATCGCGATCCTGGCGCTGTTTGCGGTGTCGCTCGACTTGATCCTCGGTTTTGCCGGCATCGTGTCGCTGGGCCACGCCGCCTTCTTCGGCTTTGGTGCCTACACGGCCGGGCTGTTTGCCAAGCACGTGATGCCCGACCCGCTGGTGGGCCTGGCGGTAGCGATGGGCGCGTCGGCGGTGCTGGGCGCCGTGTGCAGCGTGCTGGTGCTGCGCGGCTCCGACCTCACACGCTTGATGGTCACGCTCGGTGTGGCGGCGGTGTTGTACGAACTGGCCAACAAGCTTGAATTCACCGGCGGCGCTGATGGCCTGCAAGGCATCACGATGGGGCCGCTCTTGGGGCGCTTCGAGTTCGACCTCTACGGCCGCACGGCCTACGCCTACAGCCTGGTCACCCTCATCGTCGTGATGCTGATCGCGCGGCGCATCGTGCACTCGCCCTTCGGGTATTCGCTCAAGGCGCTGCGCGACAACCGGCTGCGTGCCACCAGCATCGGCCTGTCGGTCAACCTGCGCCTGGCGGCGGTCTACACACTCGCCGCCGCCATCGCCGGCATGGCGGGTGCGCTGATGGCGCAGACCTCGGGCTTCGCGTCACTCGACGGGCTCGACTTCCACCGCAGCGCCGACCTGATGCTGATGGTGGTGATCGGCGGCACGGGCTACCTCTACGGCGGCATCTTCGGCGCCATCGCCTTCAAGCTGCTGCACGAAGTGCTGTCGGCCTGGACGCCGCAGTACTGGCTGTTCTGGCTCGGGCTCTTCCTTGTGGTGCTGATGCTCGTCGGGCGTGACCGCTTGATCCGCCCCTGGACGTGGTGGAAAAAATCATGAGCACCGTCGTTCTCGAAACCCACAAGCTGCTGAAACGCTTTGGCGGCATCACGCCGACCAACGACGTGTCGTTGCAAGTGCACAAGGGCGCGCGTCATGCGCTGATCGGCCCCAACGGCGCGGGCAAGACGACGCTCGTCAACCTGTTGACCGGCGTGCTCGAGCCCACCTCGGGCCGCATCTCGCTCGACGGGCAAGACATCACGCATCTCGCCTCGCACCAGCGTGTGCGCCGCGGCATCGTGCGCACCTTCCAGATCAACCAGCTGTTCAACGAGTTAACGCCGCTGCAGTCGCTGGCGCTCACGGTGAGTGCCCGGCTCGGCATCAGCCATCAGTGGTGGAAGCCGATGGGTTCGGATGCGCGTGTGGCCGACCTGTGCGAGAAGCTGCTCAAGCAGTTCCGCCTCGACGACGTGATGGACCAAAAGGTAAATGTGCTCGCCTACGGCAAGCGCCGCCTGCTGGAGATTGCCACCGCGCTCGCCAGCGAGCCGCGTGTGCTGCTGCTTGACGAGCCCGTGGCCGGCGTGCCCGAAGGCGAGCGGCAAGAGATCTTCGACACCATCAACGCGTTGCCGGCCGATGTGTCCATTCTTCTGATCGAACACGACATGGACCTGGTGTTCAACTTTGCAAAGACAGTCAGCGTGCTCGTCAACGGCGCCGTGTTCGCCGAAGGCGACGTGGCCAGCATCTCCAATGACCCGCGCGTGAAGTCGGTCTACCTCGGCGAGGGTGGCCATGGCTGACATGGAACCCCCAGTCTCCCTTCGGTCGCCACCCCCCGAGGGGGCGCGCGGCGCCTTGGGGCGGCCCGGCGGCGCCGCCCTGCTGCGTGTGGAACAACTGCGCTCCGGCTACGGCGAAGCCGTGGTGGTGCAGGGCATCGACCTCTCGCTCGAACAAGGCCAGTCGCTCGCGCTGCTCGGCCGCAACGGCACTGGCAAGACCACGCTGATGAACTCGCTGGTGGGTGTGACACGCCGCCATGCGGGTCGCATCTTCCTTGGCGGGCAAGACATCACCGCGCTCGCACCGCACCAGCGCGCCGCCGCCGGCATCGGCTGGGTGCCGCAAGAGCGCAACATCTTCAAGTCGCTGACGGTCGACGAAAACCTCACCGCCGTGGCCCGCCCCGGTGCCTGGACGGTGCAGCGTGCCTACGAGATGTTCCCGCGCCTGGCCGAGCGCAAGGCCAACATGGGCAACCAGCTCTCGGGCGGCGAGCAGCAGATGCTGGCAGTGGCGCGTGCGCTGGTGTTGAACCCCAAGCTTTTGTTGCTCGACGAGCCGCTCGAAGGCCTGGCGCCGATCATCGTGGAAGAGCTGCTGCGCAGCATCGCGCGCGTGGTGCGTGACGAAGGCATGTCGGCCATCATCGTCGAGCAGAACCCGCGCATGATCCTGCCGATCACGCACCAGGCGGTGGTGCTCGACCGCGGCACCGTGGTGCACCGTGGCGACAGCGCTGCGCTGCTTGCCGACCCGTCGCAGCTCGACCGCTGGCTGGCGGTGGCGCGGGCCTGATCGGCGCGAACCCCGGTGCACGGCAGAATGCCGGCCGGGAGGGATACAAGATGAACCAGCGTTTATTTGCCGCCGGCCTGGGCCTGGCGTGTGCCCTGGTGTGGCTGCCTGCGCACGCGGCCGAGCCGACGGCCGAGCAGTACAAGGCCGGTGTCAACACCTGCATGCGTGCCCGCGACCTGGAGTGCGCCGAGAAGAACTGGCTGCAGTTCCTGCGCCTGCGCCCCACCGACAGCAACGCGATCGCCAATCTGGGCATCGTGATGAACCAGCGCGACAACCACAAGGGCGCGATCGCGCAGCTCGAACGCGCCATGGACATGGGTGAGGGCACCTACGACCTGTTTTCCTACTACGCCGACAGCCTGGAGAAGGTGGGCCGCATCGACGACGCCATCGCCTGGTCGTACAAGGCGCTCAAGGTGGTGCCGCGCTTGGTGGACGTGCGCGGCAAGCTGGCCAAGCTGCTGGTGCAGCAGAAGAAGTATTACGAGGCCTTGTCGCTGCTCACCGCGTTCGACGACCAACTGAGCGCGCAAGGGCATGCCCCGTACTTCGAAGGCCAGCGGATCGCGATCGAATCGGCGCTCGAACGCAATGCGAGCACGCCATCGGTCGAGCGCGGCTCCTTGCGGCTGTCGTCCCACCAGGGGCATTTCTACGCGCCGGTCACTCTCGGGCAGGCGCGGCCGGCGGGTTTTGTGGTGGACACCGGGGCGACGCTCGTCACGATGGACGAGGCCTTCTTCGAGCAGGCGAAGGTGGCCTACAAGTTGAGGGACAAGGCGGCGCTCTTCAGGTTGGCCGATGGCCGCAAGGTCACGGGCCGGGTGGTGACGGTGGCCTTGCTCAAGGTCGGGCCGTACGAGCTGAAAGACATCGCGGTGCACACCTGCAAGGGGTGTGCGCCGCTGCTGGGGCAGGCGGCCTTGTCGCGTTTCGACTTGAAGTCGTCCAAGGTTCAGGGCGTGGAGTTTCTCGCGCTCTCGCCGCGCAACTGAGCAACTTCGGACGCGCGCAGCGGGTGACGCGACCCTAGAGTGCGGGCGTCGTCACCCCCAACACCATGCGCAGCCAGTCACAACTTTCCTACCGCCGACGCATCAACCGCGTCGTGGCCCACGTGCAAGCCCACCTGGCCGACGACCTCGACAGCGCCTTGCTGGCCGAGGTGGCCGCCATGTCGCGCTTTCACTTCCACCGTGTGTTTGCCGCGTTGACCGGCATGACACCGGCGCACTACGTGCTGCGCACCCGCCTCGCGGCGGCGATCGGCGCCTTGCGTGGTTCGTCGGCGGCGGTGGGCCAGATTGCACTCGATTGCGGCTTCGAGAGTGGCGCGACGTTTGCCAAGTCATTGCGGCGCGAGTTCGGTGTGTCACCGAGCGGTGCCAGGCAGGCCGCGATCGACCCGCGCATGAGTCTGGGGTTGGCGATCAGCCATCAACCTCACAGGAGAAAGACCATGCTTCAAGCGACGATCCGTGAGCTGCCTTCGCAGCAGCTGCTGTGCGCCACCGAGCGCGGCGCGATCAACAACGACATGTCGGCCACGGCGCAGCGTGCGTTTGCGCGCCTGTTTCCCGCCGCGCAGGCGCTGGGACTGATGCCGCGCATGACGGGCTGTCTGGCGGTGTGCCCCGACGAGATGACCTCGCCCAACGACCCCGAGATGCGCTTCATCGCCGCGCTGTCGTTCGACGGGCCGGCGCCCGATCTGTCGGCCACACCAGGCATCACCTGCGACACCATCCCGGCCGGTCGCTGGGCGGTGTTTCGCCATGTCGGGCCGTACAACACCTTGTGGCAGACCTGGCGCGCGATCTACGGCGACTGGGTGCGGGTGACGCAGCCGGCGCTGCGCGATGCGGCGCCGTATGAGCTGTACCTCAACGACGCGTCGAAGACGCCGCCGCAGGAGCTGGTCACCGAGATCCACATCCCGGTGAACTGAGCTCACACCTCCAGCGGCAGGCCCACGTAGTTCTCGGCCAGCGCCGTCGAGGCGGCGGTCGAGCCCAGCAGGTAGTCGATCTCGGCTTCCTGGATCTTCTGGCCGATGTCGCCGCGGTCATGCGGGTCGGCCGGGAAGCGGTGCATCAACGAGGTGAACCACCACGAGAAGCGAACCGCCTTCCACACGCGCCGCAGCGCGCGGTCGGAGTAGGCGTTGATGCCGGCGGGGCTCTTGTCCTTGTAGTACTCGATCAGGCCGTGCGAGAGGTAGTGCACGTCGGAGGCCGCCAGGTTCAGTCCCTTGGCGCCGGTGGGCGGCACGATGTGCGCAGCGTCACCGGCGAGGAACAGCGTGCCGAAGCGCATCGGCTCGGCCACGAAGCTGCGCAAGGGCGCGATGCTCTTCTCGATCGACGGCCCGGTGACCATGCTCTCGGCCGCCTGCGGGTCGAGCCGCAACCGCAGCTCGTCCCAGAAGGCCTGGTCGCTCCACTGCTCGACCTTGTCGTCGAGCGAACACTGGAGGTAGTAGCGGCTGCGTGTCTTCGAGCGCATGCTGCACAGCGCGAAGCCCCGCTCGTGGTTGGAGTAGATCAACTCGTGAGCCACCGGCGGCGTGTCGCTCAGCACGCCCAGCCAACCGAAGGGGTAGATGCGCTCGTGCTGGCGGATCGACGCGGCCGGCACCGCGGCGCGGCTGGCGCCGTGGTAGCCGTCGCAGCCGGCGATGAAGTCGCACTGCACTTCGTGCTGCACACCATCCTTGGTGTAGGTGACGCGCGGCGAGGCGCCGTCGAAGTCATGCAGCTGCACGTTCTCGGCCTCGTACACCGTCTTGGCGCCGGCCGCGGCGCGGGCGTCCATCAGGTCGTGCGTGACTTCGGTCTGGCCATAGACCATCACGTTCTTGCCGCCGGTGAGCTTGTTGAGGTCGATGCGGTGGCGCGTGTTGCGGTAACCCAGGTTGAAGCCGCCATGCACCAGGCCTTCGGCGTGCATGCGCTTGCCCAGGCCGATGCGGTCCATCAGGTCGACCATGCCCTGCTCCAGCACGCCGGCGCGGATGCGGCCGAGCACGTAGTCGGGGCTGCGCTGCTCCAGCACGATGGCGTCGATGCCCGCCTGGTGCAACAGCGCACCCAGCAACAAGCCGGACGGGCCGGCACCAATGATGGCAACTTGAACTCGCATGGTGTGCTGCTTTCTTGTCAGAGCGCGCTGCGCAGGCGGGCTTGCGCTTGCAGCAAGGCGGGCAGGCAGTCGTCGACCAGCTGGGCCATGCTGACGCGGGTGGCGTTGACGCTCACGTTCATCGCGGCCAGCACCTCGCCGCGGTAGTTCTTGAGCGGCACCGAGACCGTGCGCAGGCCGAGCTCGAACTCCTGATCGACCAGCGCGTGGCCGCGCAGCCGGATGCGGTTGATCTCGGCACGCAGCTCGGCCGGATCGATCACGGTGTGGGGCGTGCGCGGCTCCAGCGTCTGGGTGGCCAGCCAGGCGTCGACCTCGGCCGGCGTCTTCGCGCTCAGCAGCACGCGGCCATTGGCCGTGCAGTAGGCCGGCACACGCGTGCCCGGCTGCAGGGTCGACGAGACCAGGCGGCCGGCTTCGGTAGCGGCGATGCAGATCACGTCGTGGCCATCGAGCACGCCGGCCGACGAAGCCTCTTTCAGCGCATACGCGAGCTTGTGCAACTCGGGCTGCACGATGCGTGGCAGCCGCGCCGAGTGCATGTAGCTCTGGCCCAAGCGCAGCACCTTGGGGCTGAGCGAGTACATGCGGCGGTCGCTGCTCACGTAACCCAGGTGTTCGAGTGTGATCAGGTAGCGGCGCGCGGCGGCACGGGTCAGGCCACAACGTTGCGCGACCTCGCTGATGGTCAGGCGCGGGCGGTCCTGATCGAAGGCCTCGATCACCGCCAGGCCCTTTTCCAGCCCGGCGATCAGGTCGCGCTTGTGCGGGCCTTCGGGCTCAGGCGGCAGGGGGGTGACAGCGTCTTCGTTGAGCAAGGTGTCAAGGTGTCCGAAGGCGTTCATGGGGCGAAGGTTGGCGCAGGTCGATGCGATGAATATAGTTATTCATCATCACTAAATCCATCGATATTCGCCGCGAAAGGGCGATTGGCGGACATTCCGACCCGGTTCACAGCCCCACGGGCAGTGGCGAGGGCGCCTTGATCTCTTCCATGCAGATCATCGAGCGCACGTCGTCGACCCCCGGCACCTGCATCAGCTGGTCGGTCAGGAACTGGCTCAGCGCCTTCAGGTCGCGCGCGACGACCTTGAGCAGGTAGTCGCTGTCGCCCGAGACGGTGTGGCACTCGAGGATCTGCGGGAAGTTGCGGATGTCGGCCTCGATCTCGCGCACCCGGCCGAACTGGCCGCCGTCGATGTTGAGGCTCACATACGCCATCACGCCCAGGCCCAGCGCGCGTGGTTGCACCTCGGCGCGGTAACCGCGGATCACGCCGCGCTCTTCGAGCGCACGCACGCGGCGAAAACACTGCGGCGCCGACAAATGCACCTGAGCCGACAGCTCCACGTTGCTGGCCCGGCCATCGGCCTGCAAGGCGCTGAGAATCTTGCGGTCGAGGGAGTCGATTTCTTGCTCTGACACGATTATTGGCATGCGAGTGAACGAATCGTGTGTATTGAACGCCAATCACGCAAGAAATGGAATGCAAATTTCGTGCAGCCTTGCTTAGACTAGAAAGGTCTCTGCCAAGGAACTCCCATGACCACCGCCGCCCGCGCCGCCGCCTTGCGCCAACGTGCCCCCGCCAGCGCCTCGCCGATCCACCTCGAAGCCCTCTACGGTGCGCACAACTACCACCCGCTGCCGGTGGTGCTGACCCGCGGCGCCGGCGTCTACCTGTTCGACGACAACGGGCGGCGCTACCTCGACATGATGTCGGCCTACTCGGCGGTGAGCTTCGGCCACAGCCACCCGGTGCTGGTGAACGCGCTCACCGAGCAGGCGCAAAAACTCGCGGTCACGAGCCGCGCCTTCCATACCGACCAGCTCGGGCCCTTCCTGCAAACGCTTTGCCGCATGACCGGCATGCCGCGTGCGCTGCCGATGAACAGCGGCGCCGAGGCGGTCGAGACCGCCATCAAGGCCGCGCGCAAGTGGGCCTACAAGGTGAAGGGTGTGCCCGAGGGGCAGGCGCACATCCTGGTGGCCGAAGGCAACTTCGCCGGACGCACCACCACCATCGTCGGCTTCTCGACAGAAGCGCAGTACCGCGATGGGTTCGGGCCGTTTGCGCCCGGCTTCAGTGCCGTGCCGTTTGGCGATGCACAGGCGCTAGAGGCCGCGATCACGCCGCACACCGCCGCCTTCATCGTCGAACCGATCCAGGGCGAGGCCGGCATCATCGTGCCGCCCGAGGGCTACCTGAAAGCGGTGCGCGAGATCTGCACGCGCCACAACATCCTGATGATCTGCGACGAGGTGCAGACCGGCCTCGGCCGCACCGGCGCGCTGCTCGCCTGCGACCACGAAGGCGTGAAGCCCGACGGCCTGATGCTGGGCAAGGCGCTCGGGGGCGGCCTGCTCCCAGTGAGTGCGTTTCTCGCGCGCGACGACGTGATGGCCCAGTTCACCCCCGGTGACCACGGCAGCACCTTTGGCGGCAACCCGCTGGCCGCCGCGGTGGGCCTGGCCGCGCTGCAGTTGCTGGAGCGCGAGCAGCTCGCACGCCGCGCCCAAGAGCAGGGCGACTACCTGATGGCGCAGCTGCGCCTGTTGAACCACCCCGCCATCACCGAGGTGCGCGGCCGAGGCCTGCTGATCGGCGTGCAGATCGACCCGGCGTTCGCCAGCGCGCGCGAGGTCTGCGAGCGGCTGATGCACGAAGGGGTGCTCACCAAGGACACCCACCACACGGTGGTGCGCCTCGCGCCGCCGCTGGTGATCGAGCGCGCGCAGATCGACGCGGCGGTGGCGGCGCTGCAGCGCGTGTTGCAGCGCTGAAGCGCGGCGAGAATCGGGCGCTTGCACCCGCAGCTTCTCGCCACGCCATGAACCTCGTTGAACTCACCCCTGGCGGCCCCCGCCTGTCCCCCGTTGTCGTGGGCGCGTGGCGCCTGTCGGAGTGGGGCTGGTCGCCGCAGGAGCGGCTGCGCTGGATCGAGCAATGCATCGAGCTCGGTGCCACCAGCTTCGACCATGCCGACATCTACGGTGGCTACCTGGGCGAGGGTTTGTTCGGCGAAGCCTTGGCGCTCAAGCCCAGCCTGCGCCAGCAGATCCAGCTGGTCAGCAAGCTGGGCATCAAGCTCGTCTCGCCGCAGCGGCCCGGCCACACCATCAAGCACTACGACACCAGCGCGGCGCACATCCGCTGGACGGTCGACAACGCGCTGCAACAGCTGCGCACCGACCACCTCGACCTGCTGCTGATCCATCGCCCCGACCCGCTGCTCGATGCCGACGAAGTGGCGCGCGCGTTCGAGCAGTTGATCGCCGCGGGCAAGCTGCGCGGCGTGGGCGTTTCCAACTTCACGCCGGCGCAGTTCGAGCTGCTGAACTCGCGCATCGCCTTGCAGACCAACCAGGTCGAGCTGCATCCGCTCAACCGCCAGGTGCTCGACGACGGCACGCTCGACCAATGCCAGCGCCTGCGCGTGCGGCCGATGATCTGGTCGCCGCTGGCGGGTGGTGCCCTCTTCACCAGCGACGAGCCGGCGGCGCAGCGGGTGCGTCAGGTGTTGACGGCCCTGGCCGAGCGTCACGCTTGCAGCGCCGCGACCATCGCCCACGCCTGGCTGCTGCGCCTGCCGAGTCGGCCGCTGCCCATCGTCGGCTCACGTCGCCCCGAGGCTTTGCGCGAAGCCGTGGCTGCGCTCGATCTGCGCCTCGATGCGCCCGAGTGGACCGAGATCTGGAGTGCTGCGACCGGGCAGCGTGTGCCCTGAGGGTGGGGCTCAGCCGCGGCCGACGAAGGCCGCGAACAGCTCGCTCTTGAAGTGCAACCCCATGCGCTCGAACGCGCGGCGGCGGTAGGTCTTCACGGTGGCCACGCTCAGCCCCAAGTCGGCGGCGATGCCGTCGTAGCTCAGGCCTTGCAGCAGCCTCGCGCACACATCGAGCTCACGCGGCGGCAGGGTCGGGCAGTGGCGCTGTAGCGCGAGGTGCAGCGCCGCGAGGTCAGGCCGCTTCGGCGTGGCCACCTCGGTCAACTCGATGTGCCGGCGCACGGTGGCCAGCAGGCCTTGCGCGAGTTGCTCGAAGTTGGCCAGCTCGGCCTCGGTGAAGCTGCCCTGGTGATCGTGGTGGTAGAGGTTGACGGCCAGCACCGAGTCGTCGTCTTGCGGTGCCACGATCGACAGGCGCTCGCTCACGCCGTGGCGCTGGTAGATGGCTTCGCGGTGGTCGCGGTTGGGGAAGTCGCGCGCCCGCAGCCGAAACATCAGCGCGTCGCCCCGGGCCGAGGCGTTGCGCGCGGCGTCGAAGGTGCGGTCGCGTTGGTAGAGGCCGTCGCGGTAGACCGCAAAGCAGTCGCGCGTGGTGTCGCGCACACCGTGGCTCGACGACAGGTGCAGCACCGGCGCCCGGTCGCGCCAGACGCGGTAGACCGACCACGAGGCCGCATTCAGCGCACCGTTCACGCTGGCCAGTGCCGTGCTGGCAAAGCCCGCGTCGCCCACGGCACCGATCACGCTGGCCAGGCAGGCCTGCACGTCGCGTTGCGGTGCGCTCGGGGGCGTGATGCGCCAGGACTGCATGGGGCGGGTCTCCTTGTCGGTCTGCAGGGATAGGGCGAGCCAGTCTAGGCCGCCGATATCGACGCGCCATCGGGGCTGACCATGCCGCAGTCGATAGCTCGACTCAATCGACCAAAACAGATTGATTTGCCGGATGAAGCCGTGAGGGAGGGGCCGCGGTGGCGCAAGAGATTCAGTGCATCCCTCGGCCGGTTCAGGCTTCTGCCAGCGTGCTTTCGGCAAAACGGAAGCAGCCCTTGCCGGCGCGCTTGGCAGCGTACATGGCGCTGTCGGCACGGTGCTGCAAGGCGGTGAGCGATTCGCCCGCTTCGAGAACGGCCACGCCGATGCTGGGGGTCGACACCACCTGCTTGCCGCCCAGCTCGTAGGGCTGGGAGAGCGACGCGACGATGCGCTCGCACAAGGCCACCACGTCGCCGTCGCTGCCGGCTCCTTCGAGCGTGACGGTGAACTCGTCGCCACCCAGGCGATTGACCGTGTCGGTCAGGCGCACGCAATCGCGCAGCCGCTGGGCCACCTCGGTCAGCAGCAGGTCGCCGGTGGCGTGGCCGTGCTGGTCGTTGACGGCCTTGAACCCGTCGAGGTCAACGAACAGCAGGGCCAGGCTCTGGCCGTTGCGCAGGCTGCGCTGTTGCGCTTGCAGCAGGCGCTGCTCGAAATCACGGCGGTTGCCCAGCTGGGTGAGCGTGTCCAGGCGGGCCAAGTCGGCGAGCGTGCTCTCGGCCTGCTTGCGCTCGGTCACGTCGCGGCTGATCAGGGCCACACCGTCTTCGTAGGGCACCACCTGGTGGTGCAACCAGCGGCCCACGATGCGCGGCTCGGTGGCCTGCACTTCGTCGTGGCTTGAGTGGCCGGTCTGGATGGCCCGCTCGAAGCGGGGCAGAAAACTGCGGATCGACGGCGTGAGCGCGCACAGAGATTGGCCGAGCACCTCGCTGCGGGTGAGGCCGACCATGGCGGCGGCGCGGGTGTTGCAGTCGGTGATTTGCATGTCGATCAGTTGGGCGCGTTCGTCACGCACGGCGCGCATCAGGCACACCGCGTCGAGGCTGCCTTCAATGGTGGCGCGAAAAGCCGCTTCGGTGCGGCGTGTCTGCAAGCGGCTCAATTGCAGTTGCCCGAGCTTGGACCACAACACCAGACCGCCAGTCAGGATCAAGGCAGCCAACGCCGAGGCCCAGCCGATGATGCGGCGGCGTGCATGGTGGAAGTCGGCCAGGGCCGTGTCGGCGTTCACCGCCACCACCACCAACAGCGGGTAGTGGGGCACCCGCACCACGGCGAGAAAACGCTCCACCTTGTCGATCGGGCTGGGCAGTGGGCGGCGCAAGGTCTGGATGGTGCTCGCGTTTCGCTCCATGCGGGCCACATCGAGCTTTTCGCCAAAGCTCACCTTGCCGCCGACCACGCGCGAACGGTAGATGCCGTCCAGGCCCACCACGCCGATGGCGGTGTCGGGCGCTTCGGTTTTGGCGTAACCCTCGGACAGCGCCGACGGGTCGACCGCGGCGACGATGAGGCCAGCAAATTCACCGTCAGGGGTGTTCAGGCGCCGCACCACCGGGATGGCCCAGCCCTTGGCCAGCGCTTGTGGTGCGGCGTGGCCGATGGTCACGTCCAGGTCGGCTTGCCGTTTGTGGGCCTTGAAATAGTCTTCGTCGGCGATGTTCAAGGCCACGAGGTCGGAGGTGCTGTCGGTCACGAAGCCCGCCTTGTCGACGATGAAGACCGCGCGGGTCACGTCGTTGGCGAGCACGCCGCCTTGGCGCAGGCCTTGCAGCGGGGGGAGCTGCTGGCCGTCGTCGAGGTACTTGACCAGTAGCGTCGACTGGTTCACCCGGTCAAACACTTCGCTGGTGCGAAAGGCCAGCTTCTGCGCGGTGCGCTCGCTCTCATTGAGCACGTTGTCGACCGCGCGGCGGTACTCGCTGCGCAAGGTCAGCGTCACCGCCAGGGCGAGCAGGCCCATCAGCAGCGCGCCCACCAGCACAACGATCACTCGAAGCGAGGCAAGCGGGCGGGTTGGGGTGGAACGCGAAGGGGTGATGGCCATGGAAATCCTGGCCACCGTATTGGCGCACGGCAGCCGGGGTCCCATCGGCAGAAAAGACCTGCACAAGGCGTGCAGATCGGGGCTTCAGGCGTGGATCAGACGCGCTCGATCACGATCGCAATGCCTTGCCCCACGCCAATGCACATGGTGCACAGCGCGTAGCGCCCACCGGTCTTGTGCAACTGGTTCACTGCGGTGGTGACCAGCCGCGCGCCGCTCGCACCCAGCGGGTGGCCCAGCGCAATCGCGCCGCCGTTGGGGTTGACGCGCGCGTCGTCGTCTTTCAGGCCGAGGTCGCGCAGCACGGCCAGGCCTTGTGCGGCAAAAGCTTCGTTGAGCTCGATCACGTCGATCTGCTCCAGCTTCAGGCCGGTGAGTGCCAGCACCTTGCGCGTGGCCGGCGCCGGGCCGATACCCATGATGCGCGGCGCCACACCGGCGGTGGCCATGCCGACGATGCGCGCACGCGGCGTGAGGCCGTATTTGCCGGCAGCGGCGTCGTTGGCCAGCAGCAGGGCCACGGCGCCGTCGTTCACGCCGGAGGCGTTGCCGGCGGTCACGGTGCCGTCGGGGCGCACCACACCCTTCAACTTGGCGAGGGCTTCCAGGCTGGTCTCGCGCGGGTGTTCGTCTTGTTTGACGACGATGGCATCACCCTTCTTCTGCGCGATGGTCACCGGCGTGATCTCGGCGTCGAAGAAGCCGCTCTTCTGTGCGGCCACGGCCTTCAGCTGCGAGGCGAGCGCCATGCGGTCTTGGGCCTCACGTTCGATCTTGAAATCGGTGGCCACGTTCTCGGCCGTCTCGGGCATCGAGTCGACGCCGTACATCTCTTTCATCAGCTTGTTGACGAAGCGCCAGCCGATGGTGGTGTCATACACCGCGTTGGTGCGGCTGAACGCGCTCTCGGCCTTGGGCATCACGAAGGGCGCGCGGCTCATGCTTTCCACGCCACCGGCAATCATCAGCTGCGCTTCGCCGGCCTTGATGGCGCGCGCCGCGGTGCCCACCGCATCCATGCCCGAGCCGCACAGGCGGTTGAGGGTGGCGCCGGGCAGCTCCAGCGGCA
>NZ_JADMJX010000254.1 GCF_018780185.1 Rhizobacter sp.
TCGCGCCCGGCATCAAGGGCATGGTGATGCTGGTGTTCGACCTGCCGTCGTTCCCGTTCGTGTTCAAGGTCATCAAGGACTTCTATCCGCCGCAGAAAGACACCACGCGCGAGATCATCAAGAGCAAGTACCTGCTGGTGAAGACCCACGACCGCGTGGGGCGCATGGCCGACACGCTGGAGTACAGCAACGTGGCCTTTCCGCGTGTGCGCTTCGAAGAAGAGCTGATCGCCGAGCTGAAGGAGTTCTGCCCCAGCCTGATCGAAGACGACGGCACGGAGCTGGTGATCCGCCACGTCTACATCGAGCGGCGCATGATCCCGCTCAACATCTACCTGCAAGAGGCCAACCGCCAGCAGATCGAGCACGCCGTGATCGAATACGGCAACGCCATCAAGGACCTGGTCGCGGCCAACATCTTCCCCGGCGACATGCTGTGGAAGAACTTCGGCGTGACGCGCAACGGCAAGGTCGTGTTCTACGACTACGACGAGATCGAGTACCTGACCGACTGCAACTTCCGCAAGGTGCCCACGCCGCGCAACGAAGAAGAAGAGATGTCGGGCGAGATCTGGTACAGCGTGGGCAAGCACGACGTGTTTCCCGAGACCTTCGAGCCGTTCTTGCTGGGCAACCCGAGCGTGCGCGAGGTGTTCATGAAACACCACGCCGACCTGCTCGACCCGGCGTTCTGGCAGGCGCACAAGGAGCGCATCCTCGCGGGCCACGTGCACGACGTGTTCCCGTACGAGTCGGCCAAACGCTTCAAGAACCAGCGCCGGCTGCGCGACGGTGCGCCGCCGGCCGGCACCGAGCGCCGCGCCGAGCCCCGGAACGACAGCACCTCGTTCCTGGACAACAGCCTGGCCTGAGTCCTGTTTCAACCGCAAGGAGTACCGCCATGTCAGATTGCATCGTCATCGTCTCGGCCGCCCGCACGCCCATCGGCGGCATGTTGGGAGACTTCAGCAACCTCGCAGCGCACCAGCTGGGCGCCGTGGCCATCCAGGCCGCCGTGGCGCGCGCCGGTGTGCCCGGCGATGCAGTCAGCGAAGTGCTGATGGGCAACTGCCTGATGGCCGGCCAGGGCCAGGCGCCGGCGCGCCAGGCGGCGCTTGGCGCTGGCCTGCCGCAGTCGGCCGGGGCGGTGACGCTCTCCAAGATGTGCGGCTCGGGCATGCGCGCCATGATGTTCGGGCACGACATGCTGCGCGCCGAAAGCGCCGACGTGGTGGTGGCCGGTGGCATGGAGAGCATGACCAACGCGCCGCACCTGATGTTTGCCCGCAAGGGCGTGCGCTATGGCGCGGCGCAGATGTTCGACCACATGGCGATCGACGGCCTGGAAGACGCGTATGACAAGGGCCGCGCGATGGGCGTGTTTGCCGAAGAGTGCGTGGCCAAGTACCAGTTCACGCGCGAGGCGCAGGACGCATTCGCCATTGCGTCGACCCAGCGCAGCAAGAAGGCCAATGAAGACGGCAGCTTCGACTGGGAGATTGCGCCGGTGACGGTGCCGGGCAAGGGTGGCGACACCGTGATCCGCTACGACGAGCAGCCGGCCAAGGCCAAGCTCGACAAGATTCCCGGCCTCAAGCCCGCGTTCAAGAAGGACGGCACCATCACCGCCGCCAATGCGTCGAGCATCTCCGACGGTGCGGCGGCCCTGGTGCTGATGCGCGAATCGACGGCCGCCAAGATGGGCCTCACGCCGCTCGCGCGCATCCGCGGCCATGCGGTGCACGCACAGGCGCCGGCCTGGTTCAGCACCGCGCCGGTGGGCGCCATCGACAAGCTGCTGAAGAAGACCGGCTGGTCGGCCAAGGACGTGGACCTGTGGGAGGTGAACGAAGCCTTCGCCGCGGTCACCATGGCGGCCATGCACGAGTACAAGCTGCCGCACGAGATCGTCAACGTGCATGGCGGGGCGTGTGCGCTCGGCCACCCGATCGGCGCCAGCGGTGCGCGCATCGTGGTCACGCTCCTGGGGGCCTTGCGCCAGTACGGCAAGAAGCGCGGTGTGGCGGCGCTGTGCATTGGCGGGGGTGAGGCGACGGCGCTGGCGGTGGAGCTGATTTGAACGTTCTCATCGTCGGCGCCTCGCGCGGCATCGGCCTCGAGTTCGTGCGCCAGTACCGCGCGGCGGGTGCGAGCGTCACCGCCACCGCACGCAGCGACGACGCGCTCGCATTACTGCGCGAGCTCGGCGCCACCGCCATCAAGCTCGACGTGGCCAACACGGTGAGCGCCTCCGGTCTGGCTTGGCAGATCGACGGCTCGGCCTTCGACGTGGTGGTGCTCTGTGCCGGTCTCTACGGCCCGCGAACCGACGGCCTGCAACCCCCCACCGAAGCCGATTTCAATGCCGTGATGCACACCAACGTGCTCGGCCCGATGCGGGTGATCCCGCAACTCGTCGACACCTTGGCACCGGGCGCCAAGCTGGTGGTGCTGTCGTCGCGCATGGGCTCGATCGGCTCGCGCTCGTCCACCGGCGGCTGGCTCTACCGCGCCTCCAAGGCGGCCGTGAACTCGGTGCTCAAGGATGCCTCGCTGACATTGCAAGGCCGCGCCACCTGCGTGAGCTTTCACCCCGGCTGGGTGCGCACCGACATGGGTGGTGAAGGTGCCACGCTGGACGTCACCGACAGCGTCCAGCACATGCGCCGCATGATCGAGGGCCTCACTCCCGAAGACAATGGCCGCTTTCTGGACCACGACGGCACGTCGATACCCTGGTAAGCCATGAGCCAATTCTGGAGCGACATCGTTCACCACCTCACGCCCTACGTGCCGGGCGAGCAGCCGCAGATCAGCGGGCTGGTGAAACTCAACACCAACGAGAACCCCTACCCACCCAGCCCGCGGGTGCTGGAGGCGCTGCGCGCCGAGGTGGGCGAGCAGCTGCGCCTTTACCCCGAGCCCACCGGCCGCGCGTTGCGCACGGCCGTGGCCAAGCAGATGGGGCTGACCGCCGAGCAGGTGTTCGTGGGCAACAGCTCCGACGAGGTGCTGGCCCATGTGTTCATGGGCTTGCTCAACCATGGCGACAAGCCGCTCCTGTTTCCCGACATCAGCTACGCCTTCTACCCGGTGTACTGCGGGCTCTACGGCATCGCGCACCGCACCGTGCCGCTCGATGCGCAGCTCGCGCTGAACGTCGACGACTATCGGCAGCCCGATGCCGGTGCGGTCATCTTCCCCAACCCGAACGCACCCACCGGCCGTGCGTTGCCGCGCGCCGAGATCGAGCGGCTCTTGAAGGCGCAACCCGGCACCCTGGTGGTGATCGACGAAGCCTATGTGGATTTCGGCGCCGAGTCGGCCGTGCCGCTCATCAATGACCACGCCAACCTGCTGGTGGTGCAGACCTTGTCGAAATCGCGCTCGTTGGCGGGTTTGCGTGTCGGCTACGCGATGGGCCAGGCGCCGCTGATCGAAGCGCTCACGCGTGTGAAAGACAGCTTCAACTCCTACCCGCTCGACCGCCTGGCCACGGCCGGCGCCATCGCGGCGATGGACGACACGCCCTACTTCGAGCGCACCCGCCGCGCGGTGATTGACAGCCGCGAGCGTCTGGCCGAATCCTTGCGCCACCTGGGCTTCGAGGTTTTGCCCTCGCAGGCCAACTTCCTGTTCGTGCGCCACCCGGCCCAGCGGGGGGGCGACCTCGCCGCGGCCTTGCGTGAGCGCGGCATCCTCGTGCGCCGGTTCGACCAGCCGGCGCGCATCAGCGATTTCTTGCGCATCAGCATCGGCACCGACGCGCAATGTGATGCGCTGGTGAAGGCACTCACCGAGCTCATTGGAGAAACGCGCCATGCTGCTGTCTGAAGACCACCGCGCCATTCAAGACGCCGTGCGCGCCTATGTGCAAGACCAGATCGCCCCGCACGCCGCGCAGTGGGACAAGAGCTGCCACTTCCCCGCTGCCGAGCTGAAGGGCCTGGCCGCGCTCGGCTGCTACGGCGTGGCCGTGCCCACCGAGTGGGATGGCGCGGGCCTTGACTACCTGAGCCTGTCGCTGATCCTCGAAGAGATCGCCGCCGGCGACGGCGCCACCTCCACCATCGTGAGCGTCAACAACTGCCCGGTGTGCTCGATCCTGATGGCCTGGGGCAACGATGCGCAAAAGGAGCAGTGGCTCAAACCGCTGGCGCGTGGCGACATGCTCGGCGCCTTCTGCCTGACCGAGCCGCACGTCGGATCGCAAGCGGACGGCCTGAAGACGACGGCCGCTCTTGTGAAGGGCGACGGTGGTGACCACTACGTGCTCAACGGCGTCAAGCAGTTCATCACCAGCGGCAAGACCGGCGACGTGGCCATCGTGATGGCCGTCACCGACAAGGCCGCCGGCAAGAGGGGCATCAGTGCCTTCATCGTGCCGACCAAGACGCCCGGCTACATCGTGGCGCGGCTCGAAGACAAGATGGGCCAGCACGCGAGCGACACCGCGCAGATCCTGTTCGAGAACTGCCGTGTGCCCGCTGCCAACCTGATCGGCGACGAAGGCCAGGGCCTGAAGATCGCGCTGTCGGGCCTGGAGGGTGGGCGCATCGGCATCGCCTCGCAGGCGGTGGGCATGGCACGCGCGGCCTTCGATGCGGCCTTGAAATACGCCAAGGAGCGTGTGGCGTTCGGGCAGCCCATCTTCGAGCACCAGGCGGTGCAGTTTCGCCTGGGCGAGATGGCCACGCAGATCGAAGCGGCACGCCAGCTCATCCACCACGCCGCCAGTTTGAAAGACGCCGGCCAGCCGTGCCTGAAAGAAGCAGCCATGGCCAAGCTCTTCGCGAGCGAGATGGCCGAGCAGGTGTGCTCGGCCGCCATCCAGATCCACGGCGGTTATGGCTATGTGAGCGACTTTCCCGTCGAGCGCATCTACCGCGACGTGCGGGTCTGCCAGATCTACGAAGGCACGAGCGATGTGCAAAAGATCCTGATCGGGCGTGCACTGGCCTGAGCGCCGCCGCTTCCAGCGGCCAGAACACACGGCGACACACGCCTGCGCTCAAGTTGTGCGCTGAATCAACCGAAGACCCGAAGACCAGCCGAGCACGGCCTGGCCACCACAAGGGAGTCTTCCATGCACTTCAGCCACCGGGCCCTGCCCGCCGCCGCCCTGGTTCTGATGAGCGCCTGCGGAGGCAACCCCTCGTCGCCCAGCACGCCGATCACCGCCGCCCCCACCAGCGTCACGGCCGACGGCACCTTCCCGACCGGTCTGTCGGTGGGCACGCCCACCGCCTTGAGCACCACGGGCTCGGTGACGAGCGCGGCGCCCATCGACGGTGTGCGTTATGCGCTCGACTTCGGCCGCGCCACCTGGGCCGCACTGTCGCAAGGTGACGGCCGCACGCTGGGTGTTCTTGCCACCGCCTTGGTGCCTGCCAGCCTCGCCCATGCGGCCACCGCCGTCGAGCCCGACCTGAAGGGCGACTCGGCCGTCATCGACAAACTGTTCAGCGGCGACAGCGGCGTCACGCTGGGCTCGGCCTTGAACCTGAACGCCTTGTTCACTGGCAGCAACAACGCCAACTGCTACGGCCCGAGCATTGCCTACAGCAGCCATGAAAACTTCGTCGGCGGCATGCCGGCTGCTGCTGGCACCTTGCCTGGTGGCGACCTCGGCATGTGGCTTGCCACCGAAGGCGGCAGCCAGCCCTGTGTGGCGGCCCAGCTCAACGCCCGCGTTGCGGGTGTGAAGGGCCGTGTCAAACAAGGCCTGCGCCTGATGGCCGTGATGCGGCTCACCGTGGGCAAGAGCAGCCTCACCATGCCCTCGGCCAGTGGCAGTCTGAACCTGCAGGCCGAGCTGCAAGCGGCCTTCAGCGCCGTGCCGGCCTTGTCGGGTGTGACGGTCGACGCGGCCACCATCGCGCTCGACTCGGGTGGCACGGTCTACACCTACCGCCTGCTGTTGAGCCAGGGCAGCGGCGCCAGCGCGACCAGCGGCGAGGTGATCCTCACCCACACCCCGGGCGGCAGCGCCACGGCCTACAGCGGTGTGATGCAGGTGGCCGGTTTCCACCTCTCCAACGATCCTGCGTTCTCGTGCTCCGATGAAGTCGACGGTGGCACCGGCCGCTACAAGGTGGCGCAAGTGAGCAGCGTCAAGTACAGCCGCAACGGCACGGCCATCGAGTTCGGCAGCCGTGACGCTCAGTACTGCGGCCACGCCAGCGGCAGCAGCAGCAACCACGCCGCGCAAGTGGCCAGCTTCACCGTCGATGGCCAGCTCGACCCCACGGTCAAGATCAGCGGCAACACCCGAAGCGGTGGCACCGGCTGGCGTGCGGGCTTCACCCGTTTTGCCGGCAGCTTCAACAAAGACACGGTGGCGGGCGACTTCTTGTTCGCCTGGCAAGCCGGCACCGGCGACGGCAATGCGCGCGGCCTGGCCGTACATGCCGACTACAACACCGTCACCGAGGTGCGCGCACTCAACGGCTACTTTGCCTTCACCGGCGACGTGGCCACCAGCGACGGCTCGCTGCTCGGCATGGTCTGCAACTGGGCCGGCCCGGGCAACAGCCACACACCGGCGCTCAGCTTCCAGTCGCAAGCAGCCACCCTCGGCGCGAGCGCCACTGAATACTCGCTCGGTGCGAGCAAGATCACCTACGCACCCACCAACAGCTGCAGCTCCACCAGCACTTCGTTCGATGTGGACGTGAGCGGCAGCATCGCGGCCAGCGAAGGTGTGGGCACGGTGGCCGACCTCGACACCCCGAGCGGCGCCAACACCGTGCAGCAAGAGGTCGAGCTGCGCGGCTTCGTCAAGCCAAGCCTGTTCTAGACGCCTCTGACGCGCGCGCGATTTTGGGCTGGCTTGCGCCCGCTGTGGCGCAGGCGGGCCGCAAGCCCGCGGGCGGGGCGGGGTCTTCGACACAGCAGTCGCCCTTCCCCCGGGTTTCCGCCAGCAGCAGCGGACTGTGCTGTCCCTACGATAGGCCTTCGCCCTGACACACAAGGTCGCAGCCCTCGGTTGACCGACCGACCCACATCGAAGGAGACATCACGTGAGCACACCCGCACCCCAACGTCGCCGCTTCCTCAAACGCGCTTCTGCCGCTGCCGCTGGCGCCGGCGCGCTGGCCGCACCGATGGTGTCAAACGCGCAGACCACCTCGCTGCGTTTTCAGAGCACCTGGCCCGCCAAAGACATCTTCCACGAGTACGCCAATGACTTCGCCAAGAAGGTGAACGACATGGCCGGGGGCCGTCTCAAGATCGAGGTGCTGCCCGCCGGTGCTGTGGTGCCCGCCTTCCAGCTGCTCGAAGCGGTGAGCAAGGGCACGCTCGATGGCGGCCACGGCGTGGTGGCCTACCACTACGGCAAGAACGCCGCGCTTGCGCTGTGGGGCTCGGGCCCGGCCTACGGCATGGACCCGAACATGGTGCTCGCCTGGCACAACTACGGCGGTGGCAAGGCCCTGCTCGAAGAGATCTACAAGGCCATCAACATGGACGTGGTGTCGTACCTCTACGGCCCCATGCCCACCCAGCCGCTCGGCTGGTTCAAGAAGCCGGTGGCCAAGGTGGCCGACATGAAGGGCTTGAAGTTCCGCACCGTCGGCCTCGCGGTCGACGTGTTCACCAAGATGGGCACCGCGGTCAACCCGCTGCCCGGCGGTGAGATCGTGCCGGCGCTCGACCGCGGCCTGATCGACGCGGCCGAGTTCAACAACGCGTCGAGTGACCGCGTGCTGGGCTTCCCCGACGTGGCCAAGAACTGCATGCTGCAAAGCTTCCACCAGAGCGGCGAGCAGT
>NZ_JADMJX010000283.1 GCF_018780185.1 Rhizobacter sp.
ACACGTTGGCGGTGTTGAGTGCCGTCAGCAGCGGCGCGAGGCTGGTGCGAAACGCCGCAGTCGTCTGGTCGAAGTTGATCGCGCCGGCGTTGGCCGACACCGTGCTGCGGATGGCGTCGGTGATCTGGATGCCGTTGTTCAGGTCACCATCGGCGTCGAGGGTTTGCAGCAGGATCAGCTTGTTGTTGACCCGCGGGTCTGATGCGGCCGCCGCACCGGTGGTGATCGACAAGGGCGTGAGCACGCTGGCCCCTGCGGCCGAGCCCAGCGCGAGGCTGCCGATCGAGAACGTGAGCGTCTCGCCGGCCTTGTAGCTGAAGCGGCCCGACGCATCGGTGGTGCCGGCCGCAGTGGTGCTGCCGACGACGTTCAGCCCAGCCACCGGGCTGTCGACGAAGGTGCCGCTCATCGTGGCGGGTGTGGGTTCGTCGTCACCGGACCCGCAGGCGTTGAGTGTCATCACGGCAGTGAGTGCGGCCGCCAGCAGGGCCGGCCGAGGGGAATGGGGCATGTTGATCTCCAGTTGATTCGTCAGGGAAAGACAGCGGACAGCCCGCTTCTCACCACCGGTGCAGCGCCCAGCTCGACATAGGCGTCGTTCGCGGGCGTGTAGGCCGGCCAGTCGATGAGGCCGGTGACGCTCGGGTTGCCGGTGCGGGCAAAGTGGGTCCAGATCGTCATCGTTGTGTCGGCGACGTTGGCATCCAGCGCATTGAAGCCGGCCGAGGCCAACACGTCGGCAGCGTCACCTGCGCTGCCGGTGACGCCATTGCCGTTGAGGTCACCCACGACCAAGCGCAGGCCGGTGGCCGGGTCGATCACCAGATTGAGCTGGAAGTGCGCGATCACGCTTTCGGGGTAGTTGAAGACGTAGGTCAGCTCACCCCCGTGGTAGGTGGTCACGCCCAGCGCGCGCCAACCGGCCGGCATGTGGGTGAAGAGCGCGGCGTAGTGGTTCGCGCTGCTGTGCGTCTTCATCCACGGGAACACATTCTTGAGCGTGGTGATGGGGTCGATGGTGTCGTTGGCGTTGACGACGATGAGGAAGGGCACGTCGTTGTGCACCCGCGTCTCGAAGCTCACCCGCTCGGTGCTGGGCAGGTAGTGGTTGTCGACGTTGGTGTAGGGCACGAGCGTCGAAGCGGCGCTGACCACATCGGTCCAGCTGCGCGCGCGCATCTCGGCCAGCGTGGTGGCGTTGAGTCGGGTGGCGAGCTGTGTGCCGATGGCCTCGGCCGAGGCCAGGCTGCGCGTGTCGGGGATCAGCGTGCCGCTCTGGCTGATGGCCTTGTGGAAGAGGCCCGCCGCCTGCGGTGAGGCCATCAGCGACAGCACCTTGCGGCCACCGCCCGACTCGCCAAAGAGGGTCACGTTGTTCGGGTCACCGCCAAACTGCGCGATGTTGTCCTTGACCCAGCGCAGCGCAGCGATCAGGTCCATCTGCCCGTAGTTGCCCGAGCCGTTGTAGCCGCTCTCGGCACTGAGCGCCGGGTGGGCGATGTAGCCGAAGGGCCCCAGCCGGTGGTTGACCGACACCTGCACCACGCCCTTGCCCACCAGGCCGAGCGCGTTGTTGAACGGCTTGGTGTTGCTGGTGAGCGCGGTGAAGCCCCCGCCGTGGAACCACACCATGACCGGCAGGCTCGCTGCGGTTTTTGGCGCGGTGACGTTGAGGTAGAGGCTGTCTTCGCTCATGCCACCTTCGCCGAAACGCTCCAGCGCCGGCGTCTGCGCGGCCTGGTCGGCCCACGCCACCGCATGGCGCACACCGGCCCACGGCGCGAGCGGCTGCGGTGGCCGCCAGCGCAGGTCACCAACCGGCGCCCGCGCATAGGGCACGCCGAGAAACTGCCATGTGTTGGCGTTGGCCTCGAAGCCGCTCAACTGCCCCATGGTGGTGGTGACCACGTGGCGCGGGCTCGTCGAGCGTGTGAAGTGTTCGAGCGCGGCGGCGGCCGTCTTGGGGGCACGTGGCCGGGGGTCGAGGTCGGTGAACACGGTGGCGCCGTTCAGCGTGCTCATGAGTGCGGTCAGGCTGGTGCGGAAGTCGGTGCTCGGCTGGTCGAAGTTGAGCGCCGGGGTGTGGCCCGACACCGCTGTGCGAATCGCCTCGGTGATCTGGATGCCGTTGTTCAAGTCGCCATCGGCGTCGAGCGTTTGCAGCAGGATCAGCTTGTTGGTGACGCGCCGGTCACTCGCCGCAACGGCCCCGGCGGTGATGGACAGCGGCGTGAGCGTGGCCGCTGCGGCAGCGGAGCCCAGCGTCACGTTGCCGATCGAAAAGGTGAGCGTCTCGCCGGCCTGGTAGCTGAAACGACCGGATGCGTCGGTGGTGCTGGCCGCCGTCACCGTGCCCACCACGTTGAGCCCGGCGACCGGGCTGTCGATGAAGGTGCCGGTCTGTGGCGCGGGCGCCGGGGCGGGCGCGTCGTCACCGGAGCCACAGGCATTGAGCGACAGGCTCAGCAGCGCGCCGAACAACAGGCCGAGCCTGCGGGGGTTGAACTTCAACGGTGTGCACATCGGTGGCCGGCTCCGCAGGCAGAAACAATGAAAGAGAAAAAGGCCGCGCCCTGCGCGTGGCAGGGCGCGGCTCGCTCGCTCAGCGCGGGATCGCCGCGCTGCGCGCTTCTTCGAGGGCCCGGGCGTGGTCCGCGGGCAGCAGGTAGCCGGCGGCCAGTGCACGGTCTGCCGCGAGCTTGTAGGCGTCGAAGTAGGCTGCGTGCGTCGGGTAGAGCGACAGCAGCTTGCTCGCGATGAAGGGCGTGGTGCTGCCGCTGGTGATGCAGGCAAAGAGGTCGAGGAAGGCCGTCGAGCCGGTGGTCGAGTTGTCGATGCCGTAGGTGGCGATCGGCACGTCGATCTCGGGCAGGCGCAGGCCGCCGAGTGCGTTGCCGTGCGTGTCGCGCTGGATGCGGCCGAGCAGCGTGCTGCGCTTGATGCGCGGGGCGGTGGGTGGCAGCACGCCTTGCGTGGCCCACTTCACCAGGTGGCTGTAGGCGGCGTTCTGCGCGCGGTAGAAGGGCATGCGGCTGGCCGGCTTCTCGCATGTGGCGGGCGGGCGCGTGCTCACCGAGTAGAGGCCGTTCAGCATGTACTGGTCGGAGTGCGAGGCACCGGCCACTTCCCAGTAGCGGATCTTGCTGCTGTCGACGGCCTTGGAGGTGTCGGACTGTGAGTCGACGTCCATCTCGGACTGCAGCTGGAACACCGGCTGCTGCGAGTCGGAGCGGATCACGGTGCTGGAGGGCACGCCACGCAAGTCGTTCGACGAGAGCTTGATGCCGCTGTTGCCGCGGCCGTGCAGCACGAAGCCGTCGATCACACGCTCCAGCGGGTGGATGGCGTTGACGTAGGTCGTGAGGCGCAGCGCCGATTGCGAGTGCCCGGTGGCGAACACCTTGGTCGGCACCAGGCCGCCCAGCAGCACGCCACTCTGGTCACGCACCGCCTTGGCGGTTTGCGACAGGATGTCGTACGAGATGTCATCGTTGGGCAGGTTGCCTGCACCGTAACGCGATGGGTTCTTCTCCTTCGAGCCGTCGAGGCCGACCTTCTGGTTGGTCAGGCCCACATACGCATAACCCTGGCGCAGGAACTCCTCTTTCGACATCGCCCAATCGACGTCGAGCACGTAGCCCGAACTCACGTTGAGCCACTCGACGATGACGATGCCGTTGAACTTGGCCGGGTCAGTGGGGCGGCGCACGATCAGCGGCGTGTTGTAGGGCGTGCTGGTGGAGTAGACATACGCGCTCCACTTGCCGTCAGAGCGCAAGGTGCTCGATGCGCGGTAGGTGCGCGCCAGGCCCGAGATCCAGAACTCGCGGTCGGTGTAGCCAGCGGTGGCGATCTGCGCGCCACGGTCGAGAAAGTGCCCGCCAATGGCAGCGGGTTGAATGGCGGCCTGCGGCACGGCGGCCGAGGCCGACAAGGCACTTGCAGCGAGCAGCAGCGCAACAGCTGCAGATGAGAATTTCATGGTGTCTCCGTAGGTGGTTATCGTGGTTTTAGTTGCGATGGCAAGCACGCAGAACCACGCGCGCGCGGCACGTGATCGCGGCGAATTCAGTCTAGGGTTGAGGCGTCGAATTTGTGAACTAATCCGCTCAGATTTCGGGTTAGTCGCTATGCGTTCGGTACAAACGCAGCGCGCCGAATGCGCGCGCCAATCACGGCTCAGCCGTAGAGGGCGTCGCGCCCTGCTTCGGCCCCGGCCGGCCGCTCGATGCACGTCGGCCAAGGCACCGGGTCAATGGCAATCTGGTCGTTGCAAACGAAAAACCGGTTGGGCGGAAAGCCGAAGTTCTGCTTCCACATCTTGGAGAAGTGGGCCGAGTCGGCGAAGCCCGCGATCGCCGCCACCTTGGTCATGCTCACACCCCGGTTCACATACACCGCGGCGGCCTGCAGCTTGAGCGTCTGCTCATACTTGCGCAGCGAGATGCCGGCCTCGCGCTGGAAGAGATGCACCAACCAGTCTTTCGACAAGCACACCGCATCGGCCAGTTGCTGGATGCTGTGCCCTCGGTTCTCGCGCAGCAGCCGCATCACCTCGCGCACGCGGGGATCGATCGGCTTAACGGCCGGCAAGCGCTGCACCGCCAGCTCGACCAGCTGGCAGTAAAGCCGGTCGGACTCGGCACTGCCAAGGCTGCCTTCGTGAAAGGCCGCGAGCGCACCCGCAAGCCCCTCGAAATGCTCACGCGGCCACGCCACGGTGGCGCCTTGCGCCGGCGCAAAGGCGCGGTAGTGCCGGTGGGTGGGGCAGATGTCGAGGCTCACCACCGGGTGGTCACCGCCCTCGAAGCGCTTGTGCACGCCAGGCCCCACCAAGGCCGCCGCGGCGCACAGGCGCGAGCCCTCCATCTCGATCGTGAATTCGCTCGGGGTCAGGGCCAGGTAGACGAGCGCGGAATGCCGCTGGCTGGTGACGCCGGACAACAGCCCCGCATACAGGAACCCGTCGCGCACGAGGTGCATGCGCCCATACGGCGCTGCCACCGCGGGCAGCGGCACAGGCCTGAGAGGCCAGAGAGAGGGCGTGAACTGCAGGGCCATGAAAACGATCCGGAACCCCGTGATGGGTTGTGAACGGGAGGGCCTTGAATGATTTGGTATATCAGTGAGTCAGGCTTGTACAGGATGGTTGCATTGCTGCGGGTTTACCCCTGGCTTCTCATGGATGAATACTCTGCAGCGGCCGCCCTCGGTCTGAACTGAAAAACCGTCATGCAACCCACACGCTTTCGTCTTGCTCTTGGCATCGCCTTGCTGGCCGTGCTCGTGGCCGCCCCGGCCGCAGCGGCCGAGCCCCCGGCCGAATTCGCCGGCCTGTGGGAAGACTGCAGCAGCTTCCCCGGCGAATGCTATGGCTACCGGCTGGCGCAAGACGGCGCGCGCGTTTGCGGCTCGCTGACCTACGCGCCGCAGGGCGGCAACGCACCGCGCAAGCACGGGCACATCCGCGGCGTGGTGCGCGGCAGCCAGTTGACGCAGGTGGCGGTCTGCGGGGTCGAGTCACGCAGCCCCTGCCCGACCGTCCTGCCAGCCAACCGGCGCGGCCTGCTGCGCTGCGGCGATGCCATGGCCGAGACCGGCGGTCGCGTCTACACCTGCCCCGAATGGGCGGCCACGAAGCAACCCAGCACGTACAAGCGCGTGGGCCCCGAGGCCTTCAACCAACGCTTCGGCCCGGCCGAGCCTTCGCTGTGTGAGGTGCCAGTGACGGCCGAGAAGGATGCCCCGGCGCCCATGAAGCAATGAGGTGCGCCGTGTGAGGGCCTGTTGAGTACGCGACAGCGGCGTTCTCGGTTATTGGCCATCATGGGTGTCACGCTTCATCAACCGTTCTGCCAGAGGCAACACCCATGACTTCTTCGAACCGACAGGCTGTGATCGTTTCTTATGCCCGCACCGGCCTCGCCAAGGCCGGGCGGGGGGGCTTCAACATCACGCCGAGCATGACGATGCTGGGCCACGCGATCCGGCATGCGGTGGCGCGCTCGAAGGTCGACCCGGCGGAGGTCGAAGACGTGATCGCCGGCCAGGTGGCCGCCTCGGGCAACGTGGCGCGCAGCGCGGGCTTGCTCGCCGGCCTGCCCGTCACCACGGCGGGCATGACGCTCAACCGCGCCTGCTCGTCGGGCCTGAACGCCATCGCGATCGCGGCGCACCACATCGTTGAAGGGGGCGCGCAGGTGATGGTGGGCGGCGGTGTCGACTCCGTCAGCTTCCAGGGTGGCGGCGGTGGTGGCACCGACCCCACGCTGACCGACATGCACCCCGCGATCTGGATGCCGATGATCGACACCGCCGACATCGTGGCGCAACGCTATGGCTTGAGCCGCGAGTACCAGGACGAATACTCGCTGCGCTCGCAGCAGCTGATGGCCGCGGCGCAGAAGGCCGGCAAGTTCGCCGACGAGATCATTTCGGTGAAGACCCAGATGAAGCTCGTCGACAAGAGCACCTTGGCCGAAACCATCGTCGACGTGACCGTCGACCGCGACGAATGCAACCGCCCCGACACCACGCTCGCAGGCCTGGCCAAGCTGGAGCCGGTGCGCGGCGCGGGCAAGTTCGTCACCGCCGGCAACGCGAGCCAACTGTCGGATGGCGCCGCCGCCGTGGTGCTGATGGAGGCGAAAGAAGCCGAGCGCCGCGGCCTGCAGCCACTGGGCGCGTTCAAGGGCTGGGCCGTGGCCGGCTGCGAGCCCGACGAAATGGGCATCGGCCCGGTCTACGCCATTCCGCGCCTGCTCGAACGTCACGGCCTGAAGATCAAAGACATCGACCTGTGGGAGCTCAACGAAGCCTTCGCCAGCCAGTGCCTCTACAGCCGCGACAAGCTCGGCATCAACCCCGACATCTACAACGTGAACGGCGGCTCCATCGCCATCGGCCACCCCTTCGGCATGACCGGCGCACGCCTCACCGGGCACGTGCTGCTCGAAGGCAAACGCCGCGGTGCCAAGCACGTGGTGGTATCGATGTGCATTGGTGGCGGCATGGGCGGGGCGGGCTTGTTCGAAGTGTTCTGAGCCACCCACGCCCCACGCGACCCCACAACAACGGAGACACCCATGGACCTGAGCTACTCCCCCGAAGAGCTGGCCTTTCGCGACGAAGTGCGCGCTTGGCTCGACACCAACCTGCCCGCCGACATCCGCCAGAAAGTGCAGGAACACCGCGAGCTCAGCAAAGACGACTACATGCGCTGGCACAAGATCCTGGCCGCCAAGGGCTGGGCCGTGCCGCACTGGCCCGAAGAATGGGGCGGCACCGGCTGGAACATCACGCAGCGCTATCTGTACCAGGAGCAATTCGGCCTCTCGGGCGCGCCGGGCCTGCCGGCCTTCGGCCCCGCCATGTGCGCCTCGGTGCTGATGAAGTTCGGCACGCCAGGGCAGAAGGCTCACTTCCTGCCGCGCATCCGTGACGGCATCGACTTCTGGGTGCAGGGCTACTCCGAGCCCGGCGCCGGCTCCGACCTTGCGGCCGTGAAGACCCGTGCCGAACGCAAGGGCGACCACTACGTCGTCAACGGCCAGAAGATCTGGACCACGCTCGGCCACTACGGCGACTGGATCTTCTGTCTGGTGCGCACCGACCCCACCGCCGAGAAGCGGCAAGAGGGCATCAGCTTCCTGCTGATCGACATGACGACCCCCGGCATCACCGTGCGCCCGCTGATCCTGATGGACGGCGGCCACGAGGTGAACGAGATCTTCTTCGACGACGT
>NZ_JADMJX010000023.1:0-43469 GCF_018780185.1 Rhizobacter sp.
GCTACTCCAAGCTGCTGTTCGACAACGTGGTGCGGCGCATGTTGCCGACCGCCCAGTCCGGCAAGAGCGCACAGGTGGCCGGTTTTCGCTACTTCAACGTCTACGGCCCACGCGAGCAGCACAAGGGCCGCATGGCTTCGGTGGCATTCCACAACTTCAACCAGTTTCGCGACACCGGCAAGGTCAAGCTCTTCGGCGCCTATGGGGGTTATGCGCAGGGTGAGCAGATGCGCGACTTCATCTCGGTCGACGACGTGGTCGCCGTCAACCTCTGGTTCTTGCAGCACCCCGACAAGAGCGGCCTCTTCAACCTCGGCACTGGCCGGGCGCAACCGTTCAACGACGTGGCCGTGGCCGTGGTCAACGCGTCGCGTGCCTTGAAGGGCGAGAAGCCGCTGCCACTGGCCGAGCTGGTGAAGCAAGGCCTGATCGAGTACATCGACTTCCCCCCCGCGCTGGTCGGCAAGTACCAGTGCTACACCCAGGCCGAGATGAGCGGCCTGGCTGCCGCCGGCTGCGTGCATCGCTTTGCCGACGTGGCCACCGGCGTGGCGCGCTACGTCGAATGGATGGGCCAGCAGAAAACCTGACTCCCGCAGATACCGCACCAAAGGAGGGCCCCTCTTCGGTGGCCTTCCTCAAGGGGGCTGGCAAGCGGCATGCGCGTCGCTAGAGTGCGTTCCGGGGTGTGGATGAGCTGCACCCTACAACAACACACTCAAGGGAGTTCAATCATGTTCAAGAAGCTGCTGTGCGTGCTCGTCATGCTGTTTGCCACCGCCACCGCCTGGGCTGCGGTCGACGTCAACAAGGCCGACCAGGCCGCGCTCGAATCCGTCAAGGGCATCGGCACCAAGGTGTCGGTGCGCATCCTCGACGAGCGCAAGAAGGGCCAGTTCAAGGACTGGGCTGACCTGATGGGCCGCGTGAAAGGCATCAAGGCCGGCGCCGCCACCAAGCTCTCGAAAGAAGGCCTGACGGTCAATGGCGCCAGCTTCGACGCTGCTGCACCGGCTGCCAAGACCCCGGCCAAGAAAGAAGACAAGAAGAGCGCCGAGAAGAAGTAAGCCGCGCGCTTCGCATCCCCAAGACGACCTGCGGGCGCCCATGCGCCGCAGGTCGTTTTTCATTCCAGTTCGGTGGTGTGGAAGTCGCTGTCGGGCACCGGGCCACGCCGCTCCGAGCGGCGCTCCCAGCCGAAGAAGCCCGTCACCTCGTCGCGCCGCGCCATGGTGTCAGACATGCCCAGCGCCACCAGCTCGCGCGTGTAGGCCGACTCGAACAGCAGGTAGCTGGCCAGCGCCGCGCCACGCGTGTCGGTGCCCTTGCCCGTGACACCCACTCCGCGCAGCAAGGCGCGTATCGGTGTGGGCAGGCTGTTGACATGCTTGGCGGCGATGTCGTCGAGGCGCTGCGAGGGCGCAATCACCAGCACTTCGATCGGCCGCAGGCTGGTGTTGGCCAAGGCCTCGGGCGGCAGCAGCGACAGCGTGTTGTTGATGCGCTGCAGGCGCTCGACATCGACGGCCAGTGCATCCAGAAAGATGTTCGACAGCGCATGGCCCGCGATCTGCGCGAAGTTGGGGTACGCGCCGCTCACCTTGCGCCGCCCCGGTGGCTCGTGCATGCGGCCTGCACCCACCACCAGGATGCGGCGTGCACCCAGGTGCACCGCGGGTGAGATGGGCGCCGACTGGCGCATCGAGCCGTCGCCAAAAAACTCGGTGACGCCCTCGAAGTCGAGCGGCACGGCCGGGAACACAAACGGGATCGCCGCCGACGCCAGCAAATGAGGCACCGTGATGGGGGTGCGCACCGCCACCCGCTGCGAGCGGTTCCAGGGCGCGAACTCCTTCATCGCGTCGTAGAAGGTCACGTGGGTGCCCGAGCTGTAGCTCGATGCCGTGACGGCCAGCGCCTGCAGGTGGCCCGACTCCATCACGCCGCGCAGGCGCTCGACCGACACCATGCTGCTGAGCAGCTCTTCGAGCGGCGAGTTGTCGAGCAATGAGCGCAGCCGTGCACGCCGCCAACGGGCGATCACCCAGCCGAGCGACATCATGGTGAGCCAGCGTGCGCCGGTGCGGATGACGCCGATGGTGTCGCTGCGGTACACCTGCTCGGCGTGGAAGTTTTCCCACACGTCGACCACTGACGCCACAGCAGCGTCGAAGTCGTCGCAATGGCTGGCCAAGGCCGCCGCGTTGATGGCACCGGCCGAGGTGCCGGTGATCACCGGGAAAGGGTTGCTGCGGTCCCAGGGCGCGGCGTCACGCCGTATCTTCGCTACCGCCTTCAGCACGCCCACCTGGTAGGCGGCACGGGCGCCGCCGCCGGTGAGGATCAGCCCTGTCGTCGGAATGTTTCTCGGCATGCGCACCAGTGTAGACAGCGCGCCTGTGAGCGCAGATCAGGGGCAGCCCTTGAACGTGGTGGCCGCACCACCCTCGGGCTTCAGCGGTCGCGCCCACCGTCGTGGTGGTAACGCCGGTTGTCGTACCAGCGATCGTGGCGATCGTCGTGGCGCTCACGGCGCTCGTATCTGTCATGGCGATCGTGACGGTGATGCCGATGCGGGTGGTAGTGGCGCTGGTACCAGTCTTCCCGCACGAAGTAAACCGGCTGGCCACAGGCGTGGTAGCGGCGGCAGTGCTTGCGCCAGTTGCGCGAATGACCGGGCGGCACGTGCAGGTAGATGGGCTCGGGCGCCTGCACAGCCACCGGTTGGGGCACGATGATCACCGGCTGCGGGTACATCAGGACCGGCGGCACCGGTGCGTGGCCGATGTCGATGCGGCCATACAGGCCGGGTTGATTGACGCTGACCGACACGCCGACTTGTGGGTTGGCCGATGCAGAGCCGGCCGCGGCGGCCAGCGTGAACCATAGCAAGAGTTTCTTCATGGGTGGGCCTCCGAAAGACGCTGTGGTACGCGATAGACCCCCCTACAACGGTCGAAGTTCGGTCCCCGCCGACTCGTCACGGTGACTATTCGTAAACCACGCGCGCCTTGCCGTGACTGCCTTCGCGCCAGCGTGCGAGTGCGTCGTCGGTGGGGAAGAAGCGCCCTTCGTCGCCCAGGTCAAGCTCACCACTCGCCGCGTCGCGCTGCAGCACCAGGCGCACGCCCAGGCCTTGTGCCACCGGGCCTTGCTCGGTGTTGATGCGCCGGCTGGGGAACTCGCGCAATACCTCGGCCACCGGCGGCACACTGCCGTTCACTTCCACGCGCAAATACTTGCCGAAGCGGCAGCGCGCGGTGGCCAGGTCCCAGACCTGCTGGATGTTGAAGCGCATGCCACCGGAGAAGCGGTCGGGCTGCACCTTGCCAAGCGCGACGATCAGTTCGTCGTCCTTCAGCAAGTCCTTGTTGGCATTGAGCAGTTCTTCATTGACCACCGATTCGATGTACTCGCTCTTGTCGTCGAGTTTGAAGATGGCGACACGCCCTCGCTGGCCGTTGATGACGCGCAGGTCACCCACGATGCCTGCCAGGATCTGCGGCTCGCGCGAGTCGATGAGGTCAGCGATTCGGCGCTTGGCGAACTGGCGCACTTCGCCTTCGCTCTGGTCGAACAGGTGGCCGGAGAGGTAGAAACCGAGCGCCACTTTCTCCAGCGTCAGCCGCTCCTTGATGCTCCAGGGCTCGGCCTGGATCAGATCGGGCTCCTGGGTCGACGCCGCATGCGAGTCGCCGAAGTCGAACAAGCCGCCCTGGTCGGCGTGGGCCGCCTGGGTGTCGGCGTAGTCGAACGCCAGCGGGATGCTCGCCACCATGGTGGAACGCTCGGCGTGCAGCAGGTCGAAGGCGCCGGCCTTGATCAGCGCCTCGACCGTGCGCTTGTTGATGCGGCTGCGGTCGACCCGCGCGCAGAAGTCGAACAGGCTCTTGAACGGCCCGCCCTCGGTGCGCGCCGCGATGATGGCCTCGATGGCGCTCTGCCCCGTGCCCTTGACGGCACCCAGGCCATAACGCACGACCTTGTCGCTGACCGGTTCGAAGCGGTAGGTGCCGGTGTTGATGTTGGGCGGCTCGAAAGTCAGGCCCAGTGCCACCGCATCGTCGTGGAATATCTTGAGCTTGTCGGTGTCGTCGAGCGCGACGCTCATGTTGGCCGCAGTGAACTCGGCCAGGTAGTGCGCCTTCAGGTAGGCCGTGTGGTAGGCCAGCAAGGCGTAGGCGGCGGCGTGCGACTTGTTGAAACCGTAGCCCGCGAACTTCTCCATCAGGTCGAAGATCTCGTTGGCCAGCGGCTCGGCGATGTTGTTCTTGGCCGCGCCTTCGGCGAAGGTGGCGCGGTGGGCCACCATCTCTTCGAGCTTCTTCTTGCCCATGGCGCGGCGCAGCAGGTCGGCACCGCCGAGCGAGTAGCCGCCCAGGCGCTGCGCCACCTGCATCACCTGCTCTTGGTAGACCATGATCCCGTAGGTCTCTTCCAGCACCTCTTTCATCAGTGGGTGCGGGTAGTCGACCTCTTCGCGGCCGTGCTTGCGCGCGCAGAAACTCGGGATCAGGTCCATTGGGCCCGGGCGGTACAACGCCACGAGCGCAATGATGTCTTCGAACACGCTCGGCTTGGCGTCGCGCAGCATGCGTTGCATGCCCGAGCTTTCAAGCTGGAACACCGCAACCGTCTTGCCTTCGCTCATCAAGCGGTAAGCCGCGCGGTCGTTGAGCGGGATGTCTTCGAGGCGGAAGTTGCGCTGGTCGGCGTGGCGCGCGCGGATGAACTCCTTCGCCATCTCCAGGATGGTGAGCGTGGCCAGGCCCAAAAAGTCGAACTTCACCAAGCCGATGGCTTCGACGTCGTCCTTGTCGAACTGGCTCACCGCCGAGTCGCTGCCCGGCTGCATGTAGAGCGGGCAGAAGTCGGTGATCTTGCCGGGTGCGATCAGCACACCACCGGCGTGCATGCCGATGTTGCGCACCATGCCTTCGACACGCTCGGCCAGCGCCAGCAGTTCGGCCACTTCTTCTTCGTTCTTCTCCCGCTGCTCGATCTCGGGCGCTTCGGTGCGCGCGTAGATGAGGCCGGGATCGGGCTTGTCGCCGGGGCGCGCGAGCGTGACTGTCTTGCCGGGCGGCGCAGGCACCAGCTTGGCGATGCTGTCGACGTGGCCGTAACCCATGCCGAGCACGCGGCCCACATCGCGCAGCGCGGCCTTGGCGGCCATGGTGCCGAAGGTGGCGATCTGGCTCACGGCGTCACGGCCGTACTTGTCTTTCACATAGTCGATGACCCGGTCGCGGTTGCCTTGGCAGAAGTCGATGTCGAAGTCAGGCATCGAGACGCGGTCGGGGTTCAGGAAGCGCTCGAACAGCAGGTTGTAGCGCAGCGGGTCGAGGTCGGTGATCTTGAGCGCATAGGCCACCAGCGAGCCGGCGCCCGACCCCCGGCCGGGGCCGACCGGGCAACCGTTGTTCTTGGCCCAGTTGATGAAGTCGGCCACGATCAGGAAGTAGCCGGGGAAGCCCATCTTCAGGATGGTGTTGAGCTCGAACTCCAGGCGCTCGAGGTAGCGCGGCATCTGCTTCTCGCGCTCGGCCGCGTCGGGGTAGAGGTGGAGCATGCGCTCTTGCAACCCCTCGTGCGACGCATGGCGGAAGTAGGCCTCGGGAGCCATGCGCTCGCCGTTGATCTCGGGCGTGGGGAAGTCGGGCAACTGCGGCTTGCCCAGCACCAGCGAGAGACTGCAGCGCTTGGCGATCTCGACCGTGTTCTGCAGCGCGCTCGGCAGGTCGGCAAACAAGGCCTCCATCTGCGCCTGGGTCTTGAAGTACTGCTCGCGTGAGAAACGTTTGACACGCCGCGGGTTGGTGAGCGTCTCGCCTTCGGCAATGCAGGTGCGCGCCTCGTGGGCTTCAAAATCTTCAGGCGTCTGGAACTGCACCGGGTGGGTGGCCACCACCGGCAGCTTCATCTGCGCGGCCAGAGGCACGGCGGCGCGCACGTGGGCTTCGTTGCTGGGCAGGCCGGCACGCTGCAGCTCGATGTAGAAGCGCTGCGGGAAGGTCGCCGCCAGGCGCGTGGCTACGGCCTGCGCACGCTGCGTGTCTTGCGCCATCAAGGCCTGGCCGATGGCACCGAGCTCGGCGCCCGACAGAGCGATCAGCCCTTCGTTCAAGGCCGTGAGCCACTCCCACTTGAGCCAGGCCTGGCCGCGGGCATTGGGGTCGAGCCAGCCGCGCGAGATCAGCTCGCACAGGTTGAGGTAGCCGGTCTTGCTTTGCACCAGCAGCACCAGGCGGCTGGGCTGTTTGTCGCCTTCGGTGGGCTCGAGCCACACATCGGCACCGATGATCGGCTTGACGCCCTTTTTGCGCGCGGCGCTGTAGAACTTGACGGCACCGAAGAGGTTCGACAGATCGGTGATGGCGAGCGCCACCTGGCCGTCCGCCCGCGCAGCGCCCACCAGTTCGTCGATCCGCAAGGTGCCGTCGACAACGGAAAACTCGGTGTGGGTGCGCAGATGAATGAAAGCCATGCGGGCATTTTAGGGAGGCAGCAGCTCCGTAAAATCGCTCCCGTGAAACCAATTCTGAATATCTCTGCCTACCTGTTCGTGCCCTTGACGGACACGCTTGCCCTGCGCGAGAGCATCCGCTCACAAGCCGCGGGTTTGGCCCTGAAAGGCACGGTGTTGTTGGCCGAAGAAGGCATCAACCTCTTTCTGGCCGGTGAGCCCGCCAAGCTGCGCGCTTTTGTGGACTGGCTGCATGAAGACACGCGCTTCGCGGCGCTTGGGCCCAAGGAGAGCTGGTCCGACAGCGTGCCCTTCGGCAAGCTGCTGGTGAAGGTCAAGCGCGAGATCATCCGCATGAACCACCCCACGGTGCGGCCACAGGCGGGCCGCGCGCCAGCCGTGAGCGCGAAGACGCTGGCGCGCTGGCTCGATGCCGGTCATGACGACGAAGGCCGCCCGGTGGTGACGCTCGACACGCGCAACGAGTTCGAGATCGGCCACGGCCGCTTTCACAAGGCGATCGACTGGCACATCACCAAGTTCAGCGAGTTCCCCGCCCAAGTGCTGGCCCACAAGCATGAGCTGCGCGGCAAGCGGGTGGTGAGCTACTGCACCGGCGGCATCCGCTGCGAGAAGGCGGCGATCTTCATGGCCGAGGCCGGCATCGAGCATGTGGTGCAGCTCGACGGCGGCATCCTCAAGTACTTTGAAGAGGTCGGTGGCCAGCACTACGACGGCGGCTGCTTCGTCTTCGACGAACGCGAGGCGCTCGACCCCTCGCTGCGCCCTCAGACTCAGGAGTTGAGGATCGCCAGCACGTCGGACTGAAACTCGCGCTGGTACAGGATGTAGATCACCCCGGCGGTGGCCAGCACGAAGATCAGTGGCGAGAAGAACCACCCGATGGCGGCGAACGACAGGTAGTAGGCACGCAGGCCATCGTTGAAGGTCTCGGCCGCCATCCCGACCACGCGGCCCGCCTTCTTGGCAAAGGCCTGGCGCTGCTCCTCGCCCACGGCGCCCAGGGCTTCGAGCTGCTTGGCCTCGGGCGCCGCGCCGATCAGCAAGGCGCCAAAGGTGTATTGCCGCATCGACCAGGTGAAGCGGAAGAACGCATACACAAACACCACCAGCAGCAGCACCAGCTTCAGGTCGAAGATCAGCACCGAGGTGCGCGCCGCGAACGGGATCTCGCGCACCAGGTCGCTCGCCTTGTCGCTCGCACTCAGCACGGCCAGCAGGCCACCGATGATCAGGATGGTGGTAGAGGCGAAGAACGACGGGCTGGTGGAGAGGTTTTGCACCACCACGCCGTCGAGCACGCGCACTTCGCGGTAGGTGGTCTGCAGCATCCACTCGCGGCGGATGCGGTTGGTGCTGGCGAGGATCGACGGTTTGGTCTGCGCCCGGTCACGGGCAAACCAGGCGTAGCCGCTCCAGGCCGCAAAAAAGGCTGCGAGCGCGGCCCAATCCGTCCAGGGGAGGATGCTGATGACGCGCAACACGGTGTCCATGCCGCGCACTGTAGCAAGCTGCCTCAGTCGCCTCGCAAGGCGCCCGCCGTGCGCACCACGGCCTGCACCACACGCTGCACGGCTTGACGCTGTTTGTCGTCGCTCAGTTGACCGCTCGTGGCATCAAACGCCTTGTGTGCCTGGCCGAGTGCAAACTGCTCCGGCACCACCAGCATGCCGATCGCCATCTGCAAGAACTGGCGCAGGTAGTTCAGGCTGCGCAGGCCGCCCAGTGCGCCGGGCGAGGCGCTCATCACGCCTGCCACCTTGCTGGCCGTGGCCTCCAGGCCGCTGGGCAGGCCGTCGCCGCCCGGCACACGAGACAACCAGTCGAAGGCGTTGATCAGCAACGGCGGCGTGAAGCCGTTGTATTCAGGCGTGGAGATCACCACCGCATCGGTTTGCGCCATCAAGCGTCGCAGTTCGAGCGCACCCGCGGGCATGCCGGCGGCTTCGACATCAGCGTCGTAGACCGGCAGGCCCAGCTCGCGCAAGTCGATCTGCGTGACCTGCGCGCCTGCCATGCCCAGCAGGTTTGCAGCCACGCCGGCCAATTGGCGGTTGAACGACCCGGTGCGGGCGCTGCCCGACATCACCAACACACGTACTGGGTTCATGCCGGACTCCTGCGTCGACATCAGGGCTCGAGGTCGAAGACGATGACTTCAGCCTCGCGCCCCTGGTCGAGCCGCAATGTGCTCTCGTTGTCGAGCAGCACCGCGTCACCCGCCACCGCCTCCTGGCCGTTGACGCGGATCGCGCCACGCGCCACGTGCACGTAGGTGTTGCGCCTGGCAGCGAGCGGCAGCTCGGCGGCCTCGTCACCGTCAAACAGCCCCGCGTACATCAACGCATCGGCGTGGATCGTCACCGACCCATCGCGCCCATCGGGGCTCGCCACCAGCGCCAGACGGCCGCGCTTTTGCGCTGCCTCGAAACGCTTTTGCTCGTAACCGGGCACGATGCCGCGCTCGTTGGGCATGATCCAGATCTGCAGGAAGTGCGTCGTCTCGTTGGGCGCATGGTTGAACTCGCTGTGCTGGATGCCGCGGCCCGCGCTCATGCGCTGCACGTCGCCGGGCACGATCTGCGTGCCGTTGCCCATGCTGTCCTTGTGGCCCAGCGCGCCTTCGAGCACGTAGGACACGATCTCCATGTCGCGGTGGCCATGGGTGCCGAAGCCAGTGCCGGGGGCGATGCGGTCTTCGTTGATGACACGCAGGTTGCCCACGCCCATGCGCTCGGGGTGGTAGTAGTCGGCGAACGAGAAGCTGTGGAACGACTTGAGCCAACCGTGGTCGGCATAACCGCGCTCTGACGACTTGCGAAGGGTGATCATGTTGAACCTTCCTTTCTGAACCATGAATTTAGGCCCGCACCCGCCCGTCATCAGCGCCTGCACGTTGAAGCATCCGTTCAAATAAGATGAACGCGCCCTGCTCTACCGGACACCCTCGATGATCACTGCCCGCAATGTGCTGACCCCCGAAGCCCTGGCGATGATGGATGTCATCGCCCGCACCGGCAGCTTTGCCGCGGCGGCGCGCGAGCTGGGCAAGGTGCCCTCGGCCCTCACCTACAACGTGCGCCAGCTCGAAGACGCGCTCGACGTACTGCTGTTCGACCGCCGTTCGCGCCAGGCCAGGCTCACCGCCGCCGGTGAAGAGCTGCTCAACGAAGGCCGGCGCCTGCTGGAGCAGGTGGACGCAGTGGCCAACCGCGTCAAGCGCGTGGGCACCGGCTGGGAAACGCAACTCACCGTGGCGGTGGATGGGGCCCTGTCACGGGTGACGGTGTTCGAGATCTGCGAAGCCTTCTACGCCCTCAAGGCCGACAGCGCTGACCCCGGCCGCAGCGGCCCGGGCACCCGCCTGCGGCTGCGCACCGAGATCCTTGCCGGTACCTGGGAGGCCCTCGTCAGCGGCCAGGCCGACCTGGCGATCGGCGTGGGCACGGACCAGCTGCCACCGGCGGGCGTCCAGCTGCAGCCGCTGGGGGTGGTGCCCTTCGTGTTTGCCGTCGCACCGCACCACCCGCTGGCCGCCGCCACGCAGGCGATCACCGACGCCGAGCTGATGCGACACCGCGCCATTGCGGTGGCCGATTCGGCGCAGCGGCTCACGCCGCTCACCGTCAACCTGCTGCCGGGGCAAGACGTGCTCACGGTGTCGACCATGCCGGCCAAGGTCGAGGCGCTGCTGCGCTGCATGGGTTGCGGCTTCATCCCCGAGCCCATGGTGCGCGAGCACCTCGCCGCCGGGCACCTGGTGGCCAAGGCGGTGCAGCGCCCGCCGCTGAAGGCGAGCCTGGGCTACGCATGGCGCGGCGAACCCACGGCCAAGACCAGCCGCAAGCCGCAACAAGGCCTGGCGCTGCGCTGGTGGCTCAACCAGCTGGAGAGCCCGGCCACGCGCAAGGCCTTGCTGGAGCGGCACAGCGGGCGTTTGCCGCTGGGCGGCTGCTGAAGAATGTCTTTGCGCTACCGAGGCCGCTTTGCGCCCTCGCCCACCGGTCCGCTGCACGCCGGCTCGCTGGTGGCGGCCCTGGCAAGCTGGCTCGATGCGCGCGCCCACGCTGGCACGTGGCTGGTGCGCATCGAAGACGTGGACACACCGCGCTGTGTGCCCGGCACCGACCAATTGATCCTGTCGCAGCTGGCGGCCTGCGGCCTGCACCCCGACGAACCGCCCGTGTGGCAATCACAGCGCACCGCGCTGTACCAGGCCGCGCTCGACCGGCTGCTCAGAGAAGGCCATGCCTACCCTTGCGGCTGCTCGCGCAGCGATATCGCGCAAGCCCTGGCCGCCTCGGGCCACGCCAAGCCACGCCATGGCGAGCTCGTCTACCCCGGCACCTGCCGCAACGGCCTGCACGGCAAACCCGCCCGCGCGGTGCGCTTGCGCTGCGACGAGACCATCACCTGGGTCGACCGCCGCCTGGGCCTGCAGGTGCAGAACGTGGCCGAGACCGTGGGCGACTTCGTGCTCAAGCGCGCCGACGGCCTGTGGGCCTACCAGCTCGCGGTGGTCGTCGACGATGCCGACCAGGGCATCACCGACGTGGTGCGCGGTGAAGACCTGGCCGACAACACCGCGCGGCAGATCCTGCTGCAGCGCCGCCTCGGGCTGCCCACGCCGCGTTACCTGCACACGCCGCTGGTGCTGAACGACGTCGGTGAAAAGCTGTCGAAACAAAGTGGTGCGCAAGCCATCGACACGTGCAAGCCCGTGGCTGCGCTGCGCGCCGCGGCGCAGGTGCTGGGCCTGCCTCCGCTCAGCGCACATGGGCACGGCCCCTGGCTCGCCGAAGCGGTGACGGCCTGGCGCGCTCGCTCGGTGTGAGCTGACTTCAGAAGCGACTTTTCAGCGGTTCATCGGCAAGCAGGCGTTCAAGCGCCTCAAGCACCGCTTGGCGCGACATCGGCTTGGGCCAGTATTCGCGAAAGCCGCTGCGGATCGCGGCTTCGATGGCGTCTTCGTCGCTGTCGGCCGAGAAGGCGACACACGGCACGCGATGCAGCACCGGGTCATTGAGCAAGGTCTGCATGACTTCGGCGCCGCTCATGTCAGGCAGGCCCATGTCCACCAGGATCAGCGAGGGGCGTATCTGGCGCGCACGCGCCAACCCGGCCACACCCGTCGTGCAGCAATGCAGCACGATCGAAGGGTGTTGTGCGAGGTAGCTTTCGAGCAACAGGCAATTGAGCTCGTTGTCTTCGATGTAGAGCACCGTGCCGCGCGCACGGTCTGCCCCCGGGTTCTCAGATGGCACGACGGCCGGCGTCACCCCGCTGCCCCGGGGCTCGGAAGGGCTGCCGCGCCGCAGCGTGAGCGAGAAGGTCGAGCCCTCGCCCAGACGGCTCTCGACGGTGACGTCTCCACCCATGCCCTGTGCCAGGCTGCGCGCAATCGCCAGCCCCAAGCCACTGCTCTCGTGTGACACCTGCAGCTGGCTTTCACCCAACACGCGGTAGAAGGGCTCAAACAAACGCACCTGGTCCGCCTCGGCAATGCCGATGCCGGTGTCGGCGACAGCGATACACACACCGCCGGCCTCGATGTCGCGCAAGCGAATGTCGACCTGCCCACCCGGCCGGTTGTACTTGATGGCGTTGCTCAGGAGGTTGATCAACACCTGCTTGAGTCGCTGGCCATCCGCCTGCGCGTACAGCGCTGGCGATGCCGGCAGCAAGCGGAGCGTGACCCCGCGCACTGCAGCAAGCGGCTCGACCATGGCGATGACATCGTGGGCCAGACTCTGCACCTCGACGGCCTGCAGGTCGAACGGCACCACGCCGCCGTGCAGCCGTGTCAGATCCAGAATGTCATTGACCAGCAACAGCAGGTGTTTGGCCGATTCGCGGATATGGCTCAGCTGGCCGCGCGAGCGCTCCGAGATGCGGGCGCCTTCGGCCCGGTCCAGGTTTTCGGCGAACCCCAGCACCGCGTGCAGGGGTGTGCGCAGTTCGTGGCTGATGCGCGACAAGACCTCCATCTGCGTGCGGGAGGCCTGCTCCAGCAGCTCCTTGTCGCGCTGCAACTGCTCGGCATCCTTGCGCTCGGTGATGTCTTGAATCACCACCCGAAACAGCGCCCGACGCCCGTCATCCCAACCCTCGAGTGCGCCACGTGCGTGAACCCACTTCACTCGCCCCGTCTTGCTGATCAGGCGGAACTCGGCCTCGTACAGATCGCCGCCGTTGATGGCGCGTTCGTAGGACGAGCGCACCGCCACGTCGTCATCCGGGTGCAGGTGAGCCATCACGGCGTCATAGTCGGGCTTGATCTCGCCGGGCCGGGTGTCCAGGATTCGGTAGATCTCGGGCGAACAGCGGAGCTCGCCGGTCGACAGGTCGTGCTCCATCAAGCCCAGCTTGGCCAGGCGCTGCGCCTCGGCAAGCTGGTGCAGCACCCTGGCCGCCTCTTGCTCGGCGCGCTTTCGCTGCGTGATGTCGCTTTCTATCGCGACGTACTGGGTGATCTCGCCAGCATCATTGGCCACCGGCTGGATGTTGAGCGACACCCAGTAGGGCTCGCCCGACTTCTTGTAGTTGAGCATCTCGAAATCGGTGACCGCCTGGCCCTTGCGCAAGCTGGCGCCCAGGCGAGACGCCGCGGTGAGGCTGGTTCGAGGCCCATGCAGGAAGGCCTTCGGGTTCTTGCCTCTCACCTCGTCCAGCGACCAGCCAGTCACCTTGGTGTAGGCCGGGTTGACCCATTCGATTTCGCGATTGCCATTGGTCACGACGACCATGTTGGAGGTGTTCTGAGCCACCAGTTCCAAGTGCCTGAGGTATTCGCCACGCGCTGCTTCTCCTTCCATAGGCACTCCCAAACTGCCACCTCCTACTCGATTGGCCCCGATCGCCGGGTTCCCGACGGGCTCTTTTTGGTGAGCCCCTTCCAAAGCAAAGCGCTCGTTTTATAGCGTACGCGCTCTAATTTGTCGACGCCTCGTGAACCCGATGCAAGCCTTGCTGCGGGCCGCGCCCGATCACATTCCGCCGGGTGGGGGTGATGCTTGCGTTCACGGCGAGTCGGGTCAGAATCCGATCAACAAAAACGAGTGCCCACCCAACCCACGACGACAAGCGTCTTGGCGATGCGCCTTGAACAGGGAGACTTTCAATCACATGGCAGCTGCTGCCCCGAACCGGCGCCCCTACCGGCGCACCAAGGCCGAGCAAACGGAGCTTGAGTCGCAGGTCGTGCGTGTGTGCCTGCAGCTTTTTGCCGAGGGGGGCTATGAAGCCATTTCGATGCGCAAGCTCGCCGGCGAAGTCGGCGTGGCGCCGATGTCGCTTTACCGTTACTTCCCGACCAAGGCGCACCTGATGCGCCACATCTGGGACGACATCCTGTCCAGTGCCTGCGACCAGGCCGCGCAAGACATGGCCAAGGCACGCCGACCGCAGACCCGGCTGCGGGCCTTCCTCAACGGCTTCCTGCAGTATTGGCTCGAGAACCGCAGCCACTACTGGGTGGTGTTCGCCATACGCGACGACCTGAGCGAGCTGCACGCCAATGCGTCCTCCGATGTTCTGCGGCCCAACCCCCAGCGGGTGATCGCCACGCTGGGCGAGTTGCTCGATGCCTGCGCTGGCCCGCACCCGGTGCCACAACGCGAACGCAAGAACATGGTTGAAATGCTCTTTCAGCGCCTGCTTGGCTTTCTGCTCGGCGTGATCGGTCTGGGGTCGGTCGCGTGGACCGAGGTTGCCTCGCTCAAGGACAGCCTGCTCGACAGCATCGACCTGCAGGTGCGGGCCTGCCTCGACAAGGTCATCGCCGCCACCGAAACGACTCGACGCCTGCCCCGCCCGGCCTGAGCCGCAGGCGCCGAGGCGGTGGCCTCGAAGCGGCGGAGCAAACGGTGAATCCTTCGATATGAACTCGAAATACCGCGATATTCTTCTCAAGAAGCGTACGCGTACGCCGTAATCTCCAACACACTCCATGCGCAGTTCGGCTTGAGAGTTGCATCAAGGCGCCCACACCAACCCCGGTGGGCGTCTCCAAGCTTCCATCAAAAAGGACCGCCACATGAGCACCCCCACCCCACCCGCCGCCCACAGGCCCTCACGGCCGGTCACGCAACGCGAGTACCAGTTCCCCGACGGCGTGACGCTGCTGTCGGCCACCGACACCGCCAGCCACATCGCCTACGCCAACGGAGCCTTCGTGCGCACCAGCGGCTACAGCTGCGAGGAACTGCTGGGCCAACCCCACAACCTGGTGCGCCACCCCGACATGCCGCGCGAGGCCTTCGCCGACATGTGGCGCAGCCTGAAGCAAGGCCAGTCGTGGACAGCCCTGGTGAAAAACCGTCGCAAGGACGGTGACCACTACTGGGTGCGTGCCAATGCTGCACCGATGCGCCGCGGCGGCCAGGTGGTGGGCTACCTGTCGGTTCGCACGAAGCCGTCACGCGCCGAGATCGATGCCGCCGAAACGCTCTACCGGCGCTTTCGCGAAGGCCGCACGCAAGGCCTGGCCTTCGACCGCGGGCTGATCGTGCGCACAGGTCTGATGCGCTGGGCCAGCGTGCTGCAAGTGCTGCCCACTGCATGGCGGGTTCGAGTTCCAATCATCATGTTGGTTATGTTGAGTGGGGCAACCCTGGCCTCGGCGCTGGTGGGCGGAGACGCCACCACCACCGCAGCGCTGGCCAGCCTGGGCTTGGTTGGCCTGCTGCTGGCCAACGGGTTCATCGAGTCGCAGGTCACCACGCCCCTGCGTCACATCGTGGCGGTGGCCCAGCAGATCGCCAGCGGCGAACCCACCGAAAGCGTTCCGCTCAACCGCTGCGACGACGTCGGCATGCTGCTGCGCGCCATCAACCAGGCCGGCCTCAACCTGCGCTCATTGGTCGACGACGTGCAAGAACAGACCACCGGCATCGAAACCGCCAGCAAGGAGATCGCCGCAGCCACCAGCCACCTGTCGGGCCGCACCGAACAAAGCGCGTCCAACCTCGAAGAAACCGCCTCGTCGATGGAGCAGATGACGGCGACCGTGCGGCAAAACGCCGACACCGCCCATGAAGCCAACAAGCTCGCCACCTCGGCCAGCCAGATCGCCGCCAAGGGCGGCACAGCGGTGGGCGACGTGGTCTCGACCATGGCGCTCATCACCCACGCCAGCCGCAAGATCGCCGACATCATCGGCGTGATCGACGGCATCGCCTTCCAGACCAACATCCTTGCGCTCAACGCAGCGGTGGAAGCGGCACGCGCGGGCGAACAGGGGCGCGGCTTTGCCGTGGTGGCCGCCGAGGTGCGCAATCTGGCGCAGCGTTCGGCGCAGGCGGCCAAGGAAATCAAGAGCCTGATCGCCGATTCGGTGGACAAGGTGGAAAGCGGCTCCAAGGTCGTCAGCTCCGCCGGGCAGACCATGGCCGACGTGGTGAGCCAGGTGCAGCGCGTGAGTGAGCTCATCGCCGAGATCACCAGTGCCTCGGCCGAGCAGAGCACCGGCATTGCGCAAGTGAGCCAGGCCGTCAACCAGCTCGACGAGATGACGCAACAAAACGCCGCCATGGTCGAGCAAAGCAGCGCGGCCGCCGGCAGCATGCAAGAGCAGGCGCAGCGCTTGTCACACGCAGTGCAGGTGTTTTCGATGAACAAGGCTTGAGCGCGTGGCTTAGCATCGCGGTTTCACAACCACTGAGCCACGTCATGCAAACCACCGCCTCCGGCCTGCAATACGAAGACACCACCCCCGGCACCGGCGCCGAAGCCAAGGCCGGCCAGCACGTCACCGTGCACTACACCGGCTGGCTCTACAACGCTGGCGTCAAGGGCGCCAAGTTCGACAGCAGCAAGGACCGTGGCGACCCGTTCGACTTCGGCCTGGGTGCCGGCATGGTGATCAAGGGCTGGGACGAAGGTGTGCAAGGCATGAAGGTGGGCGGCACACGATTGCTCGTGATTCCGCCCGAACTCGGCTACGGCGCACGTGGTGCGGGCGGCGTGATCCCGCCCAACGCCACGCTGATGTTCGAGGTCGAGTTGCTGGGCGTTTGACGCAAGCCCGATGCCCGTTCGCTACGACATCACCCACACCACGGTGTACAGCTATGCCAAGCCAGTCAGCTTTGGCGAGCACCGGGTGATGTTTCGCCCGCGCGAGAGCCACGACCTGCGGGTGCTCGCCACCGACCTGGAGGTGAGCCCCGAGGCCGAGATCCGCATGATCCAGGACCCCTACTCCAACTCGGTGGCCCTGGTGCAACCGCAGGGCGAAGCGACCGAGCTGAAGATCGTGTGCTCGTTCACCATCGAGCATGCACACAGCAACAACCTGGAGCTGCCGCTGTCACCGGCGGCGGAGTTCTTCCCGTTTGCCTACTCGGTGGATGAGCGCTTCGACCTCGAGCACTACCTGCGCCCCCACTACGACGACCCCGAGGGCGAGCTCACCGCCTGGGCGCGCCACTTCATCCGCACCGACGGCCCCACCGGCACGCGCGACCTGCTGGTGCAGATGAACCAGCACATCCGCGATGAGTTCACCTACGCCGCGCGCGACGACGAGGGCACCCAAAGCCCGCTCACCACGCTGGAGCTCGGCACCGGAAGCTGCCGCGACTTTGCGCTGCTGATGATGGAAGCTGCGCGCCGCCTCGGCGTGGCCACCCGGTTCGTCTCGGGCTATCTGTACGACCCCACGCTCGACGACGCCGCCCAGAAAGGCGGCACCGAGGTCGTCGGTGCCGGCTCCACCCACGCCTGGCTGCAGGCCTACCTGCCCGGCGCAGGCTGGGTGCCGTTCGATCCCACCAACAACCTGCTCGGTGGTTACCACCTGGTGCGCGTGGGCGTGGTGCGCGACCCCAAGCAGGCTGCGCCCATCTCAGGCAGCTGGTACGGCCCGGCCGACGCCTACGTGGGCATGCGGGTCGACGTGCGGGTCAAGCGCATCTGAGCCTGTGACCCGGCCATGAAAAAGGGCTCGCACTGCGAGCCCTTTTCGTTGACGCTCAAGAGCGATCAGCGGCTGAAACCACCTTGGCGCGGACGCTGCGGCTTGCCGCCGAAGCCACCCTTGCCGACCGGAGCACCCGCCGGCTTGCGCGGTGCAAAGCCACCTGCATTGCGGTCGATCGGCGCACGGTCGAAGGCACCACCGCGCGGCGCTTGCTGGCCATTCGGCACAAACACGCTGTTGTGGCGGTCATTCGGGCGATCCGGGCTGAAGCGGTTGTTCGGCGCCGCGTCACGATCAAAGGGAGCGCGATCGCGCGGCGCAAAACCTTCGCCACTGCGCGGGAACGCCGGCTTGCCGAAAGGCTTGTTGCCAAAACTCTTGGCCGGGCCACCCGCCGGGCGATGCCCGAAGGACTTGCCGCCGCCGCCAAACTTGGCGTCAGGACGCGGAGCAAACATGCGCGGCTCGGGGCTCTTGGGCTCCAGGCCGACGATGGTCGCCACCGGGATGTTTTGCGTGGTGAACTGCTGGATGCGGCGGATCATGCCGCTGTCCATGCGCTCGGCCAGCGTGACCGCCAGGCCATTGCGGCCGGCACGGCCGGTGCGGCCGATGCGGTGCACATAGTCTTCGGCCTTCATCGGCAAGCCGTAGTTGATCACGTGGCTGATGCTCGGCACGTCGATGCCACGCGCGGCCACGTCGGTGGCCACCAGCACCTTGAGTTGCTTGTTGCGCAGGCCTTGCAGCACACGGGTGCGGCGGCCTTGCGGCATGCCACCGTGCAGCGAGGCGACAGCGTGTCCCATGTCGGCCAGACGGTCGGCCAGCCAATCGGCGTCACGCTGGGTGCTGGTGAACACCACGGCTTGTTCCATCTCCTTGCCGGTCAGGATGTGGTCGAGCAAGGCATCCTTGTGGTGCTTGTTGTCGGCCCAGTGCAGGCGCTGCTCGATGTTTTCGTGGGTGTCGGTGTGCGAGGCCACGTCGATGCGCAACGGGTCGCGCAGCAGGTCTTGCGCCAGGCGGCCCACATGGCCGGCGAAGGTGGCGCTGAACATCATGGTCTGGCGGCCTTGCGGCAGCTGCTCGACGATGTGGCGGATGTCGTCGATGAAGCCCATGTCGAGCATGCGGTCGGCTTCGTCGAGCACCAGCAGGTCGACGTTCTCGAGGATGGCCTTGCCCGATTGCATGTGGTCCATCAACCGGCCGGGGGTGGCAATCAGGATGTCGAGCGGGCCGCGCAGCGCCTTCAGCTGGGCGCCATAAGGCACGCCGCCGACGACGGTGGTGACGCGCAGGCCTTGCACATGGCGGCCGTACACGGTGGCGGCCTTGTCGACCTGCATCGCCAGTTCACGGGTGGGCGTCAGCACCAGCATGCGCGGGCCGTAGACCACGCCTTTTTCGCGGCGCTTGGTGTTGTCGGCACGGGCCGCCAGGATGCGTTGCAGGCCGGGCAACACAAAGGAAGCGGTCTTGCCGCTGCCGGTGCTGGCCGAGACCATCAGGTCCTTGCCTTCGAGCGCGGGCGGGATGGCCTGTGCTTGCACTTCAGTGGCGGTGGTGTAACCCGAATCGGTCACGGCGCGGATCAGGGGTTCTTGCAGACCCAGGGTTTCGAAGCTCATCGATTTCTTTCTTCACATGTCGGTGCCTGCGCGCTCTGTGTGGCACGCAAAGACACCACAGGCCAAATTAGCCTGCAGATCAGTCGCTGGGGAGAAGGTCCGAACCCACACCGGCAGCGGTGTGCCAGTGGGCGGGTTGCTCAGGAACAGTCAAAGCGACGGCATCGCCGCCAACCGTTCCCTTGGCAATACACCAGAGGGTTTCGAACAGGCCGCGCAACCTTGCCCTTGCGGGCGCTTGTTGCGATGGCCTCGATGAGGTCAGAGGGGATGAACGAACCGCGGTGGTACAGGGGCTATCACCGCGAAGCCTGCGATTCTAGCCCACTTTCGGGTTTTCCCGAAAGCTTTTGTTTCACTTCACCAGGAAATGCTCACGGTAGTACACGAGCTCGTCGATCGACTCATGGATGTCGGCCAGCGCGGTGTGGGCCTGTGCCTTCTTGAAGCCGGTCAGGATCTCGGGCTTCCAACGCTTGGCCAGTTCCTTGAGGGTGCTCACGTCGAGGTTGCGGTAGTGAAAGAACTCTTCCAGCTTGGGCATGTAGTTGGCGAGAAAGCGCCGGTCCTGGCAGATGCTGTTACCGCACATGGGTGAGGTTTTCTTCGGCACGTATTGCTTGAGGAACTCGATCACCTGCGCCTCGGCGGCGGCTTCGTCGAAGGTCGAGGCCTTCACCCGATCGATCAACCCGCTCTTGCCGTGGGTTCCTTTGTTCCATGCGTCCATCGCGTCGAGCGCAGCATCACTCTGGTGCACCGCGAACACCGGGCCCTCGACACGCTGGGTCAGGTTGGCATCGGTCACCACCACGGCGATCTCGATGATGCGGTCGGTGTCGGGGTAGAGGCCGGTCATCTCCAGGTCGATCCAAACCAGGTTCTGGTCGCTGCTGGCGAGGGTGGTGGCGCTGTCGGTCATGTGTGGGTTCTCCTTGGGGGCATTCTCGCAGCCTACACTTGGGCCCTATGCAAAGTTCTGCGCTCACCCTGCTCTTTGCGGCGGCCCTGATGGCCTCGCTGCTCGTCAAGTTCTGGCTCGCCACACGGCAGATGCGCCACGTGGCGGCCCACCGGGACTTCGTGCCTGCCGCGTTCGCACAAACCATCACGCTGGCCGCGCACCAGAAGGCGGCCGACTACACCCTGGCCAAGGGCCGCTTCGGCCTGCTGACCACCGCCTTCGGCTATGCCGTGCTGCTGGGCTGGACGCTGCTCGGCGGCCTGGATGTGCTGAACGTGGCCGTGCGCGACGCCATCGAGCCACGTTTCGGTGGCATGGCCTACCAGCTGGCGCTGCTGGCCGCCTTCACGCTGATCGGTGGCCTGCTCGACCTGCCCTTCGAGCTGTACAGCACCTTCCGCATCGAGCAGCAGTTCGGCTTCAACCGCATGACCTGGAAGCTGTACGTAGCCGACATGGCCAAGGGTCTGTTCATCGGCGCACTGATCGGCCTGCCGATCGCGGCGCTCATCCTGTGGATCATGGGTGCCACCGGGTCGTTGTGGTGGCTGTGGGCCTGGGGCGCATGGATGGTGTTCAACCTCGCCATCCTGGTGCTCTACCCGACCGTCATCGCGCCGCTGTTCAACAAGTTCCAGCCGCTCGCCGACGAGTCGCTGAAGGCCCGCGTGCAAGCGCTGATGGCACGCTGCGGCTTCCAGGCCAAGGGCCTGTTCGTGATGGACGGCAGCAAGCGCTCGGCCCACGCCAACGCGTATTTCACTGGCATGGGTGCGGCCAAACGCGTGGTGTTCTTCGACACCTTGCTCTCCAAGCTCACGCCGGGTGAAGTGGAGGCCGTGCTCGCCCACGAGCTGGGCCACTTCAAGCACAAGCACGTGACCAAGCGCATGGTGTCGATGTTTGCCATGAGTCTGGCGGGCTTTGCGCTGCTGGGCTGGCTGTCGGGCCAGGCGTGGTTCTACACCTCGCTGGGTGTACAGCCTTCGCTGGCAGCACCCAACGACGCGATTGCCTTGCTTCTCTTCTTGATGGTGGTGCCGGTGTTCGCGTTCTTCATCTCGCCGCTGTTTGCGCAACTGTCGCGCAAGCATGAGTTCCAGGCAGATGCCTATGCCTGCGAGCAGTCCAACGGCCAGGATCTGGCCGCAGCCCTGCTCAAGCTGCACGAGGACAACGCCGCCACGCTCACCCCCGACCCGCTGTACGTGCGCTTCTACTACTCGCACCCGGCGGCGCTGGAGCGCCTGAGCGCCATCCAGCTGCAAGCGAGCCAGACATGACCAACCTTCTGCACCAGAAATGCCAGGCGCTCACGGGCGCCCCGATGGGCGACTCTGTCGTGCGAGACCATCTGGCCCAGGTCAGCGGCTGGCACCTGAACAACGGGGCCATCGAGAAGACCTTCTCGTTCAAGAACTATCACGAGACCATGGCCTTCGTGAATGCACTCGCCTGGATCGCCCACACCGAAGACCACCACCCCGACCTGGCGGTGAGCTACAACCGTTGCGTGGTGCGCTTCAACACGCACTCGGTCGGTGGCATCTCGGTCAACGACTTCATTTGCGCGGCCAAGGCCGACGCGCTGGTGGCCTTTGTCGGCTGAGCTCGACCTGGGGCTGGTGGTGGCCGGCTATGGCCGCCACTACATCGTCGAAACCCCCGAAGGCAAACGCATCATCTGCCACCCGCGTGGCAAGAAGAGCGACTGCGTGGTCGGTGACCGCGTGCGTTGGCAACCCACCGGCGACGAAGGGGTGATCGAGCATGTGGAGCCCAGGCGCAACCTGCTGTTTCGCCAGGACGAATGGAAGACCAAGTCTTTCGCCGCCAACCTCGACCAGATTCTGGTGATGGTGGCCAGCGAGCCGGTGTTCAGCGAATCGCAACTTGCCCGTGCGCTGATGGCGGCCGAAAGTGCCGGCATCGCTGCACGCATCCTGCTCAACAAGGCCGACCTGCCGCAGATCACTGCAGCACGCGATCGCCTCAAGCCTTACACCGCGATGGGCTACGACGTGCAAGAGGTTGCGCTGAAGGCGCGACCCGAAGAAGCACGGCAGCAGCTGAACTCGCTGCTCGCGGGCAAAGCCACCCTGGTACTGGGCCCCAGCGGCACCGGCAAGAGCACGCTGATCAACCTGCTGGCGCCGGATGCCAAGGCACAGGTGGGTGAAATCTCGCAGGCCTTGAACTCGGGCAAACACACGACCACCACGACGCAGTGGTACTGGCTGGATGCTGCTCGCAGCACGGGCCTGATCGACTCACCTGGTTTTCAGGAGTTTGGCCTGAGACAGATCACCGCGCAGGAGCTGCCTCGCCTGATGCCCGACCTGGACGACGCCTCCAAGCTCTGCAAGTTCTACAACTGCACCCACCTGCACGAGCCGGGCTGTGGGGTGCGCGCAGCGCTGGAGCGCGGCGAAATCACCGAGCCGCGTTACCGCATCTACACCGAGATCTTTGCCGAGCTGTCTCAGTCCAGACATTAGCCCCCGTCGCTCCTGCCCCGAGGGACGCACAGGCCAGCTTGGGGCGGCCCGGCGCTGGCGTCAACCGATGAGGTTGGCGAGCGACAGCAAGGCCAGCAGCAGCATCCACAACACCACCGAGCGCCACACCAACCCCACGATGCTGCGCAGGTGATCCAACTGGGGCAAGGCGCCTGGCGTCGACCCTTCGGCCCCGACGGTTTCATCGGCCATGCCGCTGTCGAAGGTCTTCGAGCGATCAGGCGTCACGCCTGGCGCGGCACTGCCGCCCAGCTGAACCCCCACCGCCCCAGCGGCGGCGGCCAGGATGATGCCTTCGTTGGCGTGTTTCCACAGGCCCGCATCGCGCCGCCAGCAGGTCACGGCCTCCTCGAAGTTGCCCACCACCGCAAAGCCGAAAGCCGTGAGCCGCGCCGGCAGGTGATCGATCAGGCTGAACAGGCGTTGCGACAGCGCCAGCAGGCTCTCGTTGCTCGGCACACCCACGATGCGGCTCTTGAACGCCCAGTAGCGACTCGCGAACTCGGCCATGCGGTACAGCACGGCACCGGCCGGGCCGAAGCCCAGCGTCGACAGCACAACGAACCAGAAGAACACGCCGAACACGTGGCGGTGGGCCGCCAGTAGCGAATGTTCGATCACGTGGCGCAGCAGCTCGGTGCGTGGAAGCTCGCTGGCATCGAGGTGTCGCCATTCGGCGAGCAGCGTGCGTGCGGTGGCCTCATCGCCGCGCTGCAAGGCGTCGCGGATGTCGGTGAAGTAGTGGCTGAATTGGCGAAAACCCATGGTCACGTAGAGCACGGCCACGTTCCACGCCAGCGCCGCCAGCAGGTTGAAATGCGCAATGGCGAGGTAGATGGCCCATGACATCAAGGCCGGCACCAGCGCGGTGACGCCCCACACCACCCAGGCATGGTGATCCTTGCCTGCGTCGAAGTTGCGGCCGGTCCAGCGCATCCAGCCCGTCAGGGCATCGTGGACGAAGTTGCTGCGAGGCAGGGGCTTGAGCTGCTCGACCAGCAGCGCGAACAAGACGGCAAAAAAGCTCATGTGCCGCGATGATAAACGCGGGTTTTCAAGCGGCCAGAAAACGGTAGAGGTTGCGCAGCATGGCCGCGGTGGCGCCCCAGACGAAGTAGCGGCGTGGCCGGCCGGCGGCATCCACCCCCATCCACGGCATCGACAGGAACTCGCGCTGCACACCGCCGACCTCGATGCTGTGCCAGCGGTGGTTGGCCGGGTTCATCAAGAACGAGAGCGGCACCTCGAAGGCCTCAGCCACTTCAAACGGGTCGAGGCGCAGGCTGAAGTCGGAGCGCACCGTCGCCACCACGGGGGTCACGATGAAACCCGTGCCGGTGGTGTAGGTCGGCATCTGGCCGATCACGTCGACATGGGTCGAGGCCAGGCCGATTTCTTCTTCGGCCTCACGCAGGGCCGTGGCCACGGCGTCGGCATCTTCAGGCTCGGCACGACCGCCGGGAAAGCTCACCTGGCCCGGGTGGTCGGTGAGGTGGTCGGTGCGCTGGGTGAGCAGCACGGTCAACCCCTCGCTGCGTTGCACCAGCGGCACCAGCACCGATGCATGGGTGGCCCGGCGTTCGGAGAACTGACGCTCCACGGCGATCTCGGGCGACCACACCGGCGGCAGCTCGAAGCGGCGGCGCAACGCAGCGACCTGCAACGCATCCGAACCCACCGCGGGGAGGTGATCGTCAACCGCAGCAACGGGCAAAGTTTGAGGGTCGAAACTCAGAGGCATGGCCACATTGGAAACGAAAAAGCCGCCTCGTGAGGCGGCTTTCTTGAGCGCTCGGCGACGGTGAGGTCAGGCCATTAATGCGCTTTAGGCGAGCTTCTCTTTGATTCGAGCCGACTTGCCCGAACGGTCGCGCAGGTAGTACAGCTTGGCACGGCGCACATCGCCGCGGCGCTTGACTTCGATGTTCGAGATCAGCGGGCTGTACAGCTGGAACGTACGCTCGACGCCTTCGCCGCTGGAAATCTTGCGGACGATGAAGCTGGAGTTGAGACCACGGTTGCGCTTGGCAATCACAACGCCTTCGTAAGCCTGGACGCGCTTGCGCGTGCCTTCGACCACGTTGACGCTGACGATCACCGTGTCGCCAGGGGCGAACGGCGGGATGGTCTTGTTGAGGCGAGCAATTTCTTCTTGCTCAAGGGTTTGGATCAGGTTCACGGGCTTTCTCCTTGTGATCGTGCCAGCGCGGGTGTTGATTGTGGTGGGCCGAGTCCATGGACGCAGGCCGCTCCGGGGCAGAGGATCGAAAAGCCTGCGATTATAGCCCGAGAGAGAGCAGGTACTTCTCGTCGGCCTTGCTCAAGCCTCCACGGGCTCGCAACGCCTCGATCAGGTCGGGGCGGCGCCTGGCGGTCAGGGCCAGCGATTGTTCGCGCCGCCAACGGGCGATGTCGGCATGGTGGCCCGACAGCAGGACCGGCGGCACGGCCGCAGGCCCATCGGGGGTGTCCAGCACCTCGGGGCGGCTGAAATGCGGGCAATCGAGCAAACCGTCGGAAAAGCTGTCTTGCTGGTGCGATTGGGCGTCACCCAGCACCCCGTCCTGGAGGCGGGCAACACCGTCCAGCAAGGCCAAAGCGGGTAACTCGCCACCTGAGAGCACGAAATCTCCCAGGCTCAGTTCGACGTCGACATGGCGGTCAATGAAACGCTGATCGATGCCTTCGTAGCGCCCGCACAGCAGCACGCCGCCCGGGCCTTGGGCGAACTCGGTGAGCAGCGCCTGGTCGATGCGCTTGCCAGTGGGCGTGAAATGGATCACGGGTGCCGTGTCATGGCGAGTGGCTCGGATGGCTTGCAGCGCGCGCTCCAGCGGCTCAACCAGCATCACCATGCCGGGGCCACCACCGTAGGGGCGGTCGTCGACGCGGCGGTAGGCGTTGTCGGCGAAGTCGCGCAACGGCCAGAGCTTCACGTCGACCTGGCCCGACTCGAAGGCACGGCGGGTGATGCCCTGCGTCAGGTGCGGCGCGAACAACTCGGGAAACAGGGTGATGACGTCGAAGCGCATGCAGCCAGCGCCGGATCAGTAGTCCAGACCCCAATCGACGGTGATGCGCTTCTCGGCCAGGTTCACATCGTCGACATAAGCGGCAACAAACGGCACCAGCCGCTCTTCGGCCTTGGCGTCTGCAGGCTGGATGCGCAGCACGCTGTGCGGCCCGGTGTCGAGCAAGCCAATCACCGTGCCAAGCGCGTCACCCTGACGGTTCACCACCGACAAGCCGATCAGATCGACCCAGTAGTACTCGTCGGCATCGGCGGTCGGGAAGCTGGAGCGGCCCACAAAAAGGCGTGCCCCGCGCAAAGCCTCGGCGGCCGTGCGGTCGCTGACCTCTTGCACCTGGGCCACTACGCCGTCGCCATGTTCCTTGGCTTCGGTAACCTTCAGCAGGTGCGGGAAAGATGCAGCCGGCTTGGTGCCGAACTGTCGGATGTCTGCTTCTTCCGGCGGCTTGACGAACCAGCGCTTGGAAGAAAACAAGGCCTGGGGGTCGGATGCAAAAGGCTGGACCTTGATCCAGCCTTTCACGCCCCAGGCATCAACGACGCGGCCGACTTCGATCGCGTCCTCGGGGAAAGCCGGGTCCGTTGACCCGGCAACCGAGGGCGTCGCGGCCACGATCGATGTCAGGCCGCAGCCTTGGCTTGCGCCACCAGGCGGGCCACCGTGGGCGACAGCTGGGCGCCGTTGCCGGCCCAGTAGTCGACGCGGTCGAAGGCCACGCGCAGCGGCTGCTCGGCGCCCGATGCCACCGGGTTGTAGAACCCGACGCGCTCGATGAAGCGGCCGTCGCGGCGGTTGCGCGAATCGGCAACCACGATGTTGTAGAACGGACGCTTCTTGGCGCCACCACGTGCGAGTCGGATCACGACCATGTTGTTTCCTTGGAAATCTTGAAAACGTCCACCGCGCACCAGGAGACACTCAGGGCGAGCAGAGCAAAAGGGCAAGGGTTGCGGTTTGTCCGTTGTCCCCTGCCAGAGGGCTCGATGTCGTAGATACGCCGGTCTCACAACCAGCCGTCATCGAAACCGCGCATTATAAACTCAAGCGCTACCTGAACGCACAAACATGAACCCTCCTTTGATTCGACCCAGCGTTGCCGATGACCTGCCGCAGGTCACCGCCATCTATGAATGGAACGTGCTGAACGGCACCGGCACCTTCGAACTGGAGGCCCCGGACCTGGCCGAAATGACGCGCCGCCGCGATGACGTGCTGGGCAAAGGACTGCCCTGGCTGGTGGCCGAGCGCGACGGTCAGGTGTTGGGCTATGCCTATGCCAACCACTTCCGGCCGCGCCGCGCCTACCGCTTCTGCCTCGAAGACTCGATCTACCTGGCCAATACCGCACGTGGCCAGGGCGTGGGCAAGCTGCTGCTGGCCGAACTGATCAAACGATGCGAGGCGCAGGGCGCGCGGCAGATGCTGGCGGTGATCGGTGATTCGGCCAACGCCGGCTCGATCGGTGTGCACCGCAGCCTGGGTTTCGAACACACCGGGCTGCTGAAGGCCAGTGGCTGGAAGTTCGGCGCCTGGCGCGACGTGGTCATCATGCAACTCCCCCTGGGCGCCGGCGACACCACCGCACCAGAAGACGGCTCATGAGCGGCTACAAATCGAAAACACTGGCGGCCTGGATCGCCTTGATCGGTGGCGGGCTGGGCCTGCATCGCTTCTACCTCTATGGCTTGCGTGACGTCTGGGGCTGGTTGTGGTGGTTGCCCACACTGGTCGGTGCCTATGGTGTGCAGCGGGCGCTGACGCTGGGGCAAGACGACCAGCTCGCCTGGTTGCTGGTGCCGCTGCTGGGCTTCGCGCTTGCCGCGGCCGCGCTGGCAGCGATCGTCTATGGCGTGACGCCCGACGACAAATGGAATGCGCGCTTCAACCCCGAAGGGCGCTCCCATGCGTCGGGCTGGGGCGTGGTCTTTGCCCTGGTGCTCTCACTGCTGCTGGGCGCGACAGTGTTGATGTCGACCATTGCCTTCAGCGGCCAGCGCTACTTCGAGTACCAGGTCGAAGAGGGTCGCAAGATCAGCCAGTGACAGTCGTCGCTCACGCGAAGACCGAGAAGCTCACCCAGTAGAAGATGCCGGCCACGAAGGCCGAGGCGGGGATGGTAAAGACCCACGCCCACACGATGTTGCCGGCCACGCCCCAACGCACCGCAGAGGCGCGACGCACAGAACCCACGCCGACGATGGCGCCGGTGATGGTGTGGGTGGTCGATACCGGCACGCCCATGGCGGTGGCCAGGAAAAGCGTGATCGCCCCGCCCGTCTCGGCGCAGAACCCCCCCACCGGCTTGAGCTTGGTGATCTTCTGGCCCATGGTCTTGACGATGCGCCAGCCCCCGAACATGGTTCCGAAGCCGATCGCGAGGTAGCAACTCCAGATGACCCACGTCGGTGGCAGCTTGTCGCCGGCTGCCGTGTAGCCGGTGGCGATCAGCAGCATCCAGATGATGCCGATGGTCTTTTGGGCGTCATTGCCGCCATGGCCGAGGCTGTAGAGGCCCGCCGACACAAGCTGCAGGCGTCGAAACCAGTTGTCCACATACAGCGGTGAGCTGCGCCGGCAAACCCATGCCACCACCACCATCAGCAGGGAGCCGAGCGTAAAACCCAGCAGCGGTGACACGAAGATGAAGGCCACGACCTTCAGCACGCCGCTGCCGATCAGCGCACCCACGCCGGCCTTCGCGATCACGGCACCACAGATGCCGCCGATCAAGGCGTGCGACGAGCTCGACGGGATGCCGTACCACCAGGTGATCAGGTTCCAGGTGATGGCACCGATCAGCGCACCAAACACCACATGCGGGTCGACCACACCGGGTTGCACGATGCCCTTGCCCACCGTGGCCGCCACGTTGAGCTGGAACACCAGGATCGCCAGCACGTTGAAGAAGGCCGCGAACAGCACCGCCTGTTGCGGCTTGAGCACACCCGTGGAAACCACGGTGGCGATGGAGTTGGCTGCGTCGTGAAAGCCGTTCATGAAGTCGAACAGCAAGGCCAGCACGACCAGCATCACCACCACCCAGAACGCAACCTGGATCGTTTGCATGCGAAAGCCCGCCCCGGATCAGGAGTTCTCGAGGACCACGCCCTCGATGAGGTTGGCCACGTCTTCGCAACGGTCGGAGATGGATTCGAGCTGCTCGTAGATCGCCTTGAGCTTGATCAACTCGCGCACATCGTTTTCTTCGCGAAACAGCTTCGACATGGCCGAGCGCATCACGCGGTCGGCATCGGATTCGAGCTTGTCGATCTCTTCACAGGTCTTGATGGCGGCTTCGGCCGCGTCGCTGTGGTTCAGCTTGGGCAGCAGCGACACGGCATGCTGCACACGCTCGCAACACTTGGCGCTCAGGTCGCCCAGGCGCAGCACCTCTTCGGTCATCGACTTCACGTCGTAGAGCTGCATCGTCTCGGTGGCGTCTTGCAGCAGGTCGACGATGTCGTCCATCGCGTTGATCAAACCGTGGATCTGCTCGCGGTCGATCGGCGTGATGAAGGTCTTGTGCAGCAGGCGGTTGACCTCGGCCGTCACCTTGTCGGCGGCACGCTCGGCGGCGACCACCTCATTGGCGTGTTTCTCACGCAGGTCGAGATCGGCGTAGTTTTCGATCATCGCGATGAAGGCGCGGGCGCCCTCCACGATGTAAGCCGCATGCTGATTGAAAAGCTCGAAAAAATTGCCTTCTCGCGGCAACAGCTTGCCAAACAGCATGGTCGGTTCTCCAGGGGATTGCAGGGTGATGGCGGCTCGGAGCCGCTCTGTCACGGTTGTGTCACAACGACAAGGCGGGAGTGTAGCGCCGGGTGCCAGCCCGGCTACTCGGCGGACAGGTCGAACACGGCACGCCGGCCCTCGAAGGCCGCCAGGGCCTCGACCAGGGCATGAAAGTCCTGGGTGCGCTCGACCGGGTTGAAATGCTCGCTGTTGACCACCATCAGCGGTGCCGCGTCAAAGCCCTGGAAATATTCGGCATAGGCATCGCACAGCTTTTGCAGGTAGGCCGGCTCGATGCGCTGCTCCATCGTGATGCCACGCTGGCGAATGCGTTGGGTGAGCGTGGCCGGCGTGGCCTGCAACCAGATCACCAGGTCGGGTTGGGGCAGTTGCTGCGACACCTGGGCGTACATCTGGCTGTAGAGGTGGTACTCCTCGTCGCTCAGGTTCATGCGGGCGAAAAGCGCATCTTTGTCGAGCATGAAATCGCTGACGACAGCTTGCGAAAACATCCCCGGTTGCGCCAGCTCGCGCACCTGGCGCATGCGCTGGAACAAGAAGAACACCTGGGTCTGGAATGCGTAGCCCGGCGCGTCGGAATAGAAGCGCTCCAGGTACGGGTTTTCATCGGCACGCTCGAGCATCAGCTCGGCGCCAATGTGCGCCCCGAGCCGGCGCGCGAGCGAACTCTTGCCCGCGCCGATGGGGCCTTCGATGGCGATGTGGCGAAAGCGTTCGAGACCGCGCGTGTTGGGTTGTTGCATCAGCTGCGGAAGATGAAATACACCGCGGCCACCAGGCACAGGCCGGCCCAGACGTAGTCGAGCTTGAAAGGTTCGTTCATGTAGACCATGGCAAAAGGCACGAACACTGCGAGCGTGATCACCTCTTGGGTGATCTTGAGTTGGGCCAAGGTGAAACCGCCACCGTAACCGATGCGGTTGGCCGGCACCTGCAGCAGGTATTCGAACAAGGCAATGCCCCAGCTGATGAGGGCCGCGATGTACCAGGGTTTGTCGGCCAGGCCCTTCAGGTGCCCGTACCAGGCGATGGTCATGAAGACATTCGACGCCACGAGGAGCAGCACCGTCTGCAAGGGGATCGCCACACCAGTCATGTTCTTCCCTGCCCTCTTTGCGTGATCGGGTGATCAGTCCCCAATGGCCGCGTAGACCAGGTTGCGAAACAGCGCGCGCACTTCATCACGCTGGCCCGGCGCCTGCACCATCAGCACTGCGTACAGCTCTTCTTTGGGGTCGATGAAGAAGGTGGTGCCGGCCAGGCCGCCCCAGAAATACAGCCCCTCGGAGCCCGCCACCGGCGCCATGCCGGTCTGCAAGCGCACAGCAAATCCCAGGCCAAAGCCATGGCCGGGCGGCAGCAAGTCGCTCATGCTGGGCAGGCCGCCGAGGTGGTCGCTGGTCATCAGCTCCACCGTCTTGCGGCTGAGCAGGCGGTGGCCGTCGAGCTGGCCGCCGTTGATCAACATCTGGCAAAAGCGGGCGTAGTCGGCCGCAGTGGAAACGAGGCCGCCACCGCCCATGTCCATGGCCACCGGCTCGCGCACGTCGAGCACCTTGACCTCGGCGCCGCTGTCGGGGTCCTTCGCAAAGGGCTCGGCCAGGCGGTGAAGCTGCTCGGCCGGCACATGAAAACCGGTGTCGACCATGCCCAGCGGCTCGAAGATGCGCGTTTGAAAGAAGTCTCGCAGCGGCTGACCCGACACCACCTCGACCAGGCGGCCCAGCAAGTCGGTGGCGCGGCTGTAGTCCCAGACCGTGCCGGGCTGGTACATCAGCGGCAGCGCGGCCAGGGCCTTGGAGAAGTCTTCGTTCGTCCAGTCGCGGCGGTAGATCTTGGCGCGTGCATAGAGCTTGCGGATCGGCGCCTCGGCCAGGATCTCGTAGGTGAGCCCCGAGGTGTGGCGCAGCAGGTCTTGAACGGTCATGGCGCGCGTCGCGGGCACGTGGTCGATCACACCGTCCGCGCGTACCACACCCACCGGCGTGTGCATGAACTCCGGCAGGTACTTGGCGACGGGGTCGGAGAGGAACAAGCGCCCTTCGTCGAACAACATCATCGCGGCGACCGACACCACCGGCTTGGTCATCGAGTAGATGCGAAAGATGCTGTCGGGCCGCATCGCATCCCCACTCGCCGGGTCGCGCTGGCCGAGCGCCTGGAAGTAGGCCAGCTTGCCGCGCCGCACCACCATGGCCACCACACCGGGCAGGCGTTGTTTGTCGATCTGCTCGCTGAGTGCCGCGCTCAGCCGGTTAAGCCCGGCCCGGCTGAAGCCGAGCGATTCGGGAGCGGCACGTTCGGGCGCATGGATCATGGAGTCTCCAGTTTGTGGATGGCTTGGTCTGCCACGAGGGTCAGCAGGTTCTGCAGTGCTCCGTGCCCGGGGATCACCAGGCCGGCAGGCGCAATCTCAGCCAGTGGCACCAGCACGAACGCGCGCTCATGCAAGCGCGGGTGAGGCACGGTGAGTGCGCTGGAAGCAAGGCGCGCCTCACCATACAACAGCAGGTCGAGATCGAGCGTGCGGGGGGCGTTGCGGTACGGCCGCTCGCGCCCGCCGGCCTGCTCGATGCGCTGCAGGTGAGCCAGCAGCCCATCGGGCGTCAGCGTGGTTTGCACTGCGGCCACCGCGTTCAGGTAGTCGGGGCCATGCGAGTCGATGGGGGCCGTTCGGTAGAACGATGACGTGCGCAGCAGCTGTGTGCCCGGCAGTTCTCTCAAGGCCTGCAGCGCAGCTTTCAGTGCCGCGGCCGTGTCGCCTAGATTGGCGCCCAGCCCCACATAGGCCAGCACGGGCACCGCGGTCATCACAGGCTTACTGCGGGTCGCTCGACGAAGCGCCGGCGGCATCGGCGCCACCCGGCTTGCGGCGGCGGCGGCGGCGCTTGCGGGGCGCGTCGCTGCTGCTGGCAGCTTCTTCGGGGGCTTCGGCCGGCTCGGCGGCGTGCCCGGCAGCTGGTGCGCGGCGGCGCTGTGCGTCGTGCGAGCGGGCCTGGTCCAGCATGTTGGCCCGCCTGTGTTCGTCGGCCACTGAGAAGGCTTCCCACCACTCACTCAGCTCGGCATCGATCTCACCGGCTTCGGCGCGCAGGCGCAAGAAGTCGAAACCTGCCCGGAAGCGCAGCTGCTCCACCAGCGTCAGTGGCCCCTGCCCGGTGCGACGCTCGAAGCGCGGCTGCATGAGCCAGATCTCGCGCATGTCGGAGGCCAGCTTGCCGCGGCCGGAGATGTCGCCGATGCGGGCGTCGAACACCGCATCCACCGCCAGCTGCAAGGCCTGGAACGGTGGCTCGCCCCGCTTCTTGAGCTTGTGCCAGCGATCGAGCACGTCGTGCCACAGCATGCAGGCCAGCATGAAGCTGGGCGCCACCGGCTTGCCTTCGCCCACGCGGCGATCGGTGTCGGCCAGCGCGAGCTGCACGAACTTGGCGCGCTCGGGGTGCTTGTTGGCGTCGTCGAGCACCACGTCGAGGATGGGGAACACCCCCGTGCGGGCACCCACCAGCCCTTGCTTGCGCAGCTCTTCGATGCTGGACAGCGCGTGGCCGGTCTGCAGCAGCTTGATCATCTCGTCGAAGGTGCGCGAGGCGGGCACGCTCTCGAGCAGCGACGCCATCTCCTGGATCGGCGCGCGTGTCTTGGGGTCGATGCTGAAGCCCAGCTTGGCCGCGAAGCGGATCACACGGATGATGCGCACCGGGTCTTCGCGGTAGCGCGTGGCCGGGTCGCCGATCATGCGCAGCACCTTCTTCTTGGCGTCCTTGATGCCACCGTGGTAGTCGACGACGATCTGCCTTTGCGGGTCGTAGTACATCGCGTTGACGGTGAAGTCACGCCGTGCCGCGTCTTCGATCTGCGGGCCCCAGACGTTGTCGCGCAGCACGCGGCCAGCGGCATCGACCACGTGGGTCTTGCCGGCAAGCTCGCTCTTGGACGTCTTTTCGTTGCCGGCCACCTGGTCGGCGGTGGCCGAGTCCATCACCGCGCGGAAGGTCGACACCTCGATCACCTCGTGCTCGCGCCCCCGTCCGTAGACCACGTGCACGATGCGAAAGCGCCGGCCGATGATGAAAGCGCGGCGGAACAGGGCCTTGACCTGCTCGGGCGTGGCGTTGGTGGCCACGTCGAAGTCTTTGGGGCGCAGGCCCACCAGCAGGTCGCGCACCGCGCCCCCCACGATGTAAGCCTCGTAGCCGGCGTCGGCCAGGGTCTTGACCACGCGGATGGCGTTGTCGTCGACCAGCTTCAGGTCGATGTTGTGCTCCGACAGCGGCACTTCGACGCGCTTGCCCTTGGGGATGGCGGGCTTGTCGGTGCTGGTCTTGCCCAGCAGCTTGTCTATGAACTTTTTGATCATCAGGTGAACAGCCGAAGAATGCGCCAGCCCCGCTCGCGAGCGATCGCTTCGAGCGGAGCAGAAGGGTTGGTTGCCACGGGGTCGCTTGCCAGTTCGAGCAGGGGCAGATCGTTTGCCGAATCGCTGTAGACGCTGATGCGCTCGAAGTCCTGCAGCCGGTGGCCCAGGCTTTCCAGCCACTGCTGGGTGCGCACCGTCTTGCCTTCTCGAAACGACGGGGTCCCATCAATTCGGCCCGTGATGTTACCTGCCGGGCCCTTCTCGAGCTGAACGGCCAGCAGATGGCGCACGCCGAAGGCCTGGGCGATGGGGGCGGTGACGAACTCATTGGTGGCCGTCACGATGGCCACCAGATCGCCCTGGGCCTGGTGGTGGCGCACCAGGCTAACGGCTGCGGGGTGCAGCGGCCTGATCACTTCACCCATGAAGCGGGCGTGCGCCGCCTGCATCTCTCCCGCAGGTCGGTCGCGCCAGGGCCGGGTGGCGAACTCGATGTAGGCGTGGATGTCGAGCGTGCCCGCCTTGTACTGCTCGTAGAACAGGTCGTTGTGGCGCGCGAACTCGGCCGCGTCGACCCACCCCTGGCGCACCACGAACTGGCCCCAGGCGTGGTCGGAGTCGAGCGGCAGCAGCGTGTCGTCGAGGTCAAACAAGCACAGGTTCATGGCTTGGCCTGCTCCTCGGCCAGCATCTGCTTGAGCAGCGGCACCGTGATCGCGCGCTTGTGCACCAGGGCAAACTCGTCGAGCCGGTCGAGCACCGACATCAGGTGCTTCAGGTCACGCGCAAAACGCGTCAGCAGGTAGTCCATCACGTCGTCAGACAAAAACAGCCCGCGGCGGTCGGCCTCGCGGCGCAGTGCTGCGCGGGCTTCGGTTTCAGCCAGCGGCGACAGTGCAAACACATGGCCCCACCCGAGGCGGCTGCGCAGGTCGTCTCGCAGTGGCAAATCCACGGGGGGCACGTTACCGGCCGCCGCCACCGGAATGCCGTGGGTGGTGGCTTCGACAAACAGCGCAAACGCCGCCTGCTGCTGGGCCTCGCTGAAACGCTCGCAGTCGTCGAACACGATCAGCATGTCGCTCTCTTCAAACTGCCACGGTGCCGGCTCGGAAGCGCTGAACCAGCTGGCCCGCCCACCGAGCTGCTGCACGTGGCTCGCCAGGGCATGCAGCAGATGCGTCTTGCCGACACCCGACGGCCCCCACAGGTAGACCGGCGCGGCCTGTTGCGTCACGCCGCGCAAATGCGCGACCGCGGGTGCGTTGGGGCCGGCGACGAAGCTCTCGAACGAGCGCAGCGGCTCGCTGCCAATGGCCAAGGGAATTTGTCTCATCCGCGGTACAGCTTGCTCTCGACATACAGCCTGTGCAGCCGGCCGGCGGCCACCACCAGCACGGCACACACCGGCAAGGCGATCAGCACGCCCACGAAGCCGGCCAGGTGGCCAAAGGCCAGAAGCGCAAAGATCACCGTCAGCGGGTTGATGCCGATGCGCTCGCCCACCAGGCGAGGCGTGAGGAAAAAGCTCTCAAGCACCTGCCCGATGCCATACACCACCGCCACCGCCACCAGCCCGTACCAGCTCGCAAACTGCAGCACACCGGCCAGCAGCGCCAGCACCATGCCCAGGCCAAACCCGAGGTACGGAATGAAGACCGCCAAGCCGGTGAACACCCCCACCGGCACCGCCAGGTCGAACCCGAACAAGGCCAGGCCCACGCTGTAATACACCGCCAGGATCACCATCACCAGCAGCTGGCCGCGCAGGTACTGGCCGAGCATGGTGTCGCTCTCGTCGAGAAAGCTGTTGACTCGGTCACGCAGACGTGGCGGGATCAGGTTGTGCGCCCGCTTCGAGAGCTGCGGCCAGTCCATCAGCAGGTAGAACAACACCGCCGGGATCAGCACCGCGTTGCCGATCAGCGCCAGCACGAAGCTGCCACCGATGCGTGCCGAGCTGAGGGCGGCGGCCAGGCCGTCTTCGACATTGGCGCCGAGGTACTTGACCACAAAGGCCTTGATGCTGGCGCCATCAAGCGCGACCTGGATGCCGAACTGCGCCAGCCACGGCGACACATTGGTGTTGAGCTTTTCGGCCAGCAGCGGCAGCTGCTCGCGCAGCAGTGGCAGCTCTTTCGAGATGATGGGCACGATCAGCAACAGCACCGCCAACATGATCACGAAGGCCAGCACCTCGACCACGGTGACGGCCAGCACGCGCGGCACCCGCCGCCTGACCAGCCGCTCGACCGGGGGCAGCAGCATGTAGGCCAGCACACCGGCAATCAGGAATGGCGTCAGCACCGGCGACAGCAGCCACACCAGCAGCACGCCTGCGAGGGCGATCAGAAGCCAGGAGAGGGTTTGCCGTTGGGCGGGTGTGAGTTGCATCAAAGCTCGCAAGGGTGGCGCTGGCCGCGAGGGCGGCTCTCACGAAGGGGCAAATTCTAAGGGCAGCCGATGGGGTGCTGGCCGGACATACAGCTCAATGAAAGTGCCCCGAACCAGGGTCGCGCAACGCCAGCAACCGCTCGCCGATGGCCACCCGGTCGATGGCCTGCGGCGAGTGCGACAGGTACTCGGCGAGGTCGAGCGCCGCTGCGTCCAGCGCCCCCAGCTCGGCCTGCACCAGGCCGCGGTCGCGCCGCTCTTCCCAGGCCTGAGGCAGCAGGATCACCAGCCGGTTCAGCACCGCCAGCTGGCGTGGCCAGTCGGCGGCTGCACGGTGAATCTCTTTCAGATTGCGCAGCATGCGCGCCAGCACGTCGCGCGCCGGCGCGGCCTGCAAGAAGAGCCCGAGCGGCACTTCGAAGTCGCCCGTCAGACCCTGGCTGCGTCGGTAAGGGGTCAGCAATTCATCGAGCTGCTCGCGCGACAGCGAGTGGCCGCTGAAGGGGTCGATCACCAGCTCGCCTTCGGACAGTTTCAGCTTGACCAGAAAGTGCCCCGGGAACGACACCCCTCGCGCCGTCAACCCGATCTGCGTGGCGAGCTCGATGTAGAGCACGGCCAGCGTGATGGGAATGCCGCGCCGGGTTTCGAGCACGGTACTCAACAGGCTGTTGCCGGGGTCGTAGTAGTTGTTGACGTTGCCCGCAAACCCCAGCTCCTGGAAGAAGAAGTGGTTCAGCGAGCGCAGGCGCTGGCGCGGCCCGGCGTCGGCGGGCACACGCCGCCTCAGCCGCTCGCCCAGGCTGTCGATCTTGGACAGCACGGCCTGGGTGTCGAGCTGCGGATCGTCGTCTTGTGCAATCGCCACCGCCGCCTCGACCAGCGACAGGCTCTCGTCTTCGGCGACCAGGGTGGCGAAATATTCAAGCGGCGTGGGGGCAGAAAACTGCATGCGGCTGGGCATGGCCAAAGATTATCCGCGTCGCAGAAACTGGCGGAAGTTCAGCCCCGAAATCAACAAGGTGGCGAAGTACAGCACCAGGGCCACGGTGATGCACCCGGCCATCAGCCCGATGCGCTGCAGGTCGCGTGACTGCATGGCGATCCAGGGCACGGCCTGGGCCGCCCACACCAGAAAGCCACCCATCAGGCTGCTGGCCAGCAGCACGCGCAGCGTGAACGCGCCCCACCCCGGCGCTGGCTGATAAGCCTTGCGGCGGCGCAACCCGATGAACAGCAAGGCCGAGTTGATCAAGGCCCCCAGGCTGATCGACAGCGCCAGGCCCGCGTGGCCGAGCCAGGGCACGAACACCAGGTTCAGCAGCTGCGTGGCGATGAGCACGCCCACGGCAATCTTCACCGGGGTGCGCAGCTCCTGCCGTGCATAGAAGCCCGGCGCGAGGACCTTCACGGCGATCAGCCCCAGCAGCCCCACGCCATAGGCCATCAGGGCGCGTTCGGTTTGCAGCACATCCATCGCGGTGAAAGCGCCGCGCTGATACAGCAACGCCACCAGCGGCTGGGCAAACACCAGCAGCGCCACCGCGCAGGGCAAGGCCAGCAGCAAAGTCAGGCGCAGCCCCCAGTCGAGCATGGCCGAGTACTCGGCACTGTCACCCTTGCCTTGCGCGGCAGACAGCTGGGGAATCAGCACCACGCCCAAGGCCACGCCGAGCAGGCCGGTGGGGAATTCCATCAAGCGGTCGGCATACGTCAGCCACGACACCGCACCTACCCCGATGTGCGAAGCAATCTGGGTGTTGATCATCAGCGAGAGCTGGGCCACCGACACGCCCAGCAACGCCGGCGCCATCTTCTTCATCACGACGTGCACACCGGGGTGGTGCCAGGCGTCACGCAGCTTCCCCCAGGTGAGGCCGATGCGCGGCACCACACCGACACGGCGCAGCGCCGGCAACTGCACGGCCAGCTGCAACACGCCGCCCAGCATCACGCCGGCGGCCATGGCGTAGATCGGCTCGATGCCCCAGCGTTTGAACCACGGCGAGAGCCACCAGCCGGCACCGATCATCGACAGGTTCAGCAGCACCGGCGACGCCGCCGGCACCGCAAAGTGCTTCCAGGTGTTGAGCACGCCGGCGGACAGCGCCACCAAGGACACGAAGCCGATGTAGGGGAACATCCAGCGCGTCATCAGCACCGCCGCGTCGAACTGCTGCAGGCCCGACGCCATCAACCAGACGATGACCGGCGAAACGACGATGCCCACCAGGCAGGTCACGAGCAGGGCCCAGAACAGCACCGTCGCGACAGCGCTCACGAGCGCCTTGGTGGATTCATCGCCATCGCGGGCCCGGGTGTTGCCCAGCAGTGGCACGAAGGCCTGCGAAAACGCCCCTTCGGCGAACAGCCGGCGCAGCATGTTGGGGATGCGAAAGGCCGCCTGGAACGCATCGGTCCAGGCGCCGGCGCCGAACATCGCGGCCATCACGAGTTCTCGCCCCAGGCCGGTGATGCGCGATGCCAGTGTCAGCAGGGATACGGTCGACGCGGCGCGCAGCAGGTTCATAGGGGGAAAAGGGGGCGGGAAGCCGGCGGATTATAGGTAGCGCCTGCTCACCTCTTGCCCGGCGATTTGCGGCCCCGCCGTCTGCACTGCTATACTCGCGGACTTCGCTTAATCTGGCGCCCCACATAAAGGCAGCTCAAACATGGCCACTTCTTCCAAAGTCAAAAAGACGGTCCGCATTGCCTCCGGTCGCAAGCGCGTTCGTCAAGACGTCAAACTCAACGCTGCCAACACCGCGCTGCGTTCGAAGTTCCGCACCGTCATCAAGAATGTTCAGAAAGCCGTTGTCGCTGGCGACAAGGCCAAAGCCACCGAGCTGTTCCAGTCTGCCCAGAGCGTGATCGATTCCGTGGCCGACAAGGGCTTGTTCCACAAGAACAAGGCCGCCCGCCACAAGAGCCGCCTGTCGGCCAAGGTCAAGGCGCTCGCCGCCTGATTCGGTTTCCGGATAGCGAAGCAAAAGCCCGCTCGACGCGGGCTTTTTTCATGGCGCCTTCTTGGGCACTTCGGGCAGCAGGCAGGCGTCGGCCACCTGCAGGTTGTTGTCGCGGGCGAAGTTCATCACGAAGTCCCAGGCCATGAGCTCGACGTCGCGCAACGCCTCGTTGACGATCACGCACTTCACGCCATTGATCACCCGCGGCACGCAATACGGCGAGTAGCCAATGAAAGCCCCTGGGCCACCCACCGAACCACCAGGTCGAAAGCACGACATGGCGCCCGCCAGGCGCTCGGCCCAGTCGCTGGGGCGAAAGGTCTTGCCGTCCTTGGTGATGCCTTGGATGAAGACTTCGCGGGGGGCTGGTTTGCTCATGCGGAGGCGCGGTGCTGAGACCGCCATTGTGCCGCGTTTGTGCTGCAGCGCAGCACGGTCTGGGGATTCGAGAACGTGATCCATCCCCGCATATCGGCCGCACGAGGGCCGACCCTTAGAATCAAACGCCCACTTTTCCTCACTCAGGAAGCCCTGCCATGAATGCGCCCGACAAACTGCCTGCCAGCCCCGAACCGCATGTGATGCCCACCTACGGCCGCTTGCCGATGGCGCTCGCATACGGCCGAGGCTGCTGGCTGTGGGACACCGATGGCAAGAAGTACCTCGACGGGCTGGGCGGCATCGCCGTCAACACACTGGGCCACGCCCACCCGCAGCTCGTGCCGGCGCTGCAAGACCAGGTGAGCAAGCTGATCCACAGCAGCAACTACTACCAGGTGCCGTTGCAAGAAAAACTCGCCGCCAAACTCACCGAACTCTCGGGCCTGACGAACGTGTTCTTCTGCAGCACCGGCCTCGAAGCCAACGAAGGTGCCTTGAAGATCGCGCGCAAGTATGGGCACGACAAGGGCATCGACCGCCCCGAAATCATCGTCTACGAGAAGGCCTTCCACGGCCGCTCGATCGCCACGCTGTCGGCCACCGGCAACCCCAAGGTGCAGGCCGGTTTCGGCCCGCTGGTCGAAGGCTTTGTGCGCGTGCCGCTCAACGACGTGGCGGCGATCGAGGCGGTTGCCAAAACCAACAAGAACGTCGTTGCCGTGTTCCTCGAGGTCATCCAGGGCGAAGGCGGCATCAACCCCAGCAAGGTCGAGTACCTGCAGGCCGTGCGCCGCATCTGTGACGAGAACGGCTGGCTCCTGATGCTCGACGAAGTGCAATGCGGCATGGGCCGCACCGGCAAGTGGTTTGCCCACCAGTGGGCCGGCATCAAGCCCGACGTGATGCCACTCGCCAAGGGCCTGGGTTCGGGTGTGCCGGTGGGCGCCATCGTCTGCGGCCCCAAAGCGGCCAAGGTGCTGGGCCCGGGCAACCACGGCAGCACCTTCGGCGGCAACCCGCTCGCCATGCGTGCGGGGGTCGAGACCATCCGCATCATGGAAGAAGACCATCTGCTCGAGAACGCCGCCACCGTGGGCGCCGCGCTCAAGGCCGGGCTGGAGCGCGAGCTTGCTGGTGTGACAGGGGTGGTCGAGGTGCGTGGACAGGGCCTGATGCTGGGCATCGAGCTCGACCGTCCGTGTGGCGAGTTGCTGGGTCAGGCGGCTGAGGCGGGTCTGATGTTGAGCGTGACGGCCGAGCGCGTGATCCGCCTGGTGCCCCCGCTCATCCTCACCGCAGACGAAGCGGCGCAGATCGTTGCCATCCTGTGCCCGCTGATCAAGAAGTTCCTCGCGGCCAAACCATGACGCCCGGCATGAGCCTCATCAAGCACTACCTGCAGTTCAAGGATCTTCGCGCCGAGGAGTACGCCTACCTGTTCGACCGCACGCGCATCATCAAGACGCGCTTCAAGAACTACGAGAAGTACACGCCCCTGGTTGACCGCACGCTGGCGATGATCTTCGAGAAGGCCAGCACGCGCACCCGCGTGAGCTTCGAGGCCGGGATGTATCAGATGGGTGGCTCGGTGGTGCACCTCACCACGGGTGACAGCCACCTCGGCCGCGCGGAGCCGATCGAAGACAGCGCGCGCGTGATCAGCCGCATGGTCGACCTGGTGATGATCCGCACCTACGAGCAGACCAAGATCGAGGCCTTTGCCGCCAACTCGCGCGTGCCGGTGATCAACGGCCTCACCAACGAGTACCACCCCTGCCAGATCCTGGCTGACATCTTCACCTACATCGAGCACCGCGGCAGCATCGCCGGCAAGGTGGTGGCCTGGGTCGGCGACGGCAACAACATGGCCAACACCTGGCTGCAGGCGGCCGACATCCTCGGCTTCACGCTGCACGTCAGCACGCCCACGGGCTATGAGATCGACGCTCGCGTCGCAGGGGTCACCAACACCTCCTGCGTGAAGGTGTTCAAGAACCCGCTCGACGCCTGCCGCGGCGCCCACCTCGTGACCACCGACGTCTGGACAAGCATGGGTTTCGAGGCTGAAAACGCCGAGCGTCTGAAAGCCTTTGCCGACTGGTGTGTGGACCGCGAGATGATGTCTGTCGCCCAGACCGATGCGCTGTTCATGCACTGCCTGCCAGCCCACCGGGGTGAAGAGGTCGAGGCCGAGGTGATTGACGGGCCTCAATCGGTGGTCTGGGACGAGGCCGAGAATCGGATGCATGCCCAGAAAGCGCTCATGGAGTTTCTGCTGCTTGGCCGAATCGGCTGAAGCTATGACTACCCCCACGTCGCTGCGCTCCTGCCCCCCGTGGGGGCGCGGCTCGGCGCTCGGGCGGACGGCTGCGATCTGATGAAACTCGCCCTCGTCACCGACTTGCACGCCAACCGCGAAGCGGTCGAAGCCGTGCTGGCGCACGCGCAGACGCAGGGGGCCGAGCGACACGCCTTTCTCGGCGACTTCGTCGGCTACGGTGCCGACCCCGGCTGGGTGGTCGACTGTGTGCGCGAGCATGTGTCGCGTGGCGCCGTGGCCATCAAGGGCAACCACGACGCCGCCGCCGTCATGGGCCCGCAGCCCAGCATGGTGGAAGACGCCCGCGCGGTGGTCGCCTGGACGCACGAGCAGCTGGACGCCGAGCAACTCGACTTCCTGGCCACGCTGCCGCTCACCGTGATCGACGACACGCGGCTCTTCGTTCACGCCAACGCCTTCGCACCGCCCGAATGGGCCTACATCCACGCGCGGGCCGACGCGGTGCGCAGCATGCACGCCACCGCCTGCCGCATCACCTTTTGTGGCCACGTGCACGAGCCCCGGCTTTACCACCTGGCCCACACCGGCAAGGTGGGTGAATTTGCGCCCGTTCCCGATGTGCCGATTCCGCTGTCACCGCAGCGCCAGTGGCTGGTGATCCCCGGCTCCACCGGCCAACCGCGCGACCACAACCCGGCCGCCTGCTACGCGATGTTTGAAACCGACAGTGCCGAGCTGACGTTCCACCGCGTGCCCTACGACCACGACACCGCCGCCGCCAAGGTGCGCGCGGCCGGTTTGCCACCGCGCCTGGCGCAGCGCCTGCAAGATGGCGGCTGAACTCGGCACCACCGGCGGCGACACCGCACCCTTCGAGGCCGGGGTGCCGGCCACCCACCCGCTGCGCCCGCTGCAGGCCGGGCAGGTGGTCGATGGCTTCCGGCTCGACAAGCACCTGCACCAGGGCGGCATGGCGCAGCTCTGGCAGGTGACGGCGGTCGACGACAGCCACGGCGCGGTGCAAGAGATGCCGCTCATCATGAAGGTGCCGCGCATCCTGGGCGGCGAAGACCCGGCGAGCATCGTCGGCTTCGAGGTCGAGCAGATGATCCTGCCGCGCTTGTCGGGTGTGCATGTGCCGCGTTTCGTCGCCAAGGGCGACTTCACCCGCCAGCCCTACATCGTGATGGAGCGCATTGGCGGCGACTCGCTGCGCAAGCGGCTCGACCACGCGCCTCTGCCCGTTGCCGAGGTCGTTGACATCGGCACGCGCGTGGCCACCGCGCTGCACGACCTGCACCGCCAGCACCTGGTGCACCTCGACGTGAAGCCGAGCAACATCATGTTCCGTGAGACGGGTGAGGCGGTGCTGGTCGACTTCGGCCTCGCGCGCCACGACCACCTGCCCGACCTGCTCGACGAAGAGTTCGAGCTGCCGATGGGCACCGGCCCCTACATCTCGCCCGAGCAGGTGCAGTTCGTGCGCAACGACCCGCGCAGCGACCTGTTCGCGCTCGGCGTGATGCTCTACCACCTCACCACCGGCGAGCGCCCCTTCGGCTCGCCCGACAGCGTGCGCGGCCTGCGCGAGCGCCTGTACCGCGACCCGGTGCCGCCGATCACGCTGCGGCCCGACTGCCCGCCCTGGCTGCAAGAGATCATCCTGCAGGCCCTGGAACCCTTGCCCGACAAGCGCCAGCAGACAGGCGCCCAGCTCGCCTTCGAGCTGCAGCACCCCGAGCAGGTGGTGCTGACCGAGCGCGCCGCCCGCCGC
>NZ_JADMJX010000023.1:43569-46084 GCF_018780185.1 Rhizobacter sp.
GAGCTGATGGAGCCCGACGGCAGCAGCAAACACGTCAACCTGCTGGTGCAGCTCAAGCATTGGGCGCGCCCCCTGGTCCAGTCGCTCAAGCTGCCCAGCGAGGCGCAGGCCGGCCGCGTGACCTTCCATGTGCTCGAAGCACCCGACCCGGCCACCGCCATCATCGACTACGCCCGCAAGAACCAGGTCGACCACATCGTGATGGGCGCGCGCAGCAGCGGCACCCTGCGCCGCTACCTGGGCAGTGTGTCGACCCAGGTCACGGCGCAGTCCGACTGCAGCGTGACCGTGGTGCGCGCCTCCACACGGGCCAGGGAGTGAGCCATGAAACGTGTGTGGGACATCTCACCCCCGATCGCGCCCGACTCGCCCGTGTTCCCGGGTGACCAGGCCTATTCGCAGCAGTGGACGGCGCGCATCGGCCCCGGCTGCCCGGTGAACCTGTCGGCCATCACGATGTCACCGCACATCGGCGCCCATGCCGACGCACCGCTGCACTATGCCGACGACGCACCCGCCATCGGCGAGGTCGATCTCGCGCCCTACCTCGGCCCCTGCCGCGTGATCCATGCCATCGGCCCGGCGCGGCTGATCCAGGTGGCTGACCTGGCGCACGCCGCCAAAGACATGCCACCCCGTGTGCTGGTGCGCAGTTGCCAACACGCACCCACCGCGTGGTCCAGCGAGTTCTCGGCCTTTGCACCCGACACCCTCACCTGGTTGGCGAGCCTCGGCGTGCGCCTGGTCGGCATCGACAGCCAATCGGTCGACCCCGCCGACAGCAAGACGCTCGACAGCCACCAGCAGCTCTTGAAGCACCACCTGCGTGTGCTCGAAAACCTGGTGCTCGACGCTGTGCCGGCCGGCGACTATGAACTGATCGCCCTGCCCCTCAAGCTCATGCAGGCCTGCGCCTCACCGGTGCGCGCCGTGCTGCGGGAGTTGTGATGCCCTCACCCCAAGCGACGACCCGCCACAACTGCCTCGCGCTCGACGCGCAAGACCCGCTGGCCGCGCTGCGCGACCAGTTCGACTTGCCCGCGGGCGTGATCTACCTCGACGGCAACTCGCTCGGTGTGTTGCCCCGCAGCACCGCCGCGCGGGTGCAGCAGGTGGTGCAACAAGAGTGGGGCGAGGGCCTGATCCGCAGCTGGAACACGGCGGGCTGGATCGACCTGCCCCAACGCGTGGGCAACAAGATCGCCAAGCTGGTGGGCGCGGGCGACGGCGAGTTGGTGGTGGCCGACTCCACTTCGGTCAACCTCTTCAAGGTGCTGAGCGCCGCGCTGCGCATCGTCAAAGCCGACGCGCCTTCGCGCAAGTGCATCGTCTCGGAGCGCAGCAACTTCCCCACCGACCTCTACATCGCCGAAAGCCTGGCGCGCGAACACGGCCTGCGGCTGGTGCTGGTCGAGCCCGACGAGATCGTGCAGCACCTCAACACCGACCTCGCCGTGCTGATGCTCACGCAGGTCAACTACCGCACCGGCCGCCTGCACGACATGGCCGCACTCACCCAGGCTGCTCACGCCGCGGGTGGCCTGACGGTGTGGGACCTGGCCCACAGCGCGGGCGCGCTGCCGGTCGACCTGCGAGGCAGCCACGCCGACTTCGCGGTCGGCTGTGGCTACAAGTACCTCAACGGCGGCCCCGGTGCGCCGGCCTTCGTCTGGGCGAATCCGCGCCATGCCGAGCGCTTCTGGCAACCGCTGTCAGGCTGGATGGGCCATGCCGCACCCTTCGAGTTCACACCCGACTACCGGCCCGCGCCCGGCATCGCGCGCTACCTCTGCGGCACGCCGCCGGTCATCTCGCTGGCGGCGCTCGAGTGTGGGGTCGACACGGTTCTTGCGGCCGACATGCCCGCGCTGCGCCGCAAGTCGATCGCACTCACCGAGCTCTTCATCGAGCTGGTTGAAGCCCGCTGCGCCGGCCTGCAACTCGCATCCCCGCGCGAAGCCGCGAAGCGCGGCAGCCAGGTGAGCTTTGCCCACCCCAGCGCCGGCTACCCGATGATGCAGGCGCTCATTGCGCGAGGCGTGATCGGTGACTTCAGGGCACCCGACATCCTGCGCTTCGGCTTCACCCCGCTCTACACCCGCTTCATCGACGTGTGGGACGCGGTCGAACAACTGGCGCAGGTGCTGCACAGCGGCGAGTGGCGCGAGCCACGTTTCAACCAGCGAGCGGCCGTCACATGAGCACCGAAAAGATAGTCACCGACGAAGGCGCCAAGCTCGATTTTTCCAAGGACATGAGCTACGGCGATTACCTGCACCTCGACGAGGTCTTGAACGCTCAGGTGCCGCTCTCGCCTGACCACAACGAGATGCTGTTCATCGTGCAGCACCAGACCAGCGAGTTGTGGATGAAGCTGATGCTGCACGAGTTGGGCGCCGCCATCCAATGCGTGGCAAACGACGACCTCGGCAGCGCCTTCAAGATGCTGGCTCGCGTGAGCAAGATCATGGAGCAGCTGGTGCACGCCTGGGACGTGCTGGCCACCATGACACCG
>NZ_JADMJX010000407.1 GCF_018780185.1 Rhizobacter sp.
GCTCCGCCCTCGCCCAGGTCTACGTCGGCGGCAGCCTCGGCATCACCCAGCAAAGCCCCAACTGCTCCGGCTGGTCGAGCTGCGACAAGAGTGACACCGGCCTCAAGGGCTACGTCGGCTACAAGCTCTCGAAGGAGTGGGCGCTGGAACTCGCCTACACCGACTTCGGCTCGGTCGGCTTGCGCAGTGGCCCCGCGTCGGGCAGCTACTCGGTGAGCGCCTTGTCGGCCGGTGGCGCGTTCTTCCTGCCGCTCGCGCCCAAGCTCACTGGCATCGCCCGCTTCGGCCTGGCAGCGGTCGATGGGGACTACTCCGCGCCTTTCGGCGGCGGATCGGAGAGCAGCATCGAGCCCTACATCGGTGTCGGTGCCGCCTACGCGCTCACGCCCCAGCTGAGCCTGACCGGCAGTTTCGACTACATGAGCGCCGATTACCCGCGCGGCTCGGGCAGCGCCATCTTGTTTGGCGTCGGCGTGAGCTACGCGTTCTGAAGCACGACTTCGACACCCGCCTTGCGGCGCTCGACGCGCAGCACCTGCGCCGCAAGCGCCGCGTGGTCGAGGCCAAGGACGGGCCCCACCTGCGCGTGGGCGGCCGGCCCGTGCTCTCTTTCGCGAGCAACGACTACCTCGGCCTGGCGCAACACCCGGCGCTGATCCGCGCGGCGCAAGAGGCCGCCGCGCAATACGGCGTGGGGGCCACCAGCTCGGCCCTGCTGAGCGGCCACGAAGCGCCGCACGAGGCGCTGGAGCACGAGCTCGCCGCCTTTGCCGGCCGCCCCCGGGCGCTCTTCTTCGGCTCGGGCTACATGGCCAACGTGGGTCTGGTGCCCGCGCTGGTGGGTCGCGGCGACGCGGTGTTCAGCGACGCACTCAACCACGCCTGCCTGATCGATGGCGTGCGGCTCTCGCGCGCCGAGTCGCACATCTACCCGCACAACGACCTGGCCACGCTCGCGCAGCAACTGGCAGCGTCGAAGGCCGAGCACAAGCTCGTCGTCACCGACGCGGTGTTCAGCATGGACGGCGACATCGCCCCGCTGCATGAGCTGCTCGCCCTGTGCGAAACGCACGACGCGCTGTTGATGATCGACGACGCCCACGGCTTCGGCGTGCTCGGGCCCGAAGGGCGCGGCACCGCCGCGCACCTGGGCCTCGACTCACCACGCCTGATCTACATGGCCACGCTCGGCAAGGCCGCCGGGTGTGCCGGCGCGTTTGTCGCCGGTGAAGCGAGCACCATCGAGTGGATCTTGCAGCGCGCACGCACCTACATCTTTGCCACCTCCACCCCCGCGATGGTGGTGCAGGCCGTGCGTGCGAGCCTGAAGGTGATCGCCACCGAGGGCTGGCGGCGCGAGCAACTCGCCCGCCTCATCAACCGCCTGCGTGCCGGCACCGCCAGCCTGCGCTGGCAGCACCCGGCCTCTGACACCGCCGTGCAGCCGCTGATCATCGGCGACAACGCCGACGCGCTGGCGGTGATGGCCGCGCTCGATGCGCAAGGCCTGTGGGTGCCCGCCATCCGCCCGCCCACCGTGCCCGAGGGCACGGCGCGGCTGCGCATCTCGCTCTCGGCCGCCCACAGCGAAGCCGATGTCGACCGCTTGATCCAGGCCCTGCCCCGCTAACATCGCGCGACCTGACACTCGCGCCCTGGGCGCCCCCGCCATGCAGCCCTACCCCCACCTGCTCGCGCCGCTCGACCTGGGTTTCACCACCCTCAAGAACCGTGTGCTGATGGGCAGCATGCACACCGGTCTGGAAGACGGGCGCAAGCACTTCCCCGCGATGGCCGCCTTCTTCGCCGAGCGGGCGCGGGGCGGTGTCGGCTTGATGGTCACCGGCGGCTTCTCGCCCAACATCGAAGCCTGGCTCAAACCCTTCGGCGGCACGCTCGCTACCTCCGGCGCCGCACGCCGCCACAAGATCGTCACCGACGCGGTGCACGCCGAGGGCGGCAAGATCGCGCTGCAGATCCTGCATGCCGGGCGCTACGGCTACCAGCCGTTTTGTGTGGCGCCGTCGCGCATCCAGTCGCCGATCTCGCCCTTCACGCCGCGCGAGCTGAGCGCGCGTGGCATCGAGCGGCAGATCCGTGCTTTCGTGCGCTGCGCCAAGCTGGCCCGTGAAGCGGGTTACGACGGCGTCGAGGTGATGGGCAGCGAGGGCTACTTCATCAACCAGTTTCTCGTCACCCACACCAACCACCGCACCGACGAATGGGGTGGCAGTTATGAGAACCGCATGCGCCTGCCGGTGGAGATCGTGCGCCGCACGCGCGAGGCGGTGGGGCCCGACTTCATCATCATCTACCGCCTGTCGATGATCGACCTGATCCCCGACGGCAGCTCCTGGCCCGAGGTGGTGCAGCTCGCCAAGGCGATCGAGAAAGCCGGCGCGACCATCATCAACACCGGCATCGGCTGGCACGAAGCGCGGGTGCCCACCATCGCCACCAGCGTGCCACGTGGCGCCTTCGGCTGGGTCACGCAGAAGATGCGCCGCGAGTTGCGCGCGAGCGGCCTCACCATCCCGCTCATCACCAGCAACCGCATCAACATGCCCGAGGTGGCCGAGCAACTGCTCGCCGATGGTTGCGCCGACATGGTGAGCCTGGCGCGCCCGCTGCTGGCCGACGCCGAGTTCGTCAACAAGGCGGCGCGCAACGAAAGCCTGCGCATCAACACCTGCATCGCCTGCAACCAGGCCTGCCTCGACCACACCTTCAAGTCGCAGCTCGCGAGCTGCCTGGTCAACCCGCGTGCCGGCCACGAGACCGAGCTCGTCATCCGCCTGGCACCGAAGAAGAAGCGCTTCGCCGTGGTCGGCGCCGGGCCGGCCGGCCTGGCCGCGTCGACCACGCTGGCCGAGCGGGGCCACGAGGTGCACCTGTTCGAAGCCGCGTCGGCGATCGGCGGCCAGTTCAACATGGCCAAGCGCGTGCCGGGCAAGGAAGAGTTCGTCGAAGCGCTGCGCTACTTCCGCCAACGCATCGACGACACCGGCGTGAAGCTCTTGCTCGACACGCGCGTGAGTGCAGATGACCTGAGCGGGTTCGACGAGGTGGTGCTCGCCACCGGCGTGCTGCCGCGCGATCCGAAGATCCCCGGCAGCGATGGCCCCAACGTGCTGAGCTACATCGACGTGCTGCTGCACCAGAAGCCGGTGGGCGAGCGGGTGGCCATCGTCGGCGCGGGCGGCATCGGCTTCGACGTGGCCGAGTACCTGGTCACCGAACCCGGCCACTCGCCCACGCTGAACCTGACCGAGTGGCTCACCGAATGGGGCGTGGCCGACCCCGAGGCCGTGCGCGGCGGCGTGGTGCGTGCGCAGCCCACCCCACCGGCGCGCCAGGTCACGCTGCTGCAACGCAAGAGCGGCAAGCTGGGCAAGAACCTCGGCAAGACCACCGGCTGGATCCACCGCGCCGCGCTGCAGATGAAGAAGGTCGAGATGATCGGCGGCGTCAACTACGAGCGCATCACGCCGCAAGGCCTCTTTATCACCTACGGCGAGAAGCGCAGCGACGGCCAGGTCATCGAGTGCGACACCGTCGTGCTGTGCGCGGGCCAGGAGCCGCTGCGCGAGCTGCTGGCGCCGCTGCGGGCGGCCGGCAAGCCGGTGCACCTGATCGGCGGCGCCGATGAAGCCGGTGAACTCGACGCCAAACGCGCCATCGACCAGGGCGTGCGGTTGGCGGCCTCGTTGTGAGCCTGTCGCGGCTGCGTGGGCGGGCCGCGCTGCTCTGCGCGGCCGCTGTGCTGGCATTGGCCGGCTGCGCCAGCCTGCCGCCCCCGCAACCACGCGCCCCCGAGGCCGCGTTCGCCGCGCCCGAGACCACCACCCTCGGCCGCCTCGCCGCTGCGGCAGCGCCCGCGCCCAACGTGTCGGGCTTTCGGCTGCTGATCTCGGGCGAAGACGCCTTCGGCGCGCTGGCTGCGCTGATCGACGGGGCCGAACGCTCGCTCGACCTGCAGTACTACCTGATCCGAAGCGACGCCTCCTCGCGCGCGCTGATGCGCCGCGTGCGCGCCGCCGCCGACCGCGGCGTGCGCGTGCGCCTGCTGCTCGACGACCTCAACACCACCGGTCAAGACGCGGGCCTGCTGCGCTTCACCGCCCACCCCAACGTCGAGGTGCGGCTCTACAACCCCTTTCCCGCCGGGCGGGTGTCGACCATCGGGCGCGTGATGGCCTCGCTCACCGACATCACCCGCATCAACCAGCGCATGCACAACAAGATGCTGGTGGCCGACAACGCGCTGGCCGTGACCGGCGGGCGCAACATCGGCGACGCCTACTTCGTCAACAGCGCATCGAGCAACTTCCTCGACATCGACGTGCTCGTCGCCGGGCCCAGCGTGCGCAGCCTGTCGGCCACCTTCGACCAGTTCTGGAACAGCCCGCTCGCCTACCCCGCCGAGGCCGTGGCCGAGCCGCCCGACACCGAGGCCGGCACCCCGCCCTCCGCCTCATCACGCCGGCCGCCTACCTCGCCACCCGCGGCACTGGCCCTGGAGCTCGCGCGTGGCGAGCTGAACCTGGTGTGGGCCGACGCGCGGGTGCTGGCCGACGCGCCCTTGAAAGACGGCGCGATGACCGCCGACCTGGCCAGCCTGCTGCGGGCGGCGCACCACGAGGTGGTCATCATCTCGCCCTACTTCGTGCCCGGCCCGCGCGGCGTGGCGCTGGCCCGTGAGCTGACCCAGCGCGGCGTCAAGCTGCGCGTGCTGACCAACTCGCTGGCCAGCACCGACGCAGCGGTAGTGCACGTGGGCTACGCGCGTTACCGCGAGGCGCTGCTCGCGCTGGGCGTCGAGCTGCACGAGCTGCGCCCCTACCTCGACACCCAGCGCAACGTGGCCCGCGCCTTCGGTTCGTCACAGGCCTCGCTGCACGCCAAGGTGGTGGTGGTCGACGGCGTGGCCGCCCTGGTCGGCTCGATGAACATGGACCCTCGCTCACAAAGGCTCAACACCGAGATGGGTGTGCTGGTGCGCAGCCCGCAGATCGCGCAAGCGCTGGTGCAGGTGTTCGACGAGGTCACCGCCAGCAGCACCTACCGCCTGAGCCTGGCCGAAGACCGGAGCCTGCGCTGGACGAGCACCGGCCCCGACCCGCAGGTCAGCACCGGCGAGCCCGGGGCCAGCGTGTGGCTCAAGCTGACGGTGAAGATGCTGTCGCCTTTTGCCCCCGACGAGCTACTTTGAGCTGAATCAGCTTTACATGGCTTGACGCGGGCGACGCAAGCGCGCCACAGAGGGTTCAGACACTAGGATCAACAGCACCGATGCATTGATCAACCCCATGACCCTCCGGCCCACGGCCCTCCTCTTGCGTTGCAGCGTGCTCGTCACGGCGCTGGCCTTGGCGGGCTGTGCCTCGCTCACCGCACGCCCCGGTGCCGTGCCCGAGGTGGCGGTGCCCGCGCAGTGGTCACAGGCCACGCCCTCCACACCAGCCACTTCGCTGGTCGACTGGTGGCAGCGTTTCAACGACCCGCTGCTCAGCCAGCTGGTGACGCAGGCGCTGCAAGCCAACACCACGGTGCGCAGCGCCCAGGCCGCGTTGGCCCAGGCGCGTGCGCTGCGTGACGTGTCGTCGGCCAACCTGGGCCCCACCGTCGGCGCCTCGGCCTCGGCCCAGCGCAGCAAGTCGGGCGACAACCCGGCCGGCAACAACTTCCGCGCCGGCTTCGATGCCAGCTGGGAGCCCGACATCTTTGGCGGCAAACGCGCCGGCCTGTCGGCCAGCGACGCCGTCGCCCAGGCCAGCCAGGCCACCCTGGCCGACACCCAGGTGTCGGTGGCCGCCGAAGTGGCGGTCGCCTACCTGCAACTGCGTGGCCAGCAGGCGCGTCTGGCCATCGCCCGCAGCAACCTCACGAGCCAGCAAGAAACCCTGCAGATCACCGACTGGCGGGTGCAAGCCGGCCTGACCACCTCGCTCGAGCTGTCGCAGGCCCGCACCAACACCGAACAGACGCTGGCGCAGATCCCGGCGCTGGAGACCAGCGTCGCGCAGACCCGCCATGCACTCGCCGTCTTGACCGGCCAGCCGCCCAGCGCCTTGAACATGCTGCTCGACCCGGTGGTCGCCGTGCCGCTGCCGGCCGACGACCTGGCGCTGAGCATCCCCGCCGCCACGCTGCGCCAGCGCCCCGACGTGCGGGCCGCCGAGCAACAGATTGCCGCCGCCCTCGCCCGCGTGTCGCAGGCCGATGCGGCGCGTTACCCCAGCTTCCAGATCAGCGGCTCGGTCGGCCTGAGCGCGATGGCACTGAGCTCGCTCACGGGTGGCGGCTCGCTGGTGAGTGCCCTGCTCGGCAGCGTGTCGGTGCCCTTGTTCGACGGCGGCGCAGCACGCGCCCAGGTGCGCTCGCAGGAAGCCGCGCTCGAACAGGCGCGCATCGCCTACCAGGGCGTGGTGCTCACCGCCTTGCAAGAGGTCGAAGACGCGCTGGTCTCGCTGCGCGGCAACCGCGAGCGCCTGCAACGCCTGCGCAACGCCAGCGAGTCGGCCCAGCAGGCCGCACTGCTCGCCACCCAGCGCTACAACAGCGGCCTGGTCGACTTCCAGACCGTGCTCGACACCCAACGCTCGCTGCTCAGCACGCAAGACAGCGTGGCCAGCACCCAGGCCGAGCTGAGCGCCGACCACGTGCGCCTGTACAAGGCGCTCGGTGGCGGCTGGCAACCGGAACCCAACACATGAACGCCCCAGCCACCCCCACCCTCACCCCCGCCACCGAGTTGGCCGACCTGCTCGACGAGCCCGCCCACCGCCCCTGGTGGCGCCGTGCCACGCTGTGGATCGCCGTGGCCGCGGTGGGGCTCGCGATCGGCGGCCTCGTGTGGTGGCAATCGAGCCGCGAGGCCCAGGCTGCCCCCAGCTACAGCACGCAGCCGGCCGGCCGCGGCAACCTCACATTGCAGGTCACGGCCAATGGCACGCTGCAACCCACGCGCTCGGTCAACATCGGCAGCGAGCTGTCGGGCACGGTGCTGCGTGTGCTGGTCGACGTGAACGACCGGGTGAAAAAGGGCCAGGTGCTGGTCGAGCTCGACACCGCCAAGCTCTCCGACCAGATCCTGCGTTCACGCGCCTCGCTCGCCTCGGCCCGCGCCAAGGTGGCGCAGGCCGCCGCCACGCTGAAAGAAGCGCAGGGCAACCTCGCGCGGCTCGAAGAAGTGGCCCGCCTCTCGGGCGGCAAGGTGCCCTCGAAGGCCGAGCTCGACACCGGCCGCGCCACCGTCGAGCGTGCCCTGGCCGACGAAGCCAGCGCCCGCGCCGCCGTGGCCGACGCGCAGGCCGCCTTGTCGACCGACGAAACCAACCTGAAGAAAGCCTCGATCCGCTCGCCCACCGACGGCGTGGTGCTGACCCGCACCGTCGACCCCGGCAATGCGGTCGCGGCCTCGCTGCAGGCGGTGACGCTCTTCACCGTGGCCGAAGACCTGAGCAAGCTGCGCCTGCAGGTGAGCGTGGACGAAGCCGACGTGGGCTCGGTGGTGGTGGGCCAGAAGGCGAGCTTCACCGTCAGCGCCTACCCCAGCCGCAAGTACCCGGCCAGCGTGACGCGCGTGGCCTTCGGTTCGACCATCACCGAAAACGTGGTCACCTACGTGACCTACCTCGACGTGGACAACAGCGACCTGAGCCTGCGCCC
>NZ_JADMJX010000334.1 GCF_018780185.1 Rhizobacter sp.
ACGTCGGCCAGGTCCATCGCCAGCTGGCCGGCCTCGATGCGCGAGTGGTCGAGCAGGTCGCTGATCATGCGCAGCAGGTGCTCGCCCGACTCGCGCACCAGCGTCAGGCGGTGGCGCTGGCCGTCGCTCAAGGGCTCGACCTCGTCGAGCTCCATCAGTTGCGCGAAGCCCAGCACGGCGTTGAGTGGGGTGCGCAGCTCGTGGCTCATGCGCGAGAGGAACTCGGTCTTGGCGCGGTTGGCGGCCTCGGCGGTGGCCGCCATCTCGCGCGCCTGGGCCAGTTCGCGGTGTTCGGTGATGTCTTCGAGGTAACCGTGCCACACCACCGCGCCATCGGGCTCGGCGCGCGGCGACGACACGCCCAGCATCCAGCGGGTGGCACCGCCCGGGTGCAGGTAGCGGAACTCGATGCGCCGTGCCGCCTGGCTGAGTGTCCAGTCGCTGAGGCTGGCGTTCACCCGCTGGCGGTCGGCGGGGTCGACGCGGCCGAACAGCAGGCTGGCATCACCCATCAAGGCCTCGGGGTCGAGGCCCAGCACGTCGTGGCAGCGTTCGCTCACGTAGGGGAAGATGCCGCGCCCGTCGGGTGGCAATCTGAACTGGTACAGCAGCCCCGGCACGTGGCGGGTGATCTGGCGCAGTCGCTCGTCGCGCTCGGCGGTTTCGCGCTCGGCCTGGTGGCGCAGGGTCACGTCGCTCAGGGTGCCGACCATGCGGCGCGGTGTGCCATCGGGCCACCACTCGACCACGCGGCCACGCTCGGCGAGCCAGCGCCAGCTGCCGTCCTTGGCGCGTGCGCGGTACTCGCTCTCGTACGCGGCGGTGTGGCCGGCGGCATGCAGCAGGTAGGCCGCATCGTTGCCTGCGAGGTCGTCGGGGTGGATCACGGCGTTCCACGCGGTCTGCGTCGACTCGAGTTCGTCCTTGTCGTAGCCGAGCAGGGCGACGCTGCCGTCCATGCCGGTCAGCACGTCCTCGGCCACATCCCAGGCCCACACCGAGGTGCCGGCGCCGACCAGCGCCTCGGCCATCAGCTTGTTGAGGTCAATGCCCATGCGCCAGCGCGTTGTCGAGGGCGGCCTGCACCCGGGTCGCGGGCACGCCGGTAAGGCAGCGGGTGTGGCCGAAGCGGCAGACGCGGTCGAAGCAGGGCGAGCAGTCGAGTTGCAGCTCGTCCTTCAGCCACAGCACACGCGCCTTGTCGTTCAGGGGCGGCGTGTGTTCGGGGCTGGTGGAGCCGAACACTGCGACTTGCGGGACGCCGAAGGCCGCGGCCACGTGCATCAGGCCCGAGTCGTTGCTGACCACGCCGCGTGCGGCGGCGATCAGCGCCATCGCATCGATCAGCGAGGTCTTGCCGGCGAGCACGCGGCAGGCGCCGGGTGCGGCTTGCGAGATCTCGTCGCACAGGGCGGCTTCCTTGCCCGAACCCAGCAGCACCACCGGCAGGCCGTGTGCCTGGTGCAGCGCACGGGCGAGCTCGGCGTAGTGGCTGGCCGGCCAGCACTTGGCCGGGCCATATTCGGCGCCAGGGGCGAAGGCCCAGTACTGTTGCGGTGCCAGCGAGATCGCGGCGGTGGCTTGTTGCAGGCGGGCCGGGTCGAACTGGAGACGTGGGTGTTCGTCTGCCGCTGCGCCCCCAGCCAGCGCGCGGTAGAACGCCACCATCGGCGGGCGCCCACCGGGGTTGGGCAGGCGCTGGTTCAGCAGCAGATAGCGGCCTTCGCCGTGGTAGCCGATGCGTTTCGGGATGCCGGCGAAGAAGGGGATCAGCGCGGCCTTCAGCGAGTTGGGCAGCACGTAGGCCGCGTCGAAGCGGCCCTTCAAACCCGCGGCCAACCGACGCCGCGCCGACCAGTCGAGCCGGCCGTGGGCGAACGGCAGCTCGATCACCTCGCTGACCTGCGGCATCGCGCGGTACACGGGTGCCACCCAGGGCAGGGCGGCGACCGTGAGCGCTTCACCTCGCGCGGACAAGGCGCGCAGCAAGGGTTCCGACATCACCGCGTCGCCAATCCACTGCGGCGCGATGACCAGGCTGCGCATTTCAGTGCCCGTGGACTTTTTCGCCGGCCTTCAAGCGGTACTCGGTGCCGCAATACGGGCACTTGCCTTCGCCCGTGGTCGCCACGTCGATGAACACCTTCGGGTGGGCGCTCCACAGCGTCATCTTCGGGTTGGGGCAGGCGATCACGCCAGGGCCTTGCAGGTCTTGGGCGAGCACTTCGATCACGGCTTGGGGTTTGCTCATGGTGTTCAGACCGCGGTGAGCCATTCGGCGTATTTGGGGTTGCGCCCGTTCACGATGTCGAAGAAGGCGCTCTGGATCTTCTCGGTGATGGGGCCACGCGAGCCCGCGCCGAGCTCGATGCGGTCGAGCTCGCGGATCGGCGTCACTTCGGCGGCGGTGCCGGTGAAGAAGGCTTCGTCGCAGATGTAGACCTCGTCGCGGGTGATGCGCTTTTCCTTCAGCTCCAGGCCCAGGTCCTTGCAGATGGCGAACACGGTGTTGCGCGTGATGCCGTTCAAGGCGCCGGCCGACAGGTCGGGTGTGTAGACCACGCCGTTCTTGATGACGAAGAGGTTCTCGCCCGCACCTTCGCTCACGAAGCCCGAGGCGTCGAGCAGCAGCGCTTCGTCGTAGCCATCGTCAGTGGCTTCCATGTTGGCGAGGATCGAGTTGGTGTAGTTGCTCACCGCCTTGGCCTGCGTCATCGTGATGTTGACGTGGTGGCGCGTGTAGCTGCTGGTCTTGACGCGGATGCCGCGCTTCAGGCCCTCTTCACCCAGGTAGGCACCCCAGGACCAGGCGGCGACCATCAGGTGGATCTTGTTGCCCTTGGGGCTGACGCCGAGCTTTTCGGAGCCGATCCATGTCAGCGGGCGCAGGTAGCAGCTCTCGAGCTTGTTTTCGCGCACCACCTGGCGTTGCGCTTCCATCACCTGTTCCATGGTGAACGGGATCTTCATGCGCAGGATCTTGGCGCTGTTGAACAGGCGCTCGGTGTGCTCGCGCAGGCGGAAGATGGCGGTGCCCTTGGCCGTGTTGTAGGCGCGCACGCCTTCGAAGGCTCCACAGCCGTAGTGCAGCGTGTGCGAGAGCACGTGGATCTTGGCGTCGCGCCACTCCACCAGCTCGCCATCCATCCAGATTTTCCCGTCGCGGTCGGCCATTGACATGGCAAGCTCCTGTGTGCCTCGCAAAAATGCGATCAAGAGCGCGATTTTAGGGCGTGGGCGACTCCGCCTTGGGTTCAGGCCGCACGAGCTGCCAGCTTTGCAGCTTGGCACCCTCGAACACCAGGGTCACGCGGCTCTCGCCGTCGTCGACCCAGGCCCAGGTTTCGGGTGTGTCGCTGACGCGCTCGCCCAGGCTCTCGGTGAGGGCGATCACCTGCATCAGCGTCATGCCGGCTTTCAGCTGGGCGTTGAGCATCACCGCGCTGTCGACTCGGCCCTTGGGCGCGGTGGCGGCGGTTTTCATCGCCCGCATGGCGCGGCTGAACTGCAGCAGCAGCCAGAACACGACGACCGAAATGGCCATCACCACACCCTGCCAGCCATAGCCCCACCAGCCGGCCGCGACGGCCAGCACCGCCAGGCCCCACCCCACGATTGCATTCATGGGCGCGATGGTAGTGGCGCGGCCGTGTGCCGCGGCTGCGTGGTTCCCGCAATCAGTACGTGAGGCGATCTCGTACAGCGCCACCCGGTTGATACTGCCGATCTTCTGCAGCGCGAGCGTCGTCGGGGTGAATGACGGTTCAGTGACGCCGCGGGTGGAAGCGGATCTGCTGTGCCTCGGGCTTGGCCTTCGGTGCGGCGCGGTCGCAGCCATCGCACCCGCAGGCGTTACCGGCTTGTGCGGCCTGTTGCAGCCAGCGCTTGATCGGTGGTGGCGAGGGCGCGGCGACCAGGCGCTTGGCCAACGCACGCCGCCAGGCCATCGGCAACAAGGCCCACACGGCGTACACCGCACAGGCCAGAACAATCAAGGCGACCAGCAGGTTCTGGATCATGTGTGCTCTCTTGCGTATGGGGTCAAGCGCCCAGCCACAAGGTGACGCGGTAGGTCACGAAGGCCGCCACATAGGCCAGTGCAAACAGGTAGGCCGCCATGATCAGCGGGTAGCGCCACGAGTTGGTCTCGCGCTTGACCACCGCCAGTGTGGCCAGGCACTGCGGCGCAAACACGAACCAGGCAATCAACGCGTAGGCGGTGGCGAGCGACCAGGTCTGTGCGATCACCGGCAGCAGGGTCTCGGCCACCTGGTCTTCGCTGCCCGACAGCGCGTAGACCGTGCCGAGCGCCCCCACCGCCACCTCGCGTGCGGCGAGACCCGGCACCAGCGCAATCGAGATCTGCCAGTTGAAGCCGATCGGCGCAAAGACATGCTGCAAGGCCTGGCCCAGCTGGCCGGCATAGCTGTACTGGATGGCCGCGCCGGTGGCGCCCTCGGGCGCGCCCGGGTAGCTGGCGAGGAACCACAACAACACCGTCAGCGCAAAGATGATGCCGCCGACCCGGCGCAAGAAGATGCGTGCCCGTTCCCACAGGCCGATGGCGAGGTTGCGCCCGCTGGGCCAGCGGTAGGGCGGCAGCTCCAGCATCAGCGGCTGGTAGCTGCTCTTGCTCCACACCCGCTTGAGCAGCCAGGCCACCGCCATCGCCGACACCACGCCGGCCACATACAGGCCGAAGAGGGTGATGCCCTGCAGGTTGAACGGCCCGACCGGGCGGCTAGGCACGAAGGCGGCGATCAGCAGCGCATACACCGGCAGCCGCGCCGAACACGTCATCAGCGGCGCCACCATGATTGTGGCCAGCCGGTCGCGCCAGTTCGGGATGGTGCGCGCCGCCATGATGCCGGGGATGGCGCAGGCAAAGCTCGACAGCAGCGGGATGAAGGCGCGGCCCGACAGCCCCACCTTGCCCATCACCGTGTCGAGCAGAAAGGCGGCGCGCGGCAGGTAGCCCGAGTCTTCGAGCAGCAGGATGAAGAAGAACAGGATCAGGATCTGCGGCAGGAAGACGAGCACGCCGCCGACCCCCGCCACGATGCCGTCGACCAGCAGGCTGCGCAGCGCGCCGTCGGCCATGTGCGCGGTGATCTGGCCGCCGACCCAGCCGACGCTGGCCTCGATGGCGTCCATCGGCCACGCGGCCCAGGCGAACACCGCCTGGAAGATGAGGAACAGCAGCACCGCCAGCATCGCCAGACCCCACACCGGGTGCATCACGACGGCGTCGAGCCGGTGGTTGAAGCGCTTGAACTGCATCGCGCCCGGCGCGGCCAGCGCGAGGATTCGCCTGACCTCGCGTTGCAGCTGCGCCGGGCTGGTGGCTGTGTCGGTGGCCACGGTCTGCACCGGCCACGAGGCTTGTTGTTCCAGTTGGGCCAAGAGTGCGGCGTGCCCCTGGCTTTGCACCGCCACGGTTTCCACCACCGGCATGCCGAGCTCGGCGCTGAGCTTTGCCACGTCGATCTGCAGGCCGCGCGCACGGGCCACGTCGGCCATGTTGAGCGACAAGACCATCGGCCGGCCCAGGCGCTTCAGCTCCAGCACCAGGCGCAGGTTCATCGTCAGGTTGGTGGCGTCGACCACCGCCACGATGGCGTCGGGTGCGGGCTCGTCGGCGCGCTGGCCCAGCACCACGTCGCGCATCACCCGCTCGTCGGGCGTGGACGGCGTGAGGCTGTAGGCCCCGGGCAGGTCGATCACCGAGACCGTGCGGCCGGTCTTCAGCGTGGTGGTGCCGACCTTGCGCTCGACGGTGACGCCGGCGTAGTTGGCGACCTTCTGGCGCGCGCCGGTCAGCAGGTTGAACAAGGCGGTCTTGCCGCAGTTCGGGTTGCCGACCAGGGCAACGCGCAAGGCATGGGTACTCATGGCACCGACACCTCGACACACTCCGCCTCGACCCGGCGCAAGGCAAACAGCGTTTCGCCGATCTGCACCGCCAGCGGTTCGCGCCCACCCGGGCCGCGGCGCAGCACCCGCACCGGCTCGCCCGGCAAAAAGCCCAGCTCGGCCAGGCGGTGCAGCATCTGCGCATCGGCCTCGCCGGATGCCGCGTTCACGCCCTGCACGGTGGCGAGGCGACCGTTGGGCAGGTCAGACAAACGGTGGGAAGGCATGGTGGCATCCGCGGTGTGCGAGATGCGAATGATAATGACTCTTATCTACTTCGGGTTTGCTTCAGCGCAAGAGACGCCCAGGAAGAAGGGTTTACAGGCTGCGCGCCGGGTCGATTGCCTGCTCGAAGCGCCCGACCCGCCCGCTGCGCAAGGCGTCGGCCCAGTCGGGCCGCCCGTGGCGCTCGGCCTGCAGTGCTGCGGCTTCGCAGTCGTAAGCGACGCGGCGCAACTTCACCTGCCAGCCCTGGGCGGCGCGGGTCAGCAGCGCGTAGCGCGCCAGCGGCGAGCCGGTCTCGATGAGGTGGGTGTGGGGGTGTGCATCGTCATAGGCCTGCAACCCCACGCTGCCTGGGTTGACGAGCAGGCGGCCGTCGGCCAGGCGCTCACAGCGTGGCACGTGGGTGTGTCCGCACAGGATCAGCGCGTGCGCCACACCCTGCATCGTGTCGCCCAGCCGGGCCAGCAGCTCGGCCGCGGTGGCGGCGCGCACACCGGGTGACACGCCGGGCTGGTAGTCGGGCGTGACGGTTTCCATCAGGTACTGCAGGTCGCTGGTTGGCGTGCCGTGGCACAGCAGCACCTCGTCATGCCAGCGCAAGGTGGGCGGCAGCGAGGCCAGCCAGGCGCAGTGCTCGGGCCGCAGCCGCGGGGCGGTGTGGCGGTCGGTCGCGCTCATGTCCGACAGGGCCTGCGTCAGCACCTGGCGCTCGTGGTTGCCGGCCAGGGTGGGCAGCTGCAAAGGCATCAGGCGGTCGGCCGTCTCGGCCGGCCACAAGGGGCCGCTGACGATGTCGCCCAGGTTGACGATGGCGTCGACGCCTTCGCGCTCGATGTCGGCCAGCACGGCTTCGAGCGCGGGCAGGTTGCCGTGGATGTCGCTGACGGCAGCGAACTTCATGCTGTGCTCTACAGGCTGCGTGCCAGGTCGATCGCCTGCTCGATGCGCTCGACCGTGTGGATGGTCAGCCCCTCGATCGGCTTCTTCGGCGCATTGGCCTTGGGCACCACCGCCACGCTGAAGCCGAGCTTGGCGGCCTCTTTCAGCCGCTCCTGCCCGCGCGGCGCGGGCCGCACTTCGCCGGCCAGGCCGACTTCGCCAAAAGCGATGAAACCGCGCGGCAGTGGCCGCCCACGCAGCGAGCTTTGAATGGCCAGCATTACCGCCAGGTCGGCCGCCGGCTCGCTGATGCGCACGCCGCCGACCGCGTTGACGAACACGTCCTGGTCCATGCAGGCGATGCCGGCGTGGCGGTGCATCACCGCCAGCATCATCGCCAGGCGATCGCGGTCCAGGCCCACCGAGAGTCGCCGTGGGCTCGGGCCGCCGGAATCGACCAGCGCCTGGATCTCGACCAGCATCGGCCGCGTGCCCTCCAGCGTGACCAGCACACACGAGCCCGGCACCGGGTCGCCGTGCGTCGACAGGAAGATCGCGCTCGGGTTGGCCACGCCTTTGAGGCCCTTCTCCGTCATCGCGAACACGCCGATCTCGTTGACCGCGCCGAAGCGGTTCTTGATCG
>NZ_JADMJX010000150.1 GCF_018780185.1 Rhizobacter sp.
AGGTCAGCCAGACGATCCAGATCGAAGGTGTGCCGCTGCACGTGATCGACACCGCCGGCCTGCGCGAAGCCGGCGACGAGGTCGAGCGCATCGGCATCGCCCGCAGCTGGGACGAGATCGCCCGCGCCGACGCCGTGCTGTTCATGCACGACCTCACGCGCCTGGGCGAGCCCGGCTACGACGCGGGTGACGCGTTGATCGCGCAGCGTCTCGCGCCGCTCGCTGCGCGGGTGCTGCACGTGTACAACAAGAGCGACCTGGCAACGACCGCGCATGACCCGGGCCTGGTCTTGTCAGCCCACACCGGCAGCGGGCTTGACGCCTTGCGCCACAAGCTGCTCGAGCTGGCCGGCTGGCACGCCCAGCCTGAGGGCCTGTTCATCGCCCGCGCGCGCCACGTGCAGGCCTTGCAGCGCACCCGCGCGCACCTTGCCCTGGCTCAGGCGCAAGCCGCGAGCGCCGAGCCGGCGCTCGACCTGCTCGCCGAAGAGCTGCGTCTGGCGCACAACGCGCTGTCTGAAATCACCGGCGCCTTCACCGCCGACGACTTGCTCGGCGAGATCTTCAGCCGCTTTTGCATCGGCAAGTGATCCGCCCCGCGTTCCGGGGGGCCGCTGTCGGCTTGAGGCCTGCGTTGTCGCCGGAGAATCGGCAGCCATACCGATGACAGAGCGAGGGAGAGGCCATGACACGTGCACACCGGGTGCTGCTTGTCGATCTGAACAACTTCGCGCGTTACCCCACGCTGTCGATCGGCTACATGGCCGCGGTGCTGCGGGCGACGGGCACGCAGGTGAGCGTGTTTTCGCCGCTGATGGTGGGGGTGGGTGGGGTGACGCGCGAGGCCCGTCCGCACCGGCTCAGCCTGTTGATGTCCAAGCTCAACCACCATGCAGCCACGTCACGCGTGGGCTGGGTGCATCGATGGCGTGACAAGCTCGCCGCCAGCCGCGCCTCCGACATCACCCGGCACCACGACACTGTGGTGCAGGGTTTCACCGACGCGCTCGCGCAGCACAAGCCCGAGGTGGTGATGATCTCCACCTACCTCATGTACCGCGGGGTGTGCGAGCGGCTGTGTGCGCTGTGCCAGCAGCAGGGCATTCCGGTGCTGATCGGGGGGCCGTATTTCAGCCAACCCGAAGTCGTCGACGACTGGGCCCGCATCGCCGGGCTGAGCGCATTGGCAGCAGGCGAAGTCGAGCTGCAGCTGCCGGCGATTCTTCAAACGATGTTGAGCGGCGGCGACCCCAGCGTCCACCCCGGCGTGGTCGTGGCGCAGCCCGAAGGCGTCACGCGGGGTGGCATGGCGCCCGCCCTGAAGGAGCTGGACGCGGTGCCCTTTCCCGACTACAGCGACTTCCCCTGGGCTGCCTACCCGAACCGCATCGTCCCCATCATCACCGGGCGCGGTTGCGGCTGGGGCGTGTGCACCTTTTGCAGCGACGTGACCAGCACCGCGGGTCGCAGCTACCGCAGCCGCAGCCCCGACAACGTGTTGCACGAGATCGCGAGCCACCACCGTGCGCACGGCGTGTCGCGATTCGTCTTCACCGACCTCAAGCTCAACAGCAATGTCGAGATGTGGCGCGGCCTGGCTGCCGGCATGCAGGCAGCAGCGCCGCAGGGGCAATGGATCGGCGCCGTGCACGTAGGCCCGGAGGCCGACAACGGGCTGTCACCCGACGACCTGCATGCTGCCGCGAAGGCCGGTTGTGTGCGGCTCACCACTGGGTTGGAAACCGGCAGCCAGCGTGTGGCCGACCTGATGAAAAAGGGCAGTCAGCGCAGCGCCGTCAGCGACTTCCTGCACCACGCCACGGCGGCAGGCATCTCGACCCGCTGCACCATGATCATCGGCTACCCCGGGGAAACGGCACACGACGTCCATGCCAGCGCGGAGTTTCTCGAACAGCATGAGCGGGTCATCGAACGCATCACGCTCAACCGCCTGCAAGTGGTCACCGGCACCGCGCTGCATCGCAGGCTGCGCCAGCACCCGGCGCGCCATCCGTCGTTTCGGATCGTCCGTGAAGACGCGAGTCAGGCCCGTGTCGAGCATCGCCATGACGAGTTTGAAACCGCTTCGCACCGCAAGGCCGTTATGCGCTTGCTGACCGCGACGCACCGCATCAACCGCAAACCGCTCGGCGAACATGCACGCGAGTTCGAAGGCGTGATGTGAGCGTGGCTGACCCGCCTTCGCCAAGCCGCATCTGCTACTTCACCAACGTCTACCCCGCACCCAGCCACACCACCATGCGGCGCGAGATCCGCGCGCTGGAGGCGCTGGGCGCGGTGGTGACGCGTGTGGCGGCGCGGCGTTTTCGCGGGCCCTTGGTCGAACCGGCTGACCATGAGGAGGCCAGCCGCACCGTCTACACCGCGCTGAGTCTGCTGGCTGCGCTGCGCGGGGTCTGCCGTGTCGCGCTGACCCGGCCGCGGCGGCTGGCGCAGGCCCTGCACGATGCGGTGGCCGTCGGGGCCCAAAGCGAGCGTGGTGTCTGGAAGTACCTGATGTACGTCGGTGAAGCCGCCGTGCTGCTGCGCGCGGCGCGGGGCTGTGACCACATCCATGCCAACTTCGGCAATGCCACCAGCATTGCCATCATGTGCCGCGTGCTGGGCGGGCCACCCGTCAGCCTGCGCATCCATGGGCCGGAAGAGTTCGAGTCGTTCACCCCCGCCGAGTGGGCGTGGAAGCTGCGCCACGCTGCGTTTGTCGCGCCCATCAGCGAGCACGGTTCGCAGCGTGTGCGCGCGTTGGTTCACGCGCACCACCACCACAAGGTGCAGACCCTGCGTTGCGGTGTCGATGCCATGTTCGCAAGCGACGCGGGTCGACCGGGTCTGCCCGCCGGGCTGCGGCTGGTGTGTGTCGCTCGCCTGGAGCCGCGCAAGGGGCACGAGGTGTTGCTGCAGGCCATGGCCTTGTTGCAGCGAGACGGGCTGCCGGTGTCGCTGCGGCTGGTGGGCGATGGCAGTTTGCGAGCGCACCTTGAGCAGCGCGGCCGCGAGCTGTTGCAGCCCGGCACCGTGGTGTTCGCTGGCTGGCTCGACGGCGCGGGTGTGGGCGAGGCGATGGGCGCCGCGCGGGTGGTGGTGTTGCCGAGTTTTGCCGAAGGCCTGCCCATCGTGTTGATGGAGGCATTTGCCGCCGATCGGGTGGCGGTCGCCACATCGGTTGCCGGTGTGCCGGAGCTGGTGATGCCGGGGCACACGGGCTGGCTTGTCGAGCCGGGTGATGCGCCTGCGCTGGCCATGGCCCTGAAAGCAGCCCTGTTGTCGCCTGACCGGGTGCTGATGCAGATGGCTGCAGCCGGGCAAGAGCGGGTGCGCGAGCGCCATGCGGTCGGACCGCTCATGGCCGAGCTACTGGTTCGCATGCGCAGGCCGTGACGCGGCGTGCCCGCCCCGGTTGTGGGGCGTCCCGCGCGAGCCGATAATCCGTGCCAGCGGCGCGCAAGGCCGCACCCACTCACTTCGCGGCCGAGACTCCTATGGACTTCAACGAGCTGGTTCAAGCCATCCAGACGCTCAACACCGAAGACGCCTTCCGTGCGCGCCTCAAAGCAGAGGAGTGGCGCACCATCGGCCCCTACCTCACGCAGCACGACATCCGCGCCGGTGACCTCGTCATCAAGCAAGGTGACAGCGACCGCACCATGTACTTCCTGGGCCGCGGCTCGCTGCAGGTGTTCATGACCGGCGGCCCTCCGGGCAGCAACCGCATCGCGATCCTGCGCCCCGGCTCGGTGGTGGGCGAGCCCGGCCTCTTCATCGACGGGCCACGCACCGCGAGCGTCGAAGCCATGACGCCGTCGATCGTCTGGGCCTTGCGGGGGCCCCGTCTCGAAGAGCTGGCCCAGCGCTCGCCGGCCCTTGCGCTGGAACTGGTGCGCGCGGCCGGTGGCGTGATGGCGACGCGCATGCGCGCCAGCCTGAGCAAACAGACGCCGATGACCTGATCGCGCGTCAAATTGGCTGAAAGCGCCACGGGGTTGTCGCTTTCGGCCAGATCTGTCGGCCATTTCGCCACGCAGAACTCACTGTCTCCGATGTGACGCCATGTAACGGGAAACTCCGCGCATCGCGCGCCGTGGGTGCGGGCTAGGCTCGCGGCGACCCCGCCACCGTGGGGCTCGAACCAACAGAACCGCCATCAGGAGACACATTCCATGCAGCCCCACACCCCTTTGCGCCTTGTCGGTCTGGCCGCCATAAGCGTCCTGCTAGCCGCCTGCGGAGGCAGCGACGACCCCGCGCCCGTTCCGGTTCCCGAGGAGACGCGTGCCCATGACACGCGCACCTTCACTGCCACCGCAGCCACCACCTTCACCGCCATGGCAGCCGATCCCGCCGACGTGGTCGACATGAGCACCACCAGCCGCTGGGCCGGTGTGTTGAACGGCGCGGCCTACCGCGTCGAAGTGCCGGCCAACTGGAACGGCAGGCTGGTGATGTACGCCCACGGCTACGCGGGCACCGGCGCTGCACTGGGTGTGTCGAACCCGTCGATCCGCCGCTACCTGGTGCAAAACGGTTACGCCTGGGCCGCGTCGAGCTACAGCAAGAACTACTACGACGTGCGTGCCGGTGTCGAAGACACCAACGCGCTGGCGCTCGAGTTCACCCGCATCGCTGCGGCCAACTCGCGCCCGCTGACCGCACCGACCAAGATCTTCATCACCGGCCATTCGATGGGAGGCCACATCACCGCCGCCGCGATCGAAGACGAGGCCTACGCCACCGCGCGCAACAAGGTGCGTTACAACGGCGCGGTGCCCATGTGCGGCGTGATGGGCGACACCGAACTCTTCGACACCTTCGGTGCGATGCAGATGGCAGCACAGGCCGTCGCCGGCATCCCCAACTACCCGAGTGAGCGTTGGTCGGAGGTGTCGGGGCTGGTGACCAGCACCCTGTTCACCACCTTCCCGTCGGCACCCACCGCGGCAGGCCAGCGTTACCTGTCGATCGTGAAGAACCTCACCGGCGGCGAGCGCCCCCTGTTTGCGCAAGGCATTGCCTTCGGTGGCAGTTTCCCGTCGGCCTACGGCACCTTTGGTGGTGACGGCACGGTCAGCGGCATCCTCAACAAGGCCGGCATCGACACCAATGCCTTCACCTACACCATCGACGGTGACACCGCCGGCTCGGCCGCGATCAACGCTGCGGTGCAGAAGCTGACCGCCCTGCCCGACGCCAACCGGCTGCGCACCGACGGCCTGCGCTGGATTCCCAAGGCGAATGGTGAATTCCGCATCCCGGTGGTGTCGATCCACACGCTGGGCGACCTGTTCGTGCCCTTCAGCATGCAGCAGATCTACCAGCGCCGTGTTGCCGCCAAGGGCAACAGCGCCTACCTGGTACAGCGTGCGATCCGCGGTGCGAGCCACTGCGATTTCACGGTGGCCGAGCAGGCCACGGCCTTTGCCGACATGGTCGCCTGGGAAGGCGGGGGCGCGAGGCCTGCGGGTGACGACGTGGTGACACCGGCTACGGTGGCGGCGCCGACCTACGGTTGCACCTTCACCAACAACACCCGTGGTGGCGATGAAAGCGGAGCCACCAACGCGCTGCGCCCGAACATCGTGGCCTTGGCACCGTGTCCTTCTTGATGCACCTTGCCAGTGTTTGAGTGTTGAGGGGCCTTCGGGCCCCTTTTTCATGCGCCACTCACCCGCGGCTCAAACCCGTCCGAGCAGCTTGCCCTCGGCCAACGACAAGGCCTCCGGCAAGCCCGACAGCACCAGCGTGTCACCCGCCGTCAGCATCAGGCTGTCTTCGGGTTTGGTGACGGCGCCCGAGGCGCGGCGGATCGACACCACCGTCACCCCGACCGCGTGCAAGGCCAGGTCGGCCAGCGGCTGGCCCAGGCTCGCCGCGGCAGGCGGCAGGCTCACGCTCAACAGCCGGGCCTGTTGGCGGTCGTCGACGCTGTCGTCGTCGGCGCCGTGGAAGTAGCCGCGCAGCAGGCTGTAGCGCGCATCACGCTGCTCTTGCACCACGCGGATCACGCGCCGCATCGGCACGCCCACCAGGGCCAGCGCGTGGCTCGCGAGCATCAACGAGCCTTCGATCGCCTCGGGCACCACCTCGGTGGCGCCGGCGGCCTGCAGGCGCTCGATGTCGGTGTCGTCGAGCGTGCGCACGATCACCGGCACGGTGGGCGCGTGCGCCTGCACCAGGTGCAGGATCTTCAGTGCCGAGGGCGTGTCGTGGTAACTCACCACCACCGCGCTCGCACGGGCGAGGCCCGCGGCCATCAGGCTTTGCAGGCGTGCGGCGTCGCCAAACACCACGCTCTGGCCGGCGGCAGCGGCCTGGCGCACGCGGTCAGGGTCGAGGTCGAGCGCCATGTAGGGGATGTGTTCGCCGTCGAGCAGGCGCGCCAGGTTCTGGCCGCTGCGGCCATAGCCGCAGATGATGATGTGGGCCTCGGTGTTGATGGCACGTTTGGCAATCGTGGTCATGGCCACCGACTGCATCAGCCAGTCAGTTGACGACAGCCGCATCACGATGCGGTTGCTGTACATCACGATGAACGGCGTGGCCAGCATCGACAGCACCATGCTCGCGAGCACCGGGCTTTGCAGGTGGTCGGGCAGCAGTTTCTGCTGCGAGGCGAGCGTCAGCAGCACAAAGCCGAACTCGCCTGCTTGTGCGAGGTAGAGGCCCGTGCGCAGCGCCACACCGGTGGCCGCACCGAACAGCCGCGCGAGTGCGGCCACCAGCGCAAACTTGAACACCACCGGCAGCGCGCTCAGCAGCAGCACCAGCGGCCACTGCGCGAGCACGGTCTCGCCATCGAGCTTCATGCCGATGGTGATGAAAAAGAGCCCCAGCAGCACGTCGTGAAAGGGCCGGATGTCGGTCTCCACCTGGTGCTTGTATTCGGTCTCGGCGATCAGCATGCCGGCCAGAAAGGCGCCGAGTGCGAGCGACAGGCCGGCATGTTCGGTCAGCCACGACAAGCCCAGCGTCACCAGCAGCAGGTTGAGGATGAACAGCTCCTCGCTCTTGCGCCGCGCCACCAGCGTGAGCCACCAGCGCATCACCCGCTGGCCGCCGACCAGCAGCACCGTCAGCAAGGCGGCGGCCTTCAGTGCCGCCCATGCGAGCGCGGTGGCCAGCTGTTCGGGCGACGAGCCCAGCGCCGGGATCAGCACCAAGAGCGGCACCACGGCCAAGTCCTGGAACAGCAGCACGCCCATCACCCGCCGGCCGTGCTCGCTTTCGAGCTCGAGCCGCTCGGCCATCAGCTTGACGACGATGGCGGTGCTGCTCATCGCCAGCGCGCCGCCCAGCGCCACGGCGCTCTGCCAGCTCAGGCCCCAGCTGCGACCCGCGAGGCTGAAGAGCCAGGCCAGCACCGCATTGCCCACCACCGCCACCAGCATCGTCGTCGCGACCTGGCTCAGGCCGAGGCCGAACACCAGCTTGCGCATGCTCTTCAGCTTGGGCAGGTTGAACTCGAGCCCGATGACGAACATCAGGAACACCACGCCGAACTCGGCCAGGTAGC
>NZ_JADMJX010000153.1 GCF_018780185.1 Rhizobacter sp.
GAACCCGTTCAAGGACAAGCGCGTGCGCCAGGCCTTCTACCAGGCCATCGACATCGAGACCATCAAGACCCGAGTGATGCGAGGTGCTTCGTTGCCCACCGCCCTCATGGTCGGGCCGGGCATTCGCGGCTTCTCGACCGAGCAGAACAAGCGCCTGCCCTACGACGTGGAGGCGGCCAAGAAGCTATTGGCTGACGCCGGCTACGCGAGTGGCTTCGAGGTCGGCATGAATTGCCCGAACGACCGCTACGTCAACGACGCCGACATCTGCCAGGCGGTGGCTGCCAACCTCGCGCGCATCGGCGTGAAGGTGAACCTGCAGACCGAGACCAAGGTCACCTACTTTCCCAAGATCCTGCGTCGCGACACCAGCTTCTATCTGCTGGGTTGGACGCCCAGCACCTACGACGCACACAACGCGCTCGCTGCCTTGATCGCCACGCCCACCGACAAGGGCCAGGGCCAGTTCAACCTGGGCGCCTACAGCAACCCGAAGGTGGATGAACTCACGCTCAAGATCCAGAGCGAAACCGACCAGGCCAAGCGCAACGCGATGATCAAGGAAGCGTTCGACCTGCACAGCGCCGATGTGGGGCACCTGCCCTTGCACCAGCAGTCGCTCGCCTGGGCGATGAAGAAGACCGTTGCGCTCACGCAGCTGGCCGACAACACCATGCCTTATCGATGGGTGACCGTGAACGAGCGAGCCAAGTGAGCGTCGCGTTGGCGCGGTTCTTTGAGGGCGACGTCTGGCACAGTTTCAGGCGCTCGCCCTTGGCGATGGCCTCGGCGGTGGTGGCTTTCGTCTGCGTGTTCAGCGCCATGTTTGCGGGCTTCGTTGCGCCCCACAACCCGACCGACCTGGCCACGTTGGAGCTGGGTGATGCGTTGATGCCCCCGGCTTGGCTGCCCGACGGCCGTGCCAAGTACCTGCTGGGCACCGATGCGCAAGGGCGCGACATTCTGTCTGCGCTGATGTACGGCACGCGCATTTCGCTGATGGTCGGCTTGGCCGCGGTGCTGGTGTCGGTGCTCGTGGGCGTGAGCCTGGGCTTGTTCGCCGGGTTTGTTGGCGGTCGCACCGACGCGTTCATCATGCGGGTGTGCGACGTGATGCTGTCCTTCCCGTCCATCCTCGTCGCCTTGCTGGTCGATGGCGTGGGGCGCGCGCTGTTCCCGGCAGCGCATGACACGCTGGCATTTGCGGTGCTGATCGTCGCCATCTCGCTCACCGGCTGGGTGCAGTACGCGCGCACCGTGCGCGGCTCGACCTTGGTCGAGCGCAACAAGGAATACGTGCAGGCGGCGCGCGTCATCGGCGTGCCCTCGTTGCGCATCATGCGCAAACACGTCTTGCCCAATGCACTGGGGCCGGTGACGGTGCTCGCCACCATCCAGGTGGCCACGGCCATCATCATCGAAGCCACGCTCTCTTTTCTGGGCGTGGGCATGCCGGTCACCTCGCCGTCGCTTGGCACGCTCATTCGTGTGGGCAACGACTTTCTGCTGTCGGGTGAGTGGTGGATCACCATCTTCCCCGGCGTGGTGCTGGTGATGATCGCCTTGAGCGTCAACCTGCTGGGTGACTGGCTGCGCGACGCGCTCAACCCCCGTTTGCGCTGATCCAATGACCCAGCCCTTGCTCGAAGTGAAGAACCTGCGCGTGGAGTTCCCATCGCGCCACGGCACGCTGCTCGCACTCGACGACGTGTCGTTCAGCATCCAGCCTGGCGAGGTGCTCGGGGTGGTGGGCGAGTCGGGCGCTGGCAAGTCGCTCACCGGCGCGGCGATCATCGGCTTGCTTGACCCGCCGGGCCGTGTGGCGGGTGGCGAGATCCGCTTCGAGGGCAGGCGCATCGACGACCTGCCGTATGAAGAGATGCGCAAGCTGCGCGGCCGCCACATCGGCGCCATCTTCCAGGACCCGCTCACCTCGCTGAACCCGCTCTACACGGTGGGCCGCCAGCTCACCGAAACCATCCGCACCCACTTGCCGATGAGCGCCGCGCAGGCGCGCGAGCGAGCGATCGACCTGTTGCAAGAGACCGGCATCTCGGCCGCAGCGCAGCGCATCGACCAGTACCCGCACCAGTTCTCCGGCGGCATGCGCCAGCGTGTGGTGATTGCGCTCGCCCTGGCGGCCAACCCCAAGCTGATCGTGGCCGATGAGCCGACCACCGCGCTCGATGTGTCGGTGCAAGCGCAGATCATCCAGCTGCTCAAACGCCTGTGCAAGGAGCATGGCGCAGCGGTCATGCTAATCACGCACGACATGGGCGTGATCGCCGAAACCTGCGACCGGGTGGCGGTGATGTACGCCGGCCGCCTGGCCGAGATCGGGCCGGTGCAAGACGTGATCCATTCGCCCGCGCACCCCTACACCCACGGGCTGATGGGTGCGATCCCGGCGATGAACGAAGACCGCGAGCGCCTGCTGCAGATCGACGGCGCCATGCCGCGCTTGAACGCCATTCCGCCGGGTTGTGCCTTCAACCCGCGCTGCCCGCGCGTGATGGACCGATGCCACGTCGAGCGGCCCGAGTTGTTGGCCGCAGGCCCAACGCGTGCCGCCTGCTGGTTGCATGACGGGAGCCTAACGCCATGAGCACCTCGTTGGTGGAGGTGCGCGACTTGGCCAAGACCTTTGATGTGTCGGCGCCGTGGCTGAACCGTGTCATCGAGCGGCAACCACGCCAGTGGGTGCATGCGGTAGACGGCGTGAGCTTCACGATCGAGCGTGGTCGCACGCTCGCGCTGGTGGGGGAGTCGGGTTGTGGCAAGAGCACGGTGGCACGCCTGCTGATGGGGTTGCATCAACCGACCGCAGGTGAGGTTGTCTTCGATGGGGAGGACATCGCGTCCACGCTTGCCGGGCCGCAGGCGCTGGCCTTGCGCAAGCGCATGCAGATGATCTTTCAAGACCCCTACGCCAGCTTGAACCCACGCTGGACGGTGCGTGACATCGTCGCCGAGCCCTTGAAGGAGCATGGCTTGGCGCAGGGCGAGGTCGAGCTGAAGGACCGTGTGGTCGAGTTGCTGCGCTCGGTGGGTCTGGTGGCGGCTGACATGGAGAAGTTCGCACACCAGTTCTCCGGCGGGCAGCGTCAGCGGGTGTCGATTGCCCGTGCGCTGGCCACGCAGCCGGAGTTCCTGGTCTGTGACGAGCCGACCTCGGCGCTCGACGTGTCGGTGCAGGCGCAGGTGCTCAACATCATGAAAGACCTGCAGCGCCACCGCGGTCTCACCTACCTGTTCATCTCGCACAACCTGGCGGTGGTGCGGCATGTGAGCGACCAGGTGGGCGTGATGTACCTCGGGCGCCTGGTCGAGCTGGCCGACAAGGCCACGCTGTTCGCGCAGCCCCGGCACCCCTACACACGCATGCTGCTGGATGCCATCCCCGACATCGCGATGAGCGGGCGGGCTCGCACGCCGGTGCAGGGCGAGGTGCCGAACCCGCTCAACCCGCCGAGTGGCTGTTCATTTCACCCACGTTGCCCACATGCCAATGACCGCTGCCGCCAGGAGCGGCCGGCTTTGTTGGAGATTCACGGCGTGCGCATCGCCTGCCATGGGGTGCAGGAGGGGCGCTTGTGATGCGTCAGCGCGGTGCTGAAGCTGGCGCGGCGGGCGGCGCCGGCAGCGTCAACGGCCCCTTCTGGCCACAGCCGGCGAGCAGCAAGGCGGCCAGCAAAGAGCCTACTGCGCACAGTCTGATGGGCTGCGCCGCTACACTGAATTTCTGTTTCCGCATGCGATGAATCTTAACGGCCATGTCTGTTGATCTTGTTCCCACCCCGCTCAGCGATGCCCAGTTCCACGCCCTGGCAGGCGCGGTCTTGTCAACGGTTGAGGCGACGGTCGATCAATGGCTGCAAGACGACGTGGTCGACATCGACAGCCACCGCACTGGGGGCTTGCTGGAGCTGAGCTTCCCGAATGGCAGCAAGCTGGTGCTCAACACCCAGCCCCCGTTGCATGAGCTGTGGTTGGCCGCACGCTCGGGTGGTTTCCACTACAAGCATGTCAACGGCCGTTGGCTCGACACCCGTGAAGGGCGCGAGTTTTTCGATGCGCTCTCGGCCTGTGCGAGCGAACAATCGGGCCTGGCGCTGCGCTTCGTGGCACCCAGTACCTGAGCCAACTCAGCGCTTGAAGAGATCGAGGATGCTCTTCTTCTCTTCTTCGCTCGGGGCGGCGGGCATCTTGTCTTCCAGGCCCAGGCTGCTCACGCCGTTGCCGTGAGTGAACTCTTCGTAGTACCACTCCCCGCCCAGATTGATCAGCCCCTCGGGTGCTGACGGCTCTTGGACCGGCAGGCCCTTGAGGGTCTGTGCCATGTAGTCGATCCACACCGGCAGCGACAAGCCGCCGCCGGTTTCACGGTCGCCCAGCTTGCGCGGGTTGTCGTAGCCGATCCAGACCACGCCCACCACGTTGCGCTGATAACCGGCGAACCAGGCGTCCATCGAATCGTTGGTGGTGCCGGTCTTGCCATAGATGTCGGGCCGCTTCAAGGTGCCCTGGGCGCGCGCCGCCGTGCCGGAGCGGGTGACCTCTTGCAGCAGGCTGTTCATCACGAAGGCATTGCGCGCGTCGATGGCGCGCGAGTTGTCATCGAGCGACTGCAACTTGGCCTCGTTCAGCGTGCGGCCTTTCGAGTCGGTGATGCGGCTGATGAGATACGGGTTGATCTGATAACCGCCATTGGCGAACACCCCGTAGGCCGAGGCCATCTGCAGCGGCGTCACGGCCCCGGCACCCAAGGCCATGGTCAGGAAGGCGGGGTGCTTGTCGGCTTCAAAGCCGAAGCGGGTGACCCACTCCTGTGCGTAGGCCGGTGTGATCGACTGCAGGATTCGGATCGAGATCATGTTCTTCGACTTCGCCAGGCCGCGCCGCATGGACATCGGGCCGTCGAACGTGCCATCGTAGTTCTTCGGCTCCCACGGTTGGCTGCCGGTGGTGACAGCGTCGAAGAACAGCGGCGCATCGTTGATCACGGTCGCTGGCGTGAAGCCTTTTTCGAGCGCCGCCGAGTAAATGAACGGCTTGAAGCTCGACCCCGGCTGCCGCCAGGCCTGCGTGACGTGGTTGAACTTGCTCTTGGCGTAGTCGAACCCGCCCACCATGGCGCGCACTGCGCCGGTGCGGGGCTCCAGCGACACGAAAGCGCCTTCGACTTCGGGCAGCTGGGTGATGGACCAATCGCCCTTGGGGCCTTTCACCAGGCGAATCACGGCGCCGCGTCGGATCTGCGTCTTGGGGTTGCCCTTGGCCGCCAGCCCCGAGGTCACCGGCTTGAGGCCTTCGCCGGTGACAGTGACCGATTCGCCGTTTTGCAGCACCGCCACCACCTTGCGCGGGTTGGCCTCCAGGGCCACACCGGCGCGCAACTCATCGTTGTCGGGGTGCTCGTCGAGTGCCTCGGCGACGCGGGCGTCGATGTCCTTGCCTTCGGCGGGCAGGTCGATGTAAGCCTCGGGGCCGCGATAGACCTGGCGGCGCTCGTAGTCGAGGATGCCTTTGCGCAGCGCGCGGTAGGCCGTCATCTGCTCCACCGAATTGAGCGTCAGGTAAACGTTCAGTCCACGGGTGTAGGCCTCGTCGCCGTACTGGCTGAAGATCATCTGGCGGGCCGCTTCGGCCACGTACTCGGCGTGAACGGCCACTTCGGCGGGGGCGCGGTATTTCAGCGGTTGGCTGCGCGCGGCTTCGTGCTGCTGCGGCGTGATGAAGCCGTTCTCCAGCATGCGGTCGATGATGTACTGCTGGCGCACCGTGGCACGCCGTGGGTTGGTGATCGGGTTGTAGGCCGACGGGGCCTTGGGCAGGCCGGCCAGCATGGCCGCCTCGGCCACCGTCACGTCTTGCAGGGGTTTGCCGAAATAGATCTCGCTCGCCGCCGCAAAGCCATAGGCGCGCTGGCCGAGGAAGATCTGGTTCATATAGACCTCGAGAATCTGCTCCTTGGTGAGCAGGCTCTCGATCTTCAGCGCCAGCAGCACCTCGTAGATCTTGCGGGTGAAGGTCTTCTCGGTGGACAGGTAGAAATTGCGCGCCACCTGCATGGTGATGGTCGAGGCGCCTTGGCTGCGCGATTCGGCAAACTGGGCCAGACCGGCGCGCAACACCCCTTTGTAGTCGACGCCACTGTGCTGATAGAAGCGAGCGTCCTCGATGGCCAGCACCGCCTGCTGCATGACCTTGGGAACCTGCGCGATGGGCGTGAAGTTGCGGCGTTCCTCGCCAAACTCACCCAGCAAGACGCCGTCGGCCGAGTAGACGCGCATGGGCAGCTTGGGCCGGTAGTCGAGCAGACCGCTGATCTCGGGCAGGTTGGGGTAGGCCACCGCCAAGGCCAAACCGACCAGCATGAGCACCGTCAGCATGCCAGCGGCCAGCATCCCCATCCCCCAGGCGGCTGCGACAGTCAGCCAACGCGCCCATGGGGGCAGCGAGGCAAGAGTGCGGGACAAGGACGCGGCCGGTCGCTCGGATTCGCTCATGGAACTCCAACAAAGGTGGGCGTGATTATAAGAAGCCCCCTGGTCTCATCGACAGAACGTGAACTCCTTGGCACTTGCCGCAGAGGCTCCTAGGGTTGACCCGAGGGTGCCAATTTTTGACACGTATTTGCGTCTGAGTTTTGCAACGAGACGAGGTTGTGAAAATTGGAAATATCTTTGTTGTACAAAGACTTTACTGCTAGCATTGAAGTAACTTCTTAACAGTCCAGCGTACCTAAAAGCGCGTTGGGAGAGGGCGTCGTGAGCTTCCTTGACTTGTTGTTGGGCCGCAAGCATCCACCGATGATCGGCTTGGACATCAGTTCCTCCAGCGTCAAGCTGGTCGAGCTGGGTCAAAGCGCATCAGGTGAGTACGTGCTCGAGCGTTTTGCGGCTGAAAGCTTCGAAAAAGGCTGGATCACTGACGGTCAAATTGAAAAATTTGACGAAGTGGCCGATGCCGTGCGCCGGGTGGTCACCAAGAGCGGCACCAAAACCAAGCAGGTTGTGCTTGCCATGCCTCAGTCGGCCGTGATCACCAAGAAGATCATGTTGCCCGCCGGCTTGCGCGAAGAAGAACTTGAGCTTCAGGTTGAATCCGAAGCCAACCAATACATTCCGTTTTCGCTGGACGAAGTTAGCCTTGACTTCTCTGTGATCGGCCCAAGCCCCACCTCGGTGGGTGACGTTGAGGTGCTGATCGCCGCATCGCGCAAGGATCGCGTCCAGGACCGTCAAGGTCTTGCTGAGGCGGCCGGACTCAAGCCCGTGGTTCTGGACATCGAGTCGCATGCTTCTCGCCTCGCGATGGGGCGCCTTATTGAAGCCCTTCCCAACGAAGGCAAAGATGCGCTTGTGGCTCTGTTCGAGATCGGTGCGGACACCACCAGCCTCAAAGTGCTGCGTGATGACGAGATGCTCTACGACCGGGATCAAGCCTTTGGCGGCTCCCAACTCACGCAGCTGATTTCGCGGCAGTACGGGTTCTCCTTTGA
>NZ_JADMJX010000112.1:0-4118 GCF_018780185.1 Rhizobacter sp.
CCTCGACCACCTCGATCGTCGGCCCCGGGCTCTGGCCGTTGTAGCCCCACAGGTGGGCCTTGAAGCCGGGGGTCATCTCGCGCACCACCGGCTCGGCCACGAGGTGAAACTCCTTCACGCCATTGTTCATGCGCCACGGGGCAGTCCAGCCGTTGAGCGTGACCACCGGGTTGTAGGGGCGGCCGGTGCTGGGCACCAGCGGCGGCATGGTGTCGGGTTTGGTTTGCAACACCGGCTCGGGCAAGGCGGCCATCGCCACCTTGCTGACCGCTGCGGCGGTGGCCGCGGCGGTGATGGCGCCGGCACCGCCTAAAAGAGAACGTCGGGAAACCATGTTGTATTCCTTGAATGTGGGGGTCAGTGCGCACCGGCCTCGGCGGCCATCGCGGGGCCGCTCGATGCGCCGGCGGGTGCGGCCAGGCTGGGCTTGCCGATGAGGGCCATGTCGAGGTCGGCCTGCGCGACCCAGAAGTCGCGCTTGGCCTCGATGGCGGCGTTGACGCTCGCGATCTGCGCGCGGGCATCGGCCAGCAGCTCGAACACGCCGATCAGCATGCCGTTGTAGCGCAGCACGTTTTCTTCGGCGATGCGTTGGCGCAGCGGCACGATCTCGTCGAGGTGGTGCCGAGCGATGTCATACGCCGTTCGGTAAGCACCATACGCTTCGCGCACCTCGGAGCGCGCGTTGATCGCAGCCTCGGCCGCGCGGTGCACGCTCTGCATGTAGACCGCTTCGCTGCGGGCCACACGCGCGCCGCTCCAGTCGAACAGCGGCAGCTCGAAGCTCAGCTCCCAGCCGCGCTGGGTGGGCGCCTCGTTCGAGCTGTTGCGCACCAGGCCCAGCTCCAGCACGTTGATGAAGCGGGTGCGGCGTGTGAGGCCCAGGTTCTTCGCCGTCTGCTCGGCGGCGAGCCTGGCGCCTTGCACGTCGAGCCGCTGCGCGAGCGCCACCCGCTCGATGTCGGGCAGGTCGAGCGGCTGCGCCGGCAGGTCGGGCAGGCGTTCGGGCAGCGTGAACTGCGCCTGCTCCCCCCACACGCCAAGCAGGCGCGTCAGGCGCTCTCGACTGGCGCGCCGTGCCTGCTCGGCGCGTGCGAGGTTGAGTGCCGCATCGGCATAAAAGCCTTGCTCGCGCGCACGTTGCAGCTTGTTGAAGTTGCCCACCTGCTCCATGCGGCGCGCCAGCTCGGCGCTGGCCTCGGCGGCCTGTTTCACCTGCTGCATGTAGCGCAAGCTTTCTTGAGCGGCGAGCGCGTTGACATACGCCTTGCGGGTGTCGGCGGCCAGCGAGAGCACGTTCATCGCGACCAGGCTCTGGGTCTGCTCGAAGCGGCGCTTTTCCATCGGGCCGGTGAGCGGCAAAGCGAGCAGGCGCGCCAGGTTGAAGTGCAGCCCACGCTCGATCTCGATCTCGTCGCCGCGTGTCGTGCGCCCGAAGCTGAAGCCCGGGTTGGGCAGGCGGCCGGCCTGCACCAGCTCCGCTTCGTTGATGCCGAGCTCCTGGAAGCTCGCCTGCAAGCCCCGGTTGTTGAGCAAGGCCACCTGCACCGCGTCGTCGACCGTCAGCGGTTTGGCCAGCAACTCGGCAACCCGTTTGTCGATGGCCTCCTGGTCAGCGGGCGAGCGCGCCCAGCGCAGCTCCTTGCCGAGCCGGCTCTGCGTCGTTTGTTCGACCGATGCGAAGCCGCCGTCGGTGCTGAACGAGGCGCAGCCCGCGAACACGGCGCTGAGCAGCACCGCGGCCGCGGTGAGTGGCGTGCGGGCGCTCATGGTTTGGTGTGGCCCTGATGCCCATGGGGCATCGGCTGGGCCATGTGGGGTTGTGATGCGGCCGAAGCCGGCGCAGCCACCGGCTCGGCCTGCTGCGCCTCGCGGGTGTAGACACGCCAGCCGCCGATGCGGGTGACGGTGTCGTTGGCCTCGCGCCAGGAGAGCGGTTTGTCCTCGCCCAGCCGCCGGTAGGCAGCGAACGACGATGTGTAGACCAGCGCCGGCACCTTGGCCTGCGGGTCGAGCGGGTCGGGCCGGGCGGCCGGTGGGGCGGCCTGCACGTGGGCGGCACAGGTGGCAAGCAGCAGCGCGGCGGGTGAGAGCCAGCGACAAGAAGAGAAAAGCATGATGACCTCGCGTCAAAGCCAGAGGGCTCCTGCACCGCAGGTGCGGCCAGGAGTGAAGTGACCCGGCGGGGCACCGCCGGTCAGTGAGCGATCAGGCTTCGGGGTGGCCGGTCGGGGCCGCTGGTCGCAAACGGGGCGACACCAGGCGCGACCACCGCAAAGACCGTGGCGCCGAGTTCAGGGGCCACCAGTTGCGGCATGGCGCTCAAGAGCGCGATGCCGGCACAGCACGAGGCACAGGCGCTGCACTTGTACTGGCCCAGGTCGGTCAGCTTGTCGGGTGAGACCGGCTCGTGCTTGGCCTGTTCAGCGGTGTGCTGATGCCCTGCGGCAGCGCCATGGTGTTGGTGAGGGTCCGAGGCTTGCGGAGCCGCGGCCTGCGCCGTGTGCATGCGCTGGTGGCTGTTGCCACAGTGGAGCATGACCGCGTTGGCCATGCCCTGGGCGGGCAGAGCCAGCGCCAACAGGCAAGCCATCGCGTATTTGAGCCACACATGCATGGCGCGACTCTAGCCCATTCGACAGAACCACCTGCGCTCGCAGGGGCTCGGTGGTCTATTCTTTCGCCTTTCCCAGAAACCCGAGGAACCCCGATGGGCTACATGCTGCTGATCGTCGAACCCACCACCCAGCGCCGCACCCGCACCGAGGCCGAAGGCCGCGCCGTCTTCCAACGCATGGTCGACTTTGGTGACTCGCTCAAGGCGCGCGGCCTGTTGCAGGCCGTGGAGTCGCTCAAGTCGCAAGACGACGCCGCCCGGGTGGCCGTGCGCAACGGCAAGACCCAGGTGCTCGACGGCCCCTTCGCCGAGGCCAAGGAAATGATCGGCGGCTTCTTCCTGCTCAACTGCGCCACCCGCGAAGAAGCCATCGCCATAGCCGCCGCCTGCCCGGCCGCCGAGTGGTGCACGGTCGAAGTGCGCGCCTTGGCGCCCTGTTACGAGTAAGCCCCAAGTTTCCACCCAAGCTGGCGCGTGTCGAAAACGCCCGCCCTCGTTCGTCGTGTGGATGTGAACCGAGTTTTGCAACGGTTCCCGCCACACCACCCACGAAGGAGAAGCGACATGCGATTCATGATCATCGTCAAGGCGACAGCCCGCTCCGAGGCCGGCATCCTGCCCGAAGAGGGATTGATGGCCGCCATGGCCGACTACCACGAGCAACTGGTCAAGGCCGGTGTGCTGCTCGACGGCAACGGCCTGCAACCGAGCGCCCGGGGCTGGCGCATCCGCTACAGCGGCGGGCGGCGCACGCTGATCGACGGGCCGTTTGCCGAGACCAAGGAGCTGGTGGCCGGCTACACCATCATCCAGGTGCGTTCGCGCGAAGAAGCGATCGAATGGACCCGCCGCTTCCCCGCACCGATGGGCGAGCAACAAGACGCCGAGATCGAGGTGCGCCAGATGTTCGAGCTCGAAGACTTTGCGCCTAGCCAGTCGGTCGAGCGCTTTCGCGAGATGGGCATGAGCCAGGGAGCCGCAGCATGATCGCCGCCATCGCCATCGTGCTGGTGGTGGCGCTGGCGGCGCTGCTGATTTACGCCGCCAGCCGGCCCGACACGATGCAGATCCAGCGTTCGCTGGAGATCCACGCGCCGGCCGAACGCATCCGCTCGCTGATCAACGACATGCAGCGCTTCAACACCTGGAACCCCTACAACCAGAAAGACCCGACGATGAAGGGCAGCTACCGCGGCCCCAACGCCGGCCCCGGCGCGGCCTACGATTTCGACGGCAACAAGAACGTGGGCAAGGGCAGCATCACGATCATCGAACCGTCAGCGCCCAACCGCGTGACGATGTCGCTCGTGATGACCGCACCGATGGCCTGCGACAACACCATCGACTTCACCCTGTCGCCGCAAGGCCCGGGCAGCACCGACGTGACCTGGGCCATGCGCGGGCCCTGCCCCTTTCTCGGCAAGCTGATGGGCGTGATCTTCAACATGGACAAGATGGTCGGCCGCGACTTCGAGACCGGCCTGGCCAGCCTGAAGGCGAT
>NZ_JADMJX010000112.1:4218-7501 GCF_018780185.1 Rhizobacter sp.
TGGACAAGATGGTCGGCCGCGACTTCGAGACCGGCCTGGCCAGCCTGAAGGCGATTGCCGAGCGCCGCTGAATTCACCCAACATCCGAGGAAGGACACCCCATGAACAAACTCATCTTCGTCAACCTGCCCGTCAAGGACCTGCCGCGCTCGCGCACCTTCTTCGAGGGCATGGGTTACCACTTCAACCCGCAGTTCAGCAACGACCAGGGCGCCTGCCTGGTGATCAGCGACACCATCCACGCGATGCTGCTGACCGAGCCCTTCTTCAAGACCTTCACCAAGAAGTCGATCGCCGACACCCGCACGAGCACCGAGGTGTTGATCTGCCTGTCGTGCGAGAGCAAGGCCGAGGTCGACCAGCTCGTGGCCAAAGCGGTGGCCGGCGGCGGCAGCACCCCCAACCCGGTGCAGGACCATGGCTTCATGTACAGCCACAGCTTCGAAGACCTCGACGGCCACGTCTGGGAGCTGGTGTACATGGACCCGAACGCAGCGCCACCCAACTGATGACGACGCAGGCAACGCAGCAGGCGATCGACGCCGTCTGGCGGATCGAAGCCGCCAAGATCATCGCCAGCGTGGCGCGCCTGGTGCGCGACGTCGGCCTGGCCGAAGAGCTGGCCCAAGACGCGCTGGTGGCGGCGCTGGAGCACTGGCCCGAGTCGGGCGTGCCCAACAACCCGGGCGCGTGGCTGATGACCACGGCGAAGAACCGCGCACTCGACCACCTGCGCCGCGACAAGCTGCTCGCCGCCAAGCACGAGGAGATCGGCCATGAGCTCGAAGCACAAGAGGCCTTGATCGTGCCGGACTTCGTCGACGCCCTCGACGCCGCCCGTGCCGACGAGATCGGCGACGACCTGCTGCGCCTGATCTTCACCGCCTGCCACCCGGTGCTCTCGACCGAGGCGCGTGTGGCGCTCACGCTCAAGCTGCTGGGCGGCTTGAGCACCGGCGAGATCGCACGCGCCTTCCTGGTGCCCGAGCCCACCATCGCGCAGCGCATCGTGCGTGCCAAGCGCACGCTCAGCGCGGCCAAGGTGCCGTTCGAGCTGCCGCGTGGCGATGCGATCGCGCCGCGCCTGGCGTCGGTGCTCGAAGTGATCTACCTGATCTTCAACGAGGGTTACACCGCCACCGCCGGTGACGACTGGATGCGCCCTGCGCTGTGCGACGAGGCCGTGCGCCTGGGCCGCGTACTCGCCGGCCTGGCGCCTAACGAGCCCGAGGTGCATGGCCTCGTGGCCTTGATGGAACTGCAGGCCTCGCGCACCGCCGCGCGGGTCGATCCCCAGGGCCGCCCGGTGCTCCTGCTCAACCAGGACCGCGCACGCTGGGATCAACTGCTGATCCGCCGCGGCCTGCTCGGCCTGGAGCGCGTGGAGGCCCTGGGCGGCGCGCTCGGCCTGTACGCACTGCAGGCTGCCATTGCCGCTTGCCACGCCCGCGCCCACAACGCCGCCGACACCGACTGGGCGCAGATCGTGGCGCTCTACGACGCGCTCGCGCAGACCGCACCGTCTCCGGTGGTCGAGCTCAACCGCGCGGTGGCGGTGGGCATGGCCTTCGGTCCGGCCGAGGGCTTGGCGATCGTCGATGCGATGCGCGACGAGCCCGCGCTGCAAAGCTACCAATGGCTGCCCAGCGTGCGTGGCGACCTGCTGGCCAAGCTCGGGCGCAACGACGAAGCGCGTGCCGAGTTCGAGCGCGCCGCCGCGCTGGCGCGCAATGAGCGCGAGCGCGCGCTGCTGCTGCAGCGTGCGCTCGCCTTGCCCTCACAAGGGCCTGCGCAACCACACTAGGCCCCTGGAGCTGAAAGACGCGGGCGTCGCGTCGACCGACACCCCGCCCCGCGTTTCATTCCAACCAGGTCAGAACGGAGAAGCCGGCTCGTAGTACTTGGCCGCGTTGTCCTTGGTGATCAGCACCGACGGGATGATGGTCGTGGCCGGCATGGCCGTGCCCTTGGCGCGCGCTTCGGCGGTGAGCTTCATCGCATCGGCAATCATGCTGGGCGAGTAGGTCACGTTGGCGGTGACGATCTTGTCGCCGTCCATCACCTTCTTGATGTACTCCTTGGAGCCCGCGCCGCCCAGCACCAGTTTCACGTCGCTGCGCTTGGCCTGTTCGATCGCTTTTTGCACACCGACGGCCATGTCGTCGTCGGAGGCCCACACGGCATCGATCTGCTTGAAGCGCGTGAGGTAGTCCTGCATCACCTTGAAGGCGTCGTCGCGGTTCCAGTTGCCGTGCTTGGCGTCGAGCACCTTGATGCCGGGGTACGAGGCCTTGATCACGGCGTTGAACGCATCGACACGCTGGTTGTCGATGACGGTCGGGATGCCGCGCAAGATGACCACGTTGCCCTTGCCGCCGAGCGCCTTGCCCATGTACTCGCCGGCCACCTTGCCGAAGCCGGGGTTGTCACCGGCCACATAGGCGCTTTGTGCGCTGGCGTCGGTGAGGCCGCGGTCGACGACCGTCACGAACACGCCCTTGCTCTTGACCTGCGCGACCGGCTTGGTGAGCGGGGCCGACTCGAACGGCAGGATCACCAGCGTGTCGATCTTGTTGGCCGTCTGCAGGTCTTGCACCTGGTTGGCCTGCTCGGTGGCCGAGCTGGCGGTCTTCACGATCACCGTCATGCCGGGGTACTGCTTCTCCAGCTCGCCCTTGGTGCGGTTGGCCCAATAGACCACGCCGCCGGTCCAGCCGTGCGTGGCAGCCGGGATCGACACCCCCATCGTCACCTTGTTCTGGGCCAGCGCGCTGGTCGTTGAGCCAAGCGTGCCGGCCAGCAAGGCGCCCAGGGCGATGGCGGTGCGGAATAGAACTCTTCTGTTGTTCATTGCATGTCTCCTCGTGTTGAGTCTGAGGTCTGGTAAAGCCGCTTCCCGACAGGAGGTTGCGGAACGGGATCGCCGCGGTGCGGGTGCCACCGCGGCGGGTGAAAGAGATGTCAGCGTCGCTTGCGCTGCATGAAGGCCACGACGATGATCACGAAGCCCTGCACCGCGGCGTTGAGGTACACGCTGATGATGCTGGTGAGGTTCAGGATGTTGCTGATGACCGAGAGCAGCACCGCACCGATCACCGTGCCGGTGATGGTGCCCGCGCCGCCCTTGAGCGCCGTGCCACCGACGATCACCGCGGCAATCGCCTCCAGCTCCCACAGCAGGCCGGTCGTTGGCGAGGCCGAGCCCAGGCGCGGCACATAAAGCAGGGTCGCGATGCCCACGCACACACCGAGCAGCACATAGGTGATCACCTTGATGCGGTCG
>NZ_JADMJX010000252.1 GCF_018780185.1 Rhizobacter sp.
CGATCAGCGTGACGGCGTAGGTTTCGAACAGGTCGGCGGCCATGCCGGCGCAGTCGCCCACGTTGTCGCCCACGTTGTCGGCGATGACCGCCGGGTTGCGAGGGTCATCCTCCGGGATGCCGGCTTCGACCTTGCCCACCAGATCCGCACCGACGTCGGCGCCCTTGGTGAAGATGCCGCCGCCCAGCCGCGCGAAGATCGAGATCAGCGACGACCCGAACGCAAAGCCCAGCAGCGGCTTGAGCGTTTCGCTGTCCACCTTGCTGCCGCCGCTGAGCGCCATGAAGAAGATGCCCACGCCCAGCAGGCCCAGGCCCACCACCAGCATGCCGGTGATGGCGCCGCCCTTGAAGGCGACGTTCAAGGCCGGCGCGATGCCCAGCGTGGCGGCCTGCGCCGTGCGCACGTTGGCCTTCACCGACACGTTCATGCCGATGAAGCCGCAGGCGCCCGAGAGCACGGCACCGAGCACGAAACCCACGGCGCTGGTGATGTCGATGAACACACCGATGAGCACCGCCAGCACCACGCCCACGATGGCGATGGTCTTGTACTGGCGTGCAAGGTACGCGGCCGCACCTTGTTGAATCGCGGAGGCAATCTCCTGCATGCGCGCATTGCCGGCGCTTTGATTCAGGATCCAGCTTCGCTGCACGAAGCCATACAACACTGCGGCAACACCGCAGGCAAGCGCAAAGTACAGCGCCAAATTCGTCGACATCGGTGGGACTCCTCGTTTCGGTTGTTCACACGTTGTGAGAGACGAGCCCGCCGCTTGTGTCACCTTTGAGAGGGCCTGGGCGGGTCTGCGGGGCATGCTACGGGAAGGCCTGTGACAAGGCAACGAAGCTCGCATGGTGTTTTCCAGCGGTCTGCGCGAGCTGTGATCCATGTCAGCCCACCGCAAGATGCCCGAGTAAACTTCGGGTTTTCCCGCGCAATCACCAAAACACCATGAGCCTGCACAACGTGACCCCTGGCGCCAAGGCGCCCGACCAGTTCAACGTGATCATCGAGATCCCGATGAACGCCGACCCGATCAAGTACGAAGTCGACAAGGAGACCGGTGCGCTGTTCGTCGACCGCTTCATGACCACGGCGATGCACTACCCCTGCAACTACGGCTACGTGCCGCAGACGCTGTCGGACGATGGCGACCCGGTCGACGTGCTGGTGATCACGCCGTTCCCGCTGACACCCGGTGTGGTGGTGACCTGCCGCCCGATCGGCGTGCTGATGATGGACGACGAAGCCGGTGGCGACGCCAAGCTGCTCGCCGTGCCCATCGACAAGGTGCTCGGCATCTACACGCACTGGCAGAAGCCTGAAGACATCAACCCGATGCGCCTGAAGGCCATCCAGCACTTCTTCGAGCACTACAAAGACCTCGAAGCCGGCAAGTGGGTCAAGGTCAAGGGCTGGGAAGGCCCCGAGTCGGCCAAGGAAGAAATTCGCCGCGGCATCGCGGCCTACAAGCCCAAAGCCTGATTCGAGACTGAACCTTGTATGCGCACACAGGGAGCTTCGGCTCCCTGTGTCGTTTCTGCGGGGTGATGCCGGAACTTGCCCCGGCACCACCGCTCTACACTGACCTCTTTGCCTCTTCGAGCCTGCCCCATGCTGCGTCGATTCTTGTGTGCGAGCCTTGCTCTGGCCGCTTCGTTTTTTGTTCAGGCCGCTGTTGCGCAAAACCTCCCTGCCGGGCTGACGCGGGTGCAATCTGTCGAAGGCGTCACCGAGTACAGGCTCGCCAACGGGCTGCAGCTGCTGCTGATCCCAGACGACTCGAAACCCACCACCACGGTCAACATGACCTACCGCGTGGGCTCGCGCCACGAGAACTACGGCGAGACGGGCATGGCCCACCTGCTCGAACACCTGCTGTTCAAGGGCACGCCCAAGCACCGCAACCTGCTGGGTGAGTTCACCAAGCGTGGCCTGGCCGCCAACGGCACCACCTGGCTCGACCGCACGAACTACTTTGCAAGCTTCTCGGCCAACGACGACAACCTGAAGTGGTACCTCGACTGGCAGGCCGATGCCATGGTCAACAGCTTCATCGCCCGCAAGGACCTCGACACCGAGATGACGGTCGTGCGCAACGAAATGGAGATGGGCGAGAACAGCCCCGACCGCATGCTGTTCGAGAAGACGCTGGCCACCATGTACCAGTGGCACAACTACGGCAAGAGCACCATCGGCGCGCGCACCGACGTGGAGAACGTCGACATCCCGCGCCTGCAGGCCTTCTACCGCACGTACTACCAGCCCGACAACGCCACGCTGATCGTTGCCGGCAAGTTCGAGCCCGCGAAGGTGCTGGCCTGGGTGGCGCAGTCGTTCGGCAAGCTGAAGAAGCCCACACGCAAGCTGCCCGTGCAGTACACGCTCGACGCGGTGCAAGACGGCGAGCGCAGCATCACGCTGCGACGCGTGGGCGGTGTGCCGCTCTTGATGGCGGCGTACCACGTGCCGCCTGCCGCCAACCCCGACTACGCCGCGGTCGAGGCGATCAACCTCATCATGGGCGACACGCCCGCAGGCCGTTTGCACAAACGGCTCACAGCCAAGCAACTGGCGGCCGGCACCTTTGCATTTGCGCAGGGCCTGGCCGAACCGGGCTTCACGATCTTCGGCGCGCAGCTTTCCCCGGCGCAAGAACCGGAGGCTGCGCGGGCCGAGATGTTGGCCACGCTGGAGTCTGTGGCTACCGTGCCCATCACCGACGAAGAACTCAAGCGCGCCCAGGCCCAGTGGGCCAAGAGCTGGGAACAGGCCTTCACCAACCCCGAGACCGTGGGCGTGGCGATGAGCGAATCGGTCGCGCAGGGCGATTGGCGCCTCTTCTTCCTGCAGCGCGACCGCGTGCGAGACCTGAAGCTCGCCGACGTGCAGCGTGTCGCCGAGCAGCACCTGCTGCCGGCAAACCGCACGCTGGGTGTGTATGTGCCGGTCGACAAACCCGTGCGTGCCCCTGCGCCGGCCAAGGCAGACGTGGCGGCCGAACTGAAATCGTTCAAGCCGCAGGCGGCCGCTGCTGCGGTGGCGGCTTTCGACGCGTCGCCGGCCAACATCGACCGGCTCACCCAGCGCTTCGAGCTGGGTGGCCTGAAGGTGGCGCTCTTGCCCAAGGGTGCACGCGGCTCGGCCGTACAGGCGACCCTGACGCTGCGCTTCGGTGACGAGAAGAGCCTGTTCGGCCAGGGCGAGGTGCCCGACCTGGTGGCCGCCATGCTCGACAAGGGCACGGGCACGCGAAATCGCCAGCAGATCCAGGACCGGCTTGACGCGCTCAAGACCGAGATGCGAATCAGTGGCGGGGCAGGGCGCGTGACTGTCACCTTGTCGTCGCGCAAGGAGCACCTGCCCGAAGCCATTGCGCTGGTGGGCGACTTGTTGCGCAACCCGGTGTTCCCGGCCGATTCACTCGACGAACTCAAGCGCCAGGTGCTCGCCGACATCGAGCAGCAGCGCAAGGAGCCCGAGGCCGTCGCCAGCAACGCCTTGGCGCGCCTGGGCAACCCTTACCCGCGCGGCGACGTGCGATACGCCAGCAGCTTTGACGAAATGGTGAGCGATGTGAAGGCGGTGACCCAACCGCAGCTGAGCGCCTTCCACCAGCGTTTTTATGGCATTGGCCGCGCCGAGTTCGGCGCCGCCGGTGACATGGACGTGCCCGCGGTGCGTGCCGCGCTGGAGAAAGCGTTTGCCGGCTGGCGCGCGGGCGAGCCCTATTCGCGGGTGCCGCGGCCCTTGCTGCCTGTCAAGGCGCAGCGCGTGATGCTGGCGACGCCCGACAAGCAGAACGCCACCCTGCTGGTGAAGCAAAGCGTGCCGTTGTCCGACATCGATGCCGATTACCCCGCGCTGTCGATGGCGAACTACCTGCTCGGCTCGGGTGGGCAATCGCGCCTGTGGACGCGCATTCGCGAAACCGACGGCCTCTCGTATGACGTGCGCAGCACCGTCAACTGGAACAGCCACCAGCCGCATTCGGTGTGGCAGGCCAGCGCGATCTTCGCGCCGCAGAACCTGACCAAGGTCGAGATGGCCTTCAAGCAGGAGCTCACGCGTGCGTTGAAAGAGGGCTTCACGGAGAAAGAGCTGGCCGAGGGCAAACGCGGTCTGCTGTCATTTCGCCAGCTGTCGCGGGCGCAGGACGGCAACCTCGCCGCCGGGCTGGCCAACAACCTCGACCTCGGGCGTACCTTTGCCACCTCGGCACGTGTCGACGAAGCCCTGGCCCAGCTGACGCTGGAGCGTGTCAACACCGCCTTGCAGACCTACATCAAGCCCGACAGTTTCGTGAGCGTGATCGCGGGCGACTTCAAGCCTTGAAGGGGCGGCGCTCGTTCAGCTCATCGAGGTAGCTCTCGACGCCCGCACCTTCGCGCTGGAGAAAGTCGGCCACGGCCTGGGCGAACTGTGGGTGGGCCAGCCAGTGTGCCGACCAGGTTTGCACCGGCAGCAGGCCGCGCGCCATCTTGTGCTCGCCCTGCGCGCCACCCTCGAAACGCTGGTAACCCTGCGCAATGCACCAGGCCAGCGGCTGGTAGTAGCAGGCCTCGAAGTGCAGGCACGAGATGTGTTCGGTGGCGCCCCAGTAGCGGCCGAACGCGCTGCGCCGCGCAGGGTCGATGGCGATCAGCGAGGCGGCGACCTGTTGCCCGTCTTTCCAGGCGATGAAGAGCAGCCAGTTCTCCGCCATGGCGGCGGCCATGCGCGCGAAGAAGTCTCGCGTGAGGTAGGGCGTCGAGTGATGGGCGCGGTAGGTCAGCGTGTAGCAGCGGTAGAAAAAATCCCAGTCGGCATCGCTGATCTGCGCGCCCTGCAAGGTGGTGAAGGTGACGCCAGCGTCGCTCACACGGCGCCGCTCCTGCTGGATCTTCTTGCGCTTCTCGCGCTGCAGGCTGGCCAGGAACTCGGCGAAGTCGGCATACGGCTGCGGCGTGCGGTTGATCCAGTGGAACTGCACCGTGCTGCGCATCATCCAGCCGGCGCTGCGGGCGGCCTGCTGGTCGGCCTCGTCGAGAAACAGCACGTGGGCCGATGACAGCTTGGCCTGTTGCGCGAACTGCTTCATGGCTTCGAGCAAGGCGATGCGCGCCGACGTATCGCGCGCCAGCAGGCGCGGGCCGGGTACCGGCGTGAAGGGCACGGCGCTCAGCAGCTTGGGGTAGTAGCGCAGACCGTGGCGCTGGTAGGCGTCGGCCCAGGCCCAGTCGAACACGTACTCGCCGTACGAGTGGGCCTTGAGGTACAGCGGGCAGGCGGCGACGAGTTGGTCACCTTCACGCATCACCAGGAACTGCGGCTCCCAGCCGCTCGCATCCACCGCACTGCCCGACTCGTGCATCGCCAGCAGGTACTCGTGGCGCATGAAGGGCGTGCTGCTGGGCTGCGCGTCGAGCAGGGCGTTCCATTGCGCAGCGTCCACAAGCGCCGGGTGGTCGACGACCCGAATGACATAATCGTTCGAGCCTTTTTCTTCACTCATATGCCATCAAATTCCACGGTCAAGGTCGCACTCGCGCAGATCAATGCCACGGTGGGGGATCTGGCTGGCAACGCCCGCAAGATCGTCGAGTTTTCGCGCCGGGCCCATGCGCAAGGCGCGCGCCTGGTGCTCACGCCCGAGCTGGCCTTGTGTGGCTACCCGCCCGAAGACCTGCTGCTGCGCCCCGCCTTCATGCAGGCCTGTGCGCAGGCCCTGGCCGAGTGCGCCGAGGCGCTGGCCGATCTGCCGGGTTTGCATGTGGTGGTGGGGCATCCGCATCAGTGGGGTGAGCGGGGCGATGTTAGGTCGAAGTCGCATGCGGTGCAGCAGCGCTACAACGCGGCCTCGGTGCTCGCAGGGGGCAAGATCATCGCCACCTACTGCAAGCGCGAGCTGCCCAACTACCAGGTGTTCGACGAGCGGCGCTACTTTGCCTCGGGCCGTGACGCGGGGCAGGGCGCGGTGGTGTTTGAGGTGGAGGGCCTGAAGTTCGGCCTCAACATCTGTGAAGACGCCTGGTTCGACGAGCCGGCGCGTGCCGCCAAGGCAGCCGGCGCCGAGGTGCTGTGCGTCATCAACGCCTCGCCCTTCCACCTGGGCAAGGTGACCGAGCGTGAAGAGCGCATGGCTTTGCGTGCCCGCGACGTGGGCATGCCGTTGCTGTATTCGCACCTGACCGGCGGGCAGGACGAAGTGGTGTTCGACGGCGCCTCGTTCGCCCTCGATGCGCAGGGCCGGGTGGCGGCACGCGCACCGTTCTTTGAAGAGGCGCTGACGATCGTCGAGGTGGGGCGCGAGAGCGTCACCGGCCCGACGGCGCCGGTTCCCGAGATGGAAGCCCAAGCGTGGGGCGCCCTGGTGACCGGGGTTCGCGACTACATCGGCAAGAACGGCTTCCCCGGTATTTTGTTGGGCCTGAGCGGCGGCATCGACTCGGCCCTGGTGCTGGCGATTGCCGTTGACGCCCTGGGCCCCGAGAAGGTGCGCACCGTGATGATGCCTTCGCCCTACACCGCCGATATCTCGTGGATCGACGCGCGTGACATGGCGCAGCGCCTGGGCGTGCGCTACGACGAAATCTCGATCGTGCCGATGTTCGAGGCCTTCAAGCAGAGCCTGGCCACCGAGTTCGCCGGCCTGAAGGAAGACACGACCGAAGAGAACATCCAGGCCCGCATCCGCGGTACCTTGTTGATGGCCTTGTCGAACAAGTTTGGTGCGATCGTGCTGACCACCGGCAACAAGAGCGAGATGGCCACGGGCTACTGCACGCTCTATGGCGACATGGCGGGTGGTTTTGCAGTGATCAAGGACGTGGCCAAGACCCTCGTCTACCGATTGGCGGTGTGGAAGAACGCGCAGGGCGCCGAGGTCATCCCCTCGCGCATCATCACGCGCCCACCTTCGGCCGAGCTGCGCCCCGACCAGAAAGACCAGGACAGCCTGCCGCCCTACGAGGTGCTCGACGGCATCTTGCAGCGCTACATGGAAGACGACCAGGGCATCGACGAGATCATCGCTGCGGGTTTTCCGGCGGCCGATGTGGAGCGCGTCACCCGGCTCATCAAGATCAACGAGTACAAGCGACGCCAGGCGCCGATCGGCATTCGCATCACCCACCGGGCCTTTGGTCGAGATTGGCGCTACCCCATCACTTCGAAGTTCCGCGCTTAAACTACAGGCATCTAACTGTCTTGGAGACCGCCATGAAACAGATCACCGCGATCGTGAAGCCGTTCAAGCTCGAAGAAGTGCGCGAAGCGCTGGCCGACGTGGGCGTGACCGGGCTCACCGTCACCGAGGTCAAGGGCTTCGGCCGCCAGAAAGGGCACACCGAGTTGTACCGCGGCGCCGAGTACGTGGTCGACTTCCTGCCCAAGGTGAAGGTCGAGGTGGTGGTGAAAGACGTCGATGTGGACCGCTGCATCGAAGCCATCGTCAAGGCCGCCAAGACCGGCAAGATCGGCGACGGCAAGATCTT
>NZ_JADMJX010000170.1:0-4766 GCF_018780185.1 Rhizobacter sp.
CCCATCAGCTGCGGGACCAGGTGGCTGGACGCAAACTCGGGCACCAGGCCCAGGCTCACGAAGGGCATCACCAGGCGCGCTTCGTCGGAGACGTAGACAAAGTCGCAATGCAGCAGCAGCGTGGTGCCAATGCCGATGGCCGCGCCGGTGACGGCGGCGATCACCGGCTTGTCGCAGGCGATCAGCGCGTTCATGAACACCCGCGCCGGCGACACCGAGATGCTGCCCGAGCGCTTCATGAAGTCTTCGAGGTCGTTGCCCGAGGTGAAGATGCCGGGCTGGCCGGTGATCAGCACGCTGCGCACGGCGCCGTCGGCCACCGCGGCATTGAGGGCTTCGGCCATGGCGACATACATCGCGCCGGTGAGCGCGTTCTTCTTCTCGGGGCGGGCGATCTCGATGGTGTACACGCCGTTCAGCAGCGCGGTCTTGATGGTCATGTGGTCTCCAGACAAGTCTCTTCAGGTGGAAGTATGCAATGCCAGCCACTGCGACACCTGCGGCCACAGCGTGGGCGCAAAGCGCTGGCGGAAGAAGCCGAAGTGGCCGATGCGTTTCTCGCCGACGTCTTGCGGTGCGATGCGGCGCATGTCGCGTGGCGCGGTGGCATAGAAGGCGTGCATGTCGGCCGTGTTGCGGGCCGACATGTATTCGTCGTCGGTGAACGAGAGCGACAGGATCGGTGTGGTGATGGCCGCATAGTCGGCTCGCATCTTCTCTCCACCCACACCCACCAGGTAATCTCGGTTGAGACAGGCCCGGCGCCACTGCTGCATGACGCCCAGCGGCAGGTCGCCCACCTTGCGCAGGCGCTTGCCCGGAAAGTAGCCATGCAACTTCATCGCAAGCGGCGCCACCACGAACCACAGCCACCACACATAGGCGCGTGCCTTGGCCGCGTTGCGCAGCCAGTAGCCCGTGCCCACGCCGATGGTGACCACGCGCGACACGCGGTTGCGATTGGGCACCATGCCGAAGATCTGGCCGCCCAGGCTGTGGCCCAGCCAGTGAATGGGGGTTCGCTCGGAAACGCGCGCATCGAGCCAGGCCAGCGCAGCCGAGGTGTCCTGCTCGGCCCAGGTGTTGATGTCGGCCTGCAGCCCACGCAACGAGTTTTTCATCTGCGCCGGGCGCGACTCACCCACGCCGCGGTAGTCGAAGCTCATCACGGCGTGGCCCTGGCCCACCAGCCACTCGGCAAAGTCGGCATAGAAGCGCTGGGGCACACCCATAGCGGGCACGATCAGCACGGCTGCGTGGCTGTCAACCGGCTCGCCATACAAACGGCCTTGCAAGACAAAGCCGTCGGCGGTCTTGAACTCAAAGGATTCCATCAACAACCTCCTGCCAGTGGTTGGCAAAGTGCATCAGGTGGGCACGGGTGTAGTCGGGCTTGTCCAGATCGCCGTAGGCGAAATGCGGGGACAAGACCCCGCGGTACTGCTCGAAGGCCTGCAGTGCCGCGATGGCACGGTCGACCGCCGCGGGCAGTGGCTGCCCTGGGGCGATGTCTGGTGCGCCGGGGATCGGTTCGGCGAGATCGTGGTTCATTCGGCCGCGCGCCGAAAACACCGTCGAGGCCAGCGGCCCGACAGTGGCGCGAAACCAGGCCGGCTTGAGCACCGGAAAGCCCTGCATCGAGAACTCGACGCTCTGCGCCGCGTGGTGCAGCACATGGGCCAGGTCCCAGGTGCCGGTGCTGCGCGCGGGCTGGGTCTTCAGCGCCGCGAGCGTGCGCAAGGCACTGGGGATCGAATCGAAGGCCGGCAGTTGCAACGCTGCCGGCCGGGCGGCCCACCACAACGCTGGCGCACCGACTGCCGCGGCCCCGAGGCCAAGCAGTGCGATGCGGCGCCCGCGTTGCATGGGCAGTCGCGTCAGACGCGTTCGAAGATGCCGGCTGCGCCCTGGCCGGTGCCCACGCACATCGTGACCATGCCGTACTTCAGGTTGTGGCGGCGCAGCGCGTGCACCACGGTCGCCGCGCGGATGGCACCGGTAGCGCCCAGCGGGTGGCCGAGTGCAATCGCGCCGCCCATCGGGTTGACCTTGGCCGGGTCGAGGCCGAGGGTGTTGATGACCGCGAGCGACTGGGCCGCAAAGGCTTCGTTCAGCTCCATCCAACCGATGTCTTCGTGCTTCAGGCCGGCGTAGCGCAGCGCAGCCGGAATCGCCTCGATCGGGCCGATGCCCATCACCTCGGGCGGCACGCCGCGGGCGGCGTAGCTGACGAAGCGGGCCAGCGGAGTCAGGCCGAACTGCTTGACCGCCTTTTCGCTGGCGAGGATCAGCGCGCCGGCGCCGTCGCTGGTCTGCGAGCTGTTGCCGGCCGTGACGCTGCCCTTGGCCGCGAACACCGGGCGCAGCTTGGCCAGGCCTTCGAGCGAGGTGTCGGCACGGGGGCCTTCGTCGAGCTTGACGGTGCGGGTCTTCGTGCCCTGCTCACCGGTGGCGAGGTTCGGGAATCGATCGACGATGTCGATCGGCGTGATCTCGTCGCTGAACTCACCGGCGGCCTGCGCCTTCAGTGCGCGCAGGTGTGACTCGAGCGCGAAGGCGTCTTGCGCTTCGCGGCTGACCTTCCACTTCGCAGCCACCTTCTCAGCAGTCAGGCCCATGCCGTAGGCGATGCCGACGTTCTCGTCCTTGGCGAACACCGCCGGGTTGAACGAGGGCTTGTTGCCACCCATCGGCACCAGGCTCATCGACTCGGCACCACCGGCGATCAGCACGTCGGCTTCACCGACGCGGATGCGGTCGGCGGCCATCTGGATGGCGGTGACGCCCGAGGCGCAGAAGCGGTTGACCGTCACGCCACCGATCGGGTTCGGGAAGGCCAGGCCCACGGCGATGCGCGCCATGTTCATGCCTTGTTCGCCCTCGGGGAAGGAGCAGCCGATGATGGCGTCTTCGATCGCCGCCGGGTCAAGCCCGGGCACCTGCTTCATCGCGCTCAGGATGGCGGCGACCAGCAGGTCATCGGGGCGGGTGTTCTTGAAATACCCGCGGCCCGAGCGGCCGATGGGCGTGCGGGTGGCGGCGACGATGTACGCGTCTTGAACTTGTTTGCTCATGTTCTGTGCTCCGATCAGTTGCGGACGGGCTTGCCGGTGGACAGCATGCCCATGACTCGCTCTTGCGTTTTGGGGTGCTCCAGCAAGCCGCAGAAGTGCTTGCGCTCCAGCGACATCAGGTACTCCTCGTTGACGAGCGAGCCTGCGTCGACATCACCACCGCACACCACGTCGGCAATCAGCGAGCCGATGTAGAAATCGTGCTGGCTGATGAAGCCGCCGTCGCGCATGTTGACCAGCTGCGCCTTGATGGTGGCAATGGCGTTGCGGCCGGCCACCGGGAACAGCGACTTCGCCGGTGCGCGGTAGCCGCTTTCGAACATGCCCTTGGCCTGCTGGATGGCGACGTACAAGAGCTCGTCCTTGTTGGGAACGATCACGTCGCTCCACAGCAGGTAGCCGATCTTGCGGCTCTCGATGGCGCTGGTGCCCACCTTGGCCGTGGCCGCGGCGGTGAAGCCTTCGGTCGCGAACTTCATGATGTCGGCGTTGGCATTGGCGGCCGAGGCCATCTCGGCCGCGCGGCGCGCGACGTAGGTCAGGCCACCACCACCGGGGATCAGGCCCACGCCCACTTCCACCAGGCCCATGTAGCTTTCCATCGCGGCCACACGCTTGGCCGAGTAGACAGCCAGCTCGCAGCCCCCGCCCAAGGCGATGCCACGGATGGCCGAGACCACCGGCACCTGGGCGTAGCGGATGCGCAGCATGGTGTCCTGCAGCTTCTTCTCTTCAGGGGCGATGCCCTTGGCACCGCTCTTCATGAAGACGGGCATCAGCGCCTCGAGGTTGGCACCGGCCGAGAACACGTCGTCCGGCGACCAGATCACCAGGCCCTTGTACTTGGCTTCGGCGATCTCGACCGCCTTGAGCAGGCCCTCGGTCACCGTCGGGCTGATCAGGTGCAGCTTGGCGGTGATGCTGGCGATGAGCACTTCACCATCCAAGGTCCAGACACGCACTTCGTCGTTCTTGAACTCTTGCGTGCCCGACTTCAGCGGGTCGGCCGCACCGGCGCCGAACAGCGTCTCGGGGAAGTACTGGCGCTGGTACACCGGCAGCGTGCTGCGCGGCAGGTACTTGTTCTGCGACGCACTCCACGAGCCTTCGGCGGTGTGAACACCGTCGCGGCCGTCGAACACCCAAGCCGGCAGCGGTGCCTTGCTCAACGCCTTGCCGGCGTCGATGTCGGCCTTGACCCACTCGGCCACCTGCTTCCAGCCGGCTTGTTGCCACAGCTCGAACGGGCCCTGGCTCATGCCGAAGCCCCAGCGCAGCGCGAAGTCGATCTCGCGTGCCGAGTCGGCCACCTCGGCCAGGTGCACGGCCGCGTAGTGGAAGCCGTTGCGCAGGATGGCCCACAGGAACTGCGCCTGCGGGTTGGTCGATTCACGCAGCAGCTTCAGGCGCTCGGCCGGGGCCTTCTTGAGCATGCGGGCGACGATCTCGTCGGCCTTGCCGCCGGCGGGCACGTAGTCTTGCTTGGCGGGGTCGAGGCGCAGGATGTCCTTGCCCACCTTCTTGTAGAAGCCGCCGCCGGTCTTCTGGCCCAGAGCGCCCTTGGCGATCAGGCCACCCAGCACAGCGGGTGTGGCGTAAGCCGAGTAGAACGGGTCGGCCTGCAGGTTGTCCTGCATGGTCTTGACCACGTGGGCCATGGTGTCCAGGCCCACCACGTCGGCGGTGCGGAAG